>CAZPSP010000096.1:0-9828 GCA_964589285.1 uncultured Dehalococcoidaceae bacterium | reverse complement strand
CCTCAGGCTCCTGACCCTCAGTCTCTCCCTGATCTCCGTCAGGTCCATCTTCTCCGACGGGCGGATCGCCACCTTCACCTCCCTACCGTGCCGTAAATGGAAGAAATTGTCCGAAAAACGTGCGTCCGCACCTTCCAGTTCCAGCCAGGCCCAGAGCGCCGGTTTGTCGGCTTTCAGAGTGACGGTGACTTGCTCGCCTTGTTTCTGTACCCGCGCGTCCATCCCCGGTTCTACTAGTTCCAGGTGCTTGGGACGGCTGAAAAGCACCGTGTCGGAAGAGACCGCCTCCCCATCCGCGACCAGTTCCAGCCAGACCATCAGGTCTCGCTGACCGTATTCTTCAAGTTCCTTTTTCAAGGCAAGTACCGTTGCTCGCCGGCTCTTTAAAGGCGGTATATCAATCTCAAGTGCACCCTCCCGGACGATGTCACCATTTACCCTGGTCACCGTGTATTTCAGCGTTCCGATCTTCGGCTCCGTCAGGTCGCTCGTGACCCATACCTCGATGATGCCCGTTTCCGTATCTTCTAAGGCGGAGACCAGCACCGGCGCATAGAACCGCTTCGCCAGGTATTGCAGCGCCTTCCAGCGATGGTGATAATCGATGGAAGCCCAACTCGCCACCGGCCAGCAGTCGTTGAGCTGCCAGTAAAGCGCGCCCATGGTTCGCGGCATGTTCCGCCGCCAGTGTTCGACGGCGTACTTCATGCCGATGCCCTGCAGTATCTGGCTGAGCCACAGCGTATGGTTGAAACCGGACGGCAGCCGGAACCATTCCAGCAAATACGTCATGATGGTCGTGTTGCCGATGGGGCTGCGCTGATGGCGCTCCATAACATAACTCGTGATGTTCCTGTCTTCCGGCAGCGTGTACCCTTCAACGGTTTTCGGCCCGGGGAAGGACTGGAACCCGAACTCGCTGACGAACCTGTGCTTGCTCGTCCGGTACCATTCGAAGGGCAGTTTGCCGTGCCAGACCTGCCAGAGGTGCGCGTCACCCCAGCGGTCGTCCGCAAAGCGCTTGCGGTCATGCGGCACATGGGGACTGCAGGGCCAGTAGGCCGTATCCGGATCGTGCAGCTTGACCGTTTCCGGTATGAGCACATCGAAAAGCTTCTTGTAGTCCTCCCAGCCCATGTGCTCGTCATCCCATTCATCCGCGAGCAGGGCCGGTTCCAGTTCGTTGTTCCCGCACCAGAGCGCCAGGCAGGCGTGGTGCCGCAGCCGCTTGACGTTGTCCGCGACTTCTTCCCGCACGTTTGACATAAAATCATTGTCAAAAGCCGGGTACGCCGAACACGCGAACATGAAGTCCTGCCACACGCAGATGCCGAGTTCATCGCAGATATCATAGAACACGTCCGGCTCGTAGATGCCGCCGCCCCAGATCCGCAGCATGTTCATGTTGGCGTCCGCAGCGCTCTGCAGCAGGTCCCGGTAGTCTGCCTCGGTCAGCCGCGTTACGAAGGTGTCCGCCGGTATCCAGTTCGCCCCCTTGGCGAAGAACGGCACGCCGTTGACGGCAAACCCGAACGATTCCCCCCATCGGTCTTTGATACGCCGCAGCCCCAGTTTCCTGAGTCCTATCCTCTTCACCGCCGCATCGAGTTCACCCTTTTCGTCCATCAGACGGACGGACACTTCATAAAGGTGCTGTTCTCCGAGTCCGTTCGGCCACCAGAGACGCGGCCTCTCGATGATGAACGAAGCGCTCCCTTTACCGCTGCGGAGGTTGACCGCACCCCCAGCCACCTGCTGGTCACCGGTCTTTACCGCAATTTCCGCCCGCAGTCGCTTCTTCTGAACGACCTCCGCCTCAACGCTGACATCCAGCCTGACGCTGCCGCCGTTCCGGTGGTGCTGCCGGACATGAACGTTAGACAGGCTCGCTGTATTGAACGCGATGAGGCTGATGTTCCGCCAGATTCCGCAGGTGACGAGCACCGGGCCCCAGTCCCAGCCGTAGTTGCAGGGTTCCTTGCGCACCCAGTTACCACCCTTGACATCGAGCGGGCCTTTCCAGGCATGAAGGTACCGTTCCTTCTGCCGCCGCTTGACATAAGGAATGGTGGACCGGAACACGATAGTAATGGTGTTCTCGCCGGACTTGAGGCAGCCCCTGACATCGAACTCCCAGGTACGGAACATATTGTCTGTTTCCGCCACCTTCCGCCGGTTCACAAGGACGGCCGCCAGCGTATCGAGTCCTTCACAGCGGAGCATGAGCCTGTCATACTGCAGAAATTCTTCATCCACCGTGAATGTCCGGGTATATGTCCAGTCCGTTTCCCCTATCCATTGCAGGGAGCTTTCATTGTCCCGGTAATAAGGGGCCGGGATGAGCCCAGCCGCCAGGAGGTCGGTATGCACGCAGCCGGGCACCGTGGCTGGAATCGGTTCGGACTTGCCCTTTTGGTGCAGCGTCCAAGCGCCGTTGAGACCGAGTACCAGCATGAGTCCTCCTCGCTGTCGGAAAAATCAATCCAAGTATATCCGGTTCGAGAGAAGGACTCAATAAAAAGAAAGGCCCCGCCTCGGCGGGGCCTGAAAGGAATTTGTATGTGTTACTGGACGATGACGGTCAGTTCGAGCGTCCAGGTTGCCTTTTCGCCGCCTTCCCACGGCTGGCTGTATTCGAAGTACAGCACCGTTTCCCCGGCGGTTTGCGTTTCAAAGGTCCATTGCTCCAGTCCTGCTTCACCAACCTGGTTTTGTTTTTGTCCCTGTCCTTTCTCCTGGCTGCCGGGCTCGATGTACTCGTGGCTGGTCTGGACGACCGTCCCGTTGACGGAAAACGGTACTTCCTCGTTCCACTGGTAACCCGTCGAAGCATTTGAACAAAGCGTCACCACGAACTGTTCGCCGAGGGGTACGGTAATATTCCCGGTCACGGCGTTCTGAGCCTCAAATTCGTCACAGCAGACGCTGAAGCAGTAGCAGTCATCCCCTTGGTCATCATCCTCGTCGTTGTCCTGGTCGTCATCCGGCTGCCCCTGGTGCTTGGCGTCGATGGAAAGCTTGATGACCGGCTTGATCATGACCTTACCGTTACCGGTGAAGATGACCGAGTGCCCGGCATCGAAGTCCAGCAGCAGTTCGGTCGTTTCCCCTTCGACGATGTCGAACGGCCTGACGATCTTGATCTCTCCACTGTTGACCGTGGCGTCGCGGGTCTGACCGTCCGCCGTGGATACCTGCGCGGCATCGACGACGAGCCTGACCTGGGTATATTTTCCAGCAGACACATTGGCGCTGCCGAAGAACGCCTGGATATCCTTGACCTGCAGCAGGTCGAAAGAGGTCATGTTGCCGGCGATCGGAATGTCTATCCATTCTCCGCCGTCACCCGATTGCTGTTCCTGTTCCTGGGTCTGGTTGCCGGTGCCGGACTCCTGCTGCTCCTGTTCGGCTTCAGCGCGGTGTATCCGCAGGCCGGAGACGGTCACGACAACCGCGGTGATTTCCTCGTCGGGCGGCGCATCCGTAACATAGACCGCAACCGTTCCGGTAGCTGTTCCGCTGCCGGCGGTTGTTGGCGTAGTTGTCGCTGTCGTTGCGGCTGTGGTCGTTGTCCCCGTGGTCGTGGTTGTGGTTGCCGGAATGGTCGTGCCGGCGCAGCCGCTGATCGTGAGGATCAATAGCCCCAGAATTACCAGACCGGCCAGTAGTTTCCTGGAAATGTTTGTGTTCATGTCCACCCCTCTAAAATTGTTTTTCACAGTGCATAACGTACGTAATTACCTGCTTGTTACATGGTACTTTTGAGGGGTGACTTGATGAGAACTGAGGAATGGACTTATCTGTTCTCGTCACCGAGCAGCCGGTCCGCGTCCCTGATCCGCTCCGGGATGTCGATGCTTCGCCCGCAGGCGCGGGCACAGGAACCGCAGCCATCGCAACGCGAAATGTCATGGCCTTCCAGGGCATACAGCCGCCGCGGTATTTCCAGGTTCCCGTACATGACGGCATCGTTGTAAAGCTCGAAGATACGCGGGGCATCGACGCCGTTATGGCACGGCATGCACGCCCGGCAGGTATCGCAGTTCACCGGCCGCCGTCCCCGGTAGGCGTCCCGGACCCGGCTGATAAGCACTTCATCCCGGATGGAAAGACAACCCTCACGAGCCTCATCAGCCGCGGCCAGGTTCTCCCGTACTTCGTCGACAGAACTCATATCGACGACCGCCGTGCTGACCTGGCCGTGGTGCCAGACCCAATCCAACGCCCGGGACGCCAGGGACTTGCCGCCGCCGGCATTCCACAGATCGGAGACGTTTTCCGGCACGTTCCGGACCAGCCTCCCACCCTTGAGCGGCTCAGCAGCAATGATCGCCAGCCGTTTTTGAGCGGCATAGCTCAGCCCGGTCGTGCCGGGGAGATGGTCGTCATCCATGAAACTGTAGCCAAATTCGGCGAAAGACCAGCATTCACAGCCGTCGATGACCTGTCGCAAATACAGAAACTGGTCCCGGAAAGAAAACCCGCACGCGCCGACCTTCCCATCAGCCTTGATCTTTTCGATGCCTGAAAGTAATCCGGATTCCTTGATTACCGGCCATGTATGCCGGTCGAGGCCGTCCACCATGAGTAAATCGATGGACTCCCGCCGCAGCCATCCGGTCCGTTTTTCAATGAACGCTGATATATCGCCCGGCGTTATATTCAAACGCGCTGGCAGCTTTACGCAGACCCTTGTTGGCGCTCCGGCTGCGTCACCTGCGAGGCGGCAGATACGCTCCTCCTCATCAGGCTCGTTATACCGGCATTCGATATAGTTGACGCCGCCCTCCACCGCCGCCCGGATGACCGCTCTTGCCTCGCCATCGTCCGCCGGCAGGCACGACGTCCCCAGCCCCAGCACCGATATTTGCCAGTCGAGTGTCCCAAATTTCCGGTATTTGATAAGTTCTCTCCTTGAGCCGCGCGCCGAATTGCAGATTAAGTCCGTCTTCCTTTTTGTGATCGCCTCCCTTTCGGAAAGGGAGGCGGGGTGGGTTTGTAAAGGATGTCTCCGCTCATCCAGAGCCCGTCGAAGGACGAGCGGAGACTCTACTTTAGCTTTAAGCTTCAACCCACGGCGAAGCATGTTCGCCGCTGAGACAGATCACGAAGAATGCGTACGGCTTGTCCACCCAGCGGGTAATCAGCGGCAGGTGCGGGAACCCCTCCGGACAGATAGCCACGGTGGACTTGTTGAACACGTGCCGCTCATAATCCGGGCCCATGCCCAGTTCCAGTTCCGCGCCCAGGTATTCCAGATCGTCCGGATCGAACCCGGCAAAGCAAAGGATTTCCGCCTCCGGATGAGTGTGAGCTTCACCGCCGCGGTGCCACTTGCCGCACTGGCTGTAGAATCCCCAGGTGAAGTTGACCTTGAAGCCCTCCAGGTCCGGCCCGTACAGCCAGACAATCTGGTCGCCGTTGCCGGGCCCCACGCCGAACTGCGCCGGTCGCATGATACCGTCCTTGCCGATAACGCCGGGCATGCGGCCTTCATCATCTTTATCATCTACGGTCGTGATCATTTTCTTGATGAGGTGCTGGTATTTGGTGCCTCTGGTCGTTTTCCCGAGCTTGGAAGCCGGTATGGCTTCGGCCTTGTACTCCGGTCCCAGTCCGATGCTGTAGTGAGCGATCGGCCTGTCCAGGCTCTTGACCTTCGCGGGTCCGTGGGGTGTGCCGGCCGGGATGAGGACCACGGATGGATCGGTGAACGTGTATTCTTCCCGCTCTTCACCGAGTTCGATGGAGACCTCGGCATGCAGTTTCAAAATGCTGGAGAGGTCCGTGCCTTCGAAGACGAGCAGTTCGTCGAAGGGATGGACGAGAGCGCCTTCCATAGGATGGAACGTGACCGGCTTCTTGACATAACCGAAGGAAAAGTGGGCGTTGAAACCCTCCAGGTCCTTGGCTTCCATCCAGACACGCTTTTCGGGGTACAGCCCCGCCGGGGCATCCTTGACCACCATGTTCTTTATCAAATGGGCGAACTCTTTTTTGACGACCATGCTTAGGACTCCTTTCCCGGTACAAATTTCGCGTTAATATTACATCAGCAAACGGTCTGTTGCAACGATTTGGTCCTATTTGAATGGTCGATGGAGAAAGACGATGTCATTGCGAAGGGCCTTCAGGCCCTGTGGCAATCTCGGAGATCGAGATTGCTTCGCTACGCTCGCAAAGACAACTATTACGAACGACCAAAATCAAACAGAAACCAATGATATGCGGTTACGATTCAGCGGAATATCTCGCCGTTTTCGGGTCGCTGTTCCTGAAATGGGCGATGCGTATCCGTTTCATCTTGTCGTTCTCATCCAGGGTGTACAGGACCCAGTTCGTCATGATGGTGATATCGCCCTTCTTCCACCTAGCCGCCGGATCATCCTTGAACGTGTGAAACTCGGTATACAGTTCCACGAACATCAGGTTGCCCTGCGTCATGAAATCGCCCAGTTCCAGCACCTCCCGGGTGTGGGCGTGCAGGGCTTTGTAGTTGGCAACGAATTCTTCCCGCCCGTGCAGGGTTTTTGCCGGAGCGTACGGTCCGTAGGCGTCATCGAAGTACTCTACCGTGACGTCATCGGCGAAATAGCTCGTTAGCGAATCGTAACGCTTGTTGTTGAAATGGCCGATGTAAACCAGGAATTGCTCGCGGTCCATGGTTACCTCCTCATGAAACGTACATTGTCATTGATTGTACCCCTTCACCGTAAGTACGGCAACCTGGCAGGGGAATGTCATCGCGAGCCCGCCCGAGGCGGGCGTGGCGATCTCGATGACTGCCCAAGGTACTCGTTGACGAACAAGAAATCCACAGACCAGACTACTTTTGACCTTTGACTTTTGACCCTTGACCTCTTAATATTACATAGATAACCGATGCATCCGCATCAATCGAAACAAAGGTAAGTATGCCTGATTATACGCCCATCCAGGAACTCACCTCCCTCCGGGGCAAGACCGCTGTCGTCACCGGCGGCGCCGCCGGCATCGGCCATGCCATCGCCATGAGGCTGATGGAAGCCGGGGCCGCCGTTTTCCTCGCGGACATCGACGAACGCGAAGCCGCCGTCGCCGCCGTCAATTTCATCGAGATGGGCTTCTGCGCCCGCTCCGGCTACTGCGATGTTGCCGACGAGGAGAGTGTCAAGAGCATGGTCCGGTGCGCCGCGGACGTGCTCGGCGGCATCGATATCCTCGTCAACAACGCCGGCATCTATCCCCGCAAGGCGCTGGAAGAGACTACCGCCGCGGACTTTAGCAAAGTATTGGACGTCAACCTGACCGGCACGTTTCTCTGCTCCCGGTACGCTGCCGATGTCATGAAAGCGGCAGGCAAGCCCGGCTGTATCATCAACCTGGCCTCCATCGAAGCCCTGCACCCGTCTTCCACCGGCATGTCCGCCTACGATGCCTCCAAGGCCGGCGTGGTCATGCTGACGAAGAGCCTGGCTAAAGAGTTAGGCAAACATGATATCCGGGTCAACGTCATCGCCCCCGGCGCCATTCTCACGCAGGCCGTTACCTCCAGCGTATCGCCGGAAAACCGCACTACCGAATCGCCGGCGGAAGCCCGTAAGGAACTCAAACGCTTCATGTCCCGGATGCTCCTCGGCCGCCTCGGAGACGCCGACGACATCGCCCGGGTCGCCCTCTTCCTCGCCTCGGACATGGCCTCCTACATCACCGGCCAGCTCATCGTCGTGGACGGAGGGTACCTTATTTCCTGAGCCTATTTGTCATTCTGAGTTCCGACTCTATCGGGGCGAAGATTCCGTAACCCCGTCGATCGGAAAAACTGAATAGCAGAGTTGCCGCCAAGCATTGAATAACCAAGGCTGTCGCCTCCCTTCTAAGGGAGGGGGAAGGGTTTTTACAGTTACGTTAGCGTCAAAAGGAGTTGCCACCAAAGTCCGTCAACAAGAGTCTATCGACTTCCTTGAAAAGGAAAGTGGGGTAGGATTGTACTCCCTCCGTTTGCGTAACCGAACCCGGCTTGGTTATACTGGAAAACAAGAAATGAAAGCAGAAACGGGGCCTCAACAGGCCTCGATTGAATACCGTATAAAGACATGGCAATAACCGGTAAAGGCACCAGCCTGAGAACCCTGGAAAAATTCAAGGAGATAAACCGGACGTTCCCGCATACCGCCCAGATAGATGAACACAAGGCGAGCGGGAAGAGGGTCTTCGGGTGGCTCTGCACCTACGTACCGGAAGAGATCCTCCACGCCGCCGGCATCCTGCCGGTCCGCATCACCGGTTACGATAAAGAGACCGATCTCGACGACGGCAACGCCTATCTTTATGTCAACAACTGCTCGTTCTCCCGGAGCTGCTTCCAGATGGGCATCAGCGGCGAGTATGAGTTCCTCGACGGCGTGGTCGGCGGTTCTACCTGCGACGGCGCCCGCCGCCTCTTCGATGTCTGGAGGACCTACATCGGCACCCCTTTCCATCACGTTATCTCGGTCCCGCGGAAATACACGGATGCCGCTTTGAAGCTCTACACCACCGAGGTCAGCCGCTTCCAGGAACACCTCGAAGAGTTCCTCGGCGAAAAGATACCGGACGAAAATATCCGCGAGTCAATCCTCCTCTACAACGAGTCCCGCCGTCTCCTCCGCGCGCTGTACGATTTCCGCAAGAAGGACGCGCCGCCCATCACCGGCGCGGAGACCATGGAGGTCTCCAACGCCAGCTACCGCATGCCCAAGGAGCTTTTCAACGAGTGGATGAAAGAGCTGCTCGACGAACTTGCCGCGTCCGATAACGGGTACCACGGCCGCGCCCGTCTCATGGTCACCGGCAGCGTTCTGACCAACGCGGAGTTCATCGCCTCCATCGAGAACGAGGGCGGCCTCGTCGTCACTGACGAACTCTGCACCAGCACCCGCTACTGGGGCGATCTCGTCAACCTGGATGGATTTTCAAGCGTCCAGGAAGCGCTCGCGTACCGCTACCTGCACAATTTCCCCTGCGCCCGCATGTTCCCGTCCGATGAGCGCTTCGACCGCATCATCGATTATGTCAAAGAGTTCAAGGTGGACGGCGTTGTCAGCCAGATCGTCCGCTATTGCGTCCCCTACGCCCATGACCTTCCCCTGCTGACCAAACGCCTTTCGGACATCGGCGTTCCCACGCTCGGGCTGGACCTGGAGTTCGGCACGTCCGGCTCCGGCCAGATCGCCACCCGCGT
The DNA here is from genome assembly GCA_964589285.1 of uncultured Dehalococcoidaceae bacterium. Classification (GTDB taxonomy): domain Bacteria; phylum Chloroflexota; class Dehalococcoidia; order Dehalococcoidales; family RBG-16-60-22; genus DAOUEG01. The sequence goes on along the minus strand of CAZPSP010000096.1, from coordinate 626 downwards.
GCAGGCATTCCTGGAGATGATAGAGGCAAGGAAAAAATGACGACACCAGCGCCTAACAAGGTCATGTCCATTATCCGCGCCTGCCGACTCATCAAGCGCATGACGGCGGCCAACCCGGACGCCCGCCCGTCCCAGGTGCTCTATTACCAGATGCTTATCGACTATTTCACTCGCCTCCTCGACGCGAAAGAGAACGGCGACTTCATCGCCGCGCATACGGTGTTCTTCCCCTCGGAGATTATTTACGCCATGGGCCTCGTCCCGATGCACACGGAAACGACGACGTGGATGACCTCCCTCTTCACCGGGGAGTGCTCCGATATCCTCGCCGCCGGTTCCAGCCTCGGGCTGGCCTCGGAAATATGCACGCCGCACCGCGGACTCGCCGGCGCTTTTGCCCAGAAAGCCTTGCCGAGGCCGGATGCCATGCTGTGGTCCAACATGGTCTGCGATAACACCGCCAAAAGCGGCGAGATGATCATGGAACTCTGCGACTGCCCCGGCTATTTCATCGACCGTCCTTTCCAGGCTTCTTCCGACGAGAAAACCTACCTCGCCGGGGAATTGCGCGGCATGGTTGATTTCCTCGAACAGCACTCCGGGAAAAAGATGGACTGGGACAGGCT
>CAZPSP010000095.1:0-9863 GCA_964589285.1 uncultured Dehalococcoidaceae bacterium | reverse complement strand
GCGGTTTCAAGTCCCGTAATACCTTTCTCACGGTTGATGAATTTCTTTAACATTGTTCCTCCTGTTTCGATATGGGTTTAAGGGTTGGTCCACGATCATTTTTCATATCGGCTTTCTTTCAGCTATTAGATCACCTCCTCTTGCCCGATCGCCGTTTTATCGGTTTGAACATATTTATTTTTCATATTTAGAACATCCCTATCCGCAGTATGGGGACGGGTTATACGGCAAACCCATCGATGGAGTATTCAATAGAGATTGACTATCTGATTTACCCGGGCAGGAATAGTACGCTCCAGGACAAGCACCGCACCGACCGGCGGCTTGACCTCCAGGCGGAACTCATGATAAGGCCCCGGCATTTGCTCGGCGGTGGCGTTGGCACTCACGCAAGTAAGATCCACGGTGATAAGGAATAATTCATTTTTATCAAGGAGGTTGTCCGGCGCAGTCGTGTTAAGTTTTTCCATTGTCCAGTTGACCGTGGGGAATATCTGGTAGGCGTCGCTGTAAGAGATGACGACCAGGTTGGAGCCGTTGGCGGAACTGGTATCGGTAAAATCTATCATGTCGCCGCCGGTGGTGGTGGCTATCGTAAAGTAGACTTCCTTAAGAACCGCGGATTCCATGCGCCCGTAGATATTACCTTTTATTTCTATAGTCGCCTTGGCCTCTTCAAGACCGCTGTGAATGGCTTCCTTGGCTTCCTGAGTGGAAAACAGGCCGGCTGAAAGCACGACATAGGCGAAGACGGAAGCAACGATGACGAAAGCGATGAGGATAATAGCGGTCTCGATCCCCGTGATACCCTGTTCACGTTCCTTAAAATGGTACAGTAATTTCCGCATCACGAATCCCTCCTGTGCCGGTCATAGATACTAACTACTACTGTACCGTTGCTTTTAGCAGCCTGAACACGAGAGCATCACCAATAGTTATATAGGTTGTTCCTAATCGTTAGCCGGTGCAAACCCCCGGTCTGAAAGAGGGGAATCCCCGTAAATAATTCAGGGGTAGTATGTATTGTCACCTCAGGGCGGGGGTGTCAAAATCTAGGCATGAATAACACATTACCGGTCGGCAACATAAATGTATATACTTTTTCACGATTTCTTTATGAGAAGTTTATGATTGTTTATTCTTGTCTTTATGCGTGTCCACTACAATTCAATATGGTTGCCAGCACCCAGAGGGCATAGATGGTCAATCGTCATGTCCGGCCTTAATAAAAATGGATGGGCGATTGCGGGTGCTACCAGGGATGAACAAACAGAAAAGGGGCTTGAACATCATGTCACAGACAAAGTCGAACGCCGTAAGACTCTTCGTGATCGAAGAACAGGAAATATACCGGGAAGTCTACCGGTACCTTTTACCGGCGCACGCATCCATTGAAATCGCGGGGATCGCGGAAGGCGGTATACCGGAATACCTCGTGGAGGAGATTACGGAAGCCAGACCCCAGGTGCTGCTGCTGAGCGTGAAAACGCTCAATACAGACCTTATTTCAGGGCTTGAAGAAGCCAGGAATAAGTTTCCCCGGATGGGCATCGTCATTCTAATAAATCAGTACAGTTCCCAGGATGTGGACCTACTGAGGCGGCTGGCGATGAGCGGGGGCAGCGGCATGGCCCTCTTCATGAAACAGTCCCTGGACAAGATCGATCATCTCTGTCAGACGATCAATGCCGTCAGCCAGGGACAGGTGATCCTGGACCCGCCTCTGGCCACCTTTCTGTTCGCCGGAAAACCGGAAAGCCCCTTCCTCAACCAGTTAACGACCAGGGAACTGGAGATACTCAGCCTGCTTTCTCAAGGATACACGAACGCTTCGATAGCGGGAACGTTGTTCATCGATATCAAGACGGTGGAACACCATCTCAACAGCATGTACAGCAAGCTGAAGTCAGACCCGGACTACAGCGCACGTCACCTGCGTGTCAGCGCCGCCCGGCTCTATCTGGAAACCATGGGCGCCATCGGACCGGTGGATGGCATGCTCGTGGGGGCGAGGTAAGTTTAGAAAAGGAATACTATTAGTTCTTTCACGTTCCAGATGACGACCAGCGCCATCAGGACGATGGACGGCCAAAGCAATCTGCCGGGAATCGCCCAAGCGACGAGGACCGGCAGAATGCATTTTACCACCAGCAGGACCAACGGAACTTTCAGCATCCAGTCGACGATCGGGTTGAGTTCCGTGAAACCCATGTAAACCGCTAGAATGGTTAACCCGAGGTCCAGTTCACTCAGGACGACGAACGAGACCTTCTCCGCGGTACATTTCCTGAACGTCGTGGATGATTCCCACCAGCTTCCGGCCTGCATGAACACCGCATTGCCCGGGAATAGTCTCTACCAGGCTTCCTCCTCGTACCGTGTACTCCTTCGGGACCGTCATGTCCGTCGGATAGTACTATAGTACCGGGCGGTGTGGAGAATCACAAGGGAATAACCTCTCATTTTGGAAGGTTATCTTTCCCAGGTCTTGATTCCCTCGTATACCACGGCGTACTTGATGCCGAAACCGCCGGACGGCCAGCTCTGCTGCATTTCTTCCATGGCAGCTTTGAATTCCTCGCTGGTCTGCATGCCTTCGAGCGCTGCCGGGCTTGCATATTCGTACAGGGCAAGGTACGTGGGCTGACCTTCAGCTTCTCCAAGGATGCGGTAGCGGGTAACCTTTTTCAGCCCCGGGTACTTGAACAACATGGGAACGTGGACGTCATTGTACCACTGATTGAACCGTTCTTCACAGTCCTGATCGCACTCTGTTGCGACGATTTGAAGCATGGTCTGGTCCATATAGCCCTCCTTGAGAAATTCGGTCTCTCTATTTTCAAGGAGGGAAACAGCAATGTCAAACAGGGGGTCGGTTAGCTGATACAATACTACCATGAAAGTACCGTCATACGGTACGACGTTGACTTTTTTCCAGGGTAAACTTACACTGATATCGATAAAAAGAGGGCTACTGAAGGAGGGCCGTATGAAAGCAGCAGTCTGCTACGAAGCCGGGAAACCGCTGGTCATTGAAGACCTGTCCATAGACCCACCGGGACCGCATGAGGTTAAAGTCAAACTGGCGGCAACCGCGGTTTGTCATAGCGATATCCATGTGGTCAAAGGCGAACTGCCGTTCCCGTTCCCCATCGTGGTCGGTCATGAATCTGCAGGATATGTTGATGAGGTCGGCAAAGAAGTGACCTGCGTAAAACCGGGAGACCCCGTGGTCGCCTCACTGCTTATTTCCTGCGGGAAATGCCTGCCTTGCCAGACCGGACGGCCTCATATGTGTGAAATGGACTGGCCCAGAAATACGAAATCTCCCTATAAGAATAAAAAAGGGGAATCCATTCACCAGGCTTTCCTGATCGGTTCGTTTGCGGAATACACAATCCTGGATGAATCTCAATGCGTGAAGATACCTGCGGATATGCCCCTGGACCGGGCGTCCATGCTGGCCTGCGGTGTGACCACCGGTTTCGGTGCAGTCGTCTGGCGGGCCAGGCCAGAAATTGCCAGCAGTTGTGTCATCGTCGGAACCGGGGGTGTCGGTCTGAATGCGATCCAGGGCGCCGCGCTGTGCGGAGCGTACCCGGTCATTGCCGTCGATATTAATGATGCTAAACTGGAAGCCGCTAAAACCTTTGGGGCGACACATGTCATCAACAGCAGCCAAGTAGATCCTATTGAAGCCGTCAAAAAACTGACCGGGGGGAGAGGCGCTGAATATGTGTTCGTGACCGTGGGCGCGATACAGGCCATGCAGCAAAGCGTCGATATGACCGGACCGCGCGGAATGACCGTCTGGGTCGGTCTGCCCAATTTCTCCGAACAGGTTAATTTTGCGCCTTTCACCTTTATCAAGGATGAACGGGTTCTCACCGGAAGCTATATGGGCACCGCTACGCTTCAACAGGATATACCAAAACTCGTGGCTCTGTACCAGGCCGGGAAGCTGAAACTGGACGAGCTCATTACCAAGCACTACAAAATCGAGCAGATCAATGAAGCCATCGATGCGGTGGTACAGGGGAAGGCCCTGCGCAATATCATTATGATGGGATAAAAGAAAGCCGGAGGGGGAGGGACCACCGGTTTCTCCCCCCGGTTACGAATCCCAGGCCGTCAAGGCAGGTTACAACAGGTACAATAAAGTATGCCGAAAAGAAACGCGGTTTTACCAGGCATCCTGGAGCAGCAGGGCCGCACTAAAAACCCCGCGGTAAAAAGTATATCACGGGCAGTACAGCTGATTAACTCTCTTCATGACGGTGCCGATACACTCACGGATATCGCAGAACGCTGCCGGTTGAGCAAATCGACGGTACACCGGCTTCTCCACGCGTTGGAGGATGCGAGACTGGTCAGTCAGAATAGCGGAGATCATCGCTATTATCTCGGGCCGTTGATGACGGCACTCATTGCTGGTTCTCAGTTGGATCATGCCGGTCTGGTCACCTGTGCCCTCAGAGAAATGAAAAGGCTTAATGAACTGCTGGGTGAGACCGTCCACGCTTCAATCATGCCGGCGCTCCACAACATCATCATCAGCGAGATTCCCAGCAAACACGATCTCCGCGTCACGCAGGAAAACAGGCGTATCGGAACTACTTTCACCGGGGCCACGGTCAGAGTACTGTTTTCCCAGTTCACGCCGGAACAACTGAGAACCGTCATGAAGCAGGTTACGCTTGAAAGGGTCACGGACAAGTCCGTGGTCAATAAGGAAACCTTCGTGAAGCTTGTCAATGATGCCAAAGTCCAGGGATACGCAGTCTCAGCCGGAGAAAAAGTACCCGGAGCGCTGGGAATCGCCGCCCCGGTCTTCCATTACCGGTATCCCGCAGCCATCGCTATCATTGGTCCGGATATCAGGATACTGCCTAGGATCGATGAGTTCATCCGGGAATTGAGGTACAGTGCTGCCAGGATATCAGAAAATGTGACGGAAATGTTTGGCGGCGGGAATCCTGACACAAATAACTAAGCGGGAATCGGGTGAGAGGGGACCGGCCGGTTCCCTTTTTCTTTTTCAGTATGATACAGTGGCGGATTTCTGGAAAGGAGCACTATGAACGAACAATCCATCACCATCAAGATAGCCTCCGGTATGCTGGAAGGCATGCAGGAAAACGGCATTTTCCAGTTCAAAGGTATTCCTTTTGCTGAACCGCCGGTCGGCACCTTGCGATGGATGCAGCCGCAGCCGGTGAAACCATGGCAGGGCATTCGTTCTGCAAAAGAATACGGGCCAACCGCCATTCAACCGGACAGGGTGGTACCTCTTCCAGGCATGGAGGAACTTGAACCGGAGCCGCAATCGGAAGATTGCCTATTCCTTAATGTTTATACGCCGGGGGTGGATGACAAAAAACGGCCGGTCATGTTCTGGATACACGGCGGCGCTTTCACCATGGGATCCGGCTCAGCGGAGAATTACCGGACTACCAGCCTGGTGGAAAAAGGGGATGTCGTGTTCGTTTCCTGCAATTACCGCCTTGGCGAACTTGGCTTTCTCCGCCTCAAGGAAGCTAGCAGAGGAAAAGTACCGGCCACTGGAAATGAAGGACTCCTCGACCAGGTGGCCGCGCTGAAATGGGTGCAGGAAAATATCACCGCTTTCGGCGGTGACCCGTCTAACGTCACCGTCTTCGGGGAATCGGCAGGAGCCATGAGCATCGGATGCCTGCTGGCTATGCCGGCCGCGAAGGGCCTTTTCCAGAAAGCTATTTTGGAGAGCGGCGTCGGCAGCACGGCCATATCACGGGAACAGGCCGATGAGGTCGGTAAAGCATTCCTGAAAGCGCTCGGCATCGATGCCGATGATGCCGAAGCCTTGTACAAGCTGACACCGAAGCAGATACTCGACGCGGACGTGAAAATGAGGCAACCGACCGCGCCGGGAGACGCTGTAAAATTGACCGCTATCGCTCCGGTCATCGACGGCGACATCATCCCGGACGTGACTAACGAAATGGCGAAGAAGGGATACTCGAAGGATGTTGCCGTTATCGCCGGTACCAACCTGGACGAATACGCTCTTTTTGCCATGATGGAACCGCCGGATTTCAAACTGGATGACGCAGCGCTGTACAGACGACTATCTGAGTTCCTAGAAGATAAGGATATACCGGTTGTTGTCGATGCCTACCGGACTCATCTGAAGAAACGAGGCCAGTCAGGAACGAACCGTGAAGTGTGGATCGCTACTCAGACCGATATGATGTTCCGGCTGCCGGCTATCGAACTCGTAGAAGCGCAGACAAAGAACGGTGCGGACGCCTACAGCTACCTGTTTACCTGGACGAATCCTGCCGGGCCGCCGCTCGGAGCATGTCATGCCCTGGAAATTGGCTTCGTGTTCGGTAATATGGAGCCGATGTTCTGCGGGACCGGGCCTGACGCCGATCATCTTTCTGATTGCATCCAGGATGCATGGCTTTCCTTTGCACGGACGGGAAAGCCGGGCGGCAATGTAATCGGGGAATGGCCTCCCTACGGTGAGAAACGCGTGACGATGCTGCTAGATAAGGAATGCCGTGCGGAGGCAGCCCCCTATGATGATGTGCGGCAGGTCTGGGCCAACGTCAAGCTTAAAAAGTCCCCGATGCCGTAATAACTAGACCGGGTCTATCCAGACATCGAGAACGGCTGGACGGCCCTGCCTGACTTCAGCGAGACATTCTTCCAGGGCAGGTACTACCCCGGCTGGCTCCTTGACCGTCATCCCGAAGGCGCCGCAGGCCCGGGCGATGGCGGCATAGTCCGGTGGGGCCGAAATATCCGCGCCCATGTTCTCAACTTCGTACTTCCGCCGGAACAGTCCTTTGATAGCTCCGTAACCCCGGTTGTTGAAGATGACGCCCAGGAACGGGGCCTCATAGGTTTTTGCCGCCCACAGCGTCGCTTCCGGACAACCGTAAATGAAAGCGCCGTCTCCCATCAGGCTGATAACGGTCCTGTCCGGTTCAGCCAGTTTGACGCCCAACGCCGCTCCCGGCGCCCAGCCGATGCAGCCGCCTGCGCAGGAAAGCAGCGAACCGGGTCTGTCACGGTGGACGAGGTGGGTGACGATCGAGGACGGAGATATCGTCTGGTTGACGACGATGGTATCGTCATCGATGACGTTGTTGATGCAGTAGCTCAGCCAGTGAGCGGAGACCGGCGTTCTCTCTGCGTGACCTTCCGCTGTTCGTTTCCATTCATCGACAAGACGGTCGTGTTCCGAAGAGTAAACTTCGGTACGTTGTTTTATTTTGTTCATTATTTCCGGTGTGAGGCGGCGTTTGAGTATCTCAGTGAGTTCCGGAACGATGTCCTTTGACTGACCTGTCACGGATATTTCCGGTTTTCTGTCCCAGAGCGAGACCCCCTTCTTCGCTGTGTCGATATCGATATGGATGATCCGCGCATCTTCCTTCGGAGAAAGAGGTGGCGCGGCGTAGTGCATATCGTAATCGATAGCCAGAATAACATCAGCTGTCGTCAGGGCAGGTTTGTCCGCGCCGCGGTCCGGTGAAGACAGGACGCACAGCGGGTGTGAAACTGGAAAGTTGACGCGGATATCAGCCCCCTGGACGCGCGCGCCGATCATTTCCGCTAACTCAACGAGTTTTACCACCGCGTCCGGATTACGTCCATAATAGCCGGTCACGATCAGGGGTTCTTCTGCGGCCAGAAGAATGTCCGCAATTATCTCAAGGTCGGATGGTTTTGTCCGAGGATATCCGGGCGGAATGATTGTAATGTTGTTTCCCGTTTTTTGACGGGTATCCCAGAAACTTTGCCGGGGCAAATTGAGATAGACCGGTCCGCATGGTTCTGTGGTCGCAATGCGGAACGCTTCCGCGAGGACTGAAGCGGCGTCGTCTTCAACCGTCACTTCTCGGTCCCATTTGAGGAAGTTACGCACCATGGCGCTCTGGTCGAAGGCGTCACCACGCCAGGTGGTACGCCGGGAAGGTCCCAGGTTTTCTGTCAGAAACACCACCGGGACACGTCCCCATTGTGCATTGTGGAGAGAACCGCCGATCTGGAGGACGCCCAGCTCAGAGTGAACGGAGACTGCCTGCGGTCTGCCGGACGCCATCCAGGCGCCGTGGGCGGCCGTCATGGTCACGAACTCATCCAGACAGAGGATGCCTCGCGGGCATTCCCGTCCGGCGGCGCGGTATTCCGCCAGTGTTTCCAGAAGAGGCACGTTATCGATGCCGGGATTAAAGAAAACGAACTCCACGCCGTATGCGTTCATCACCTCGATACAGGCTTCGATGTTTCCGTATCGTTCCATAACTGCCTCCTCGTACCGGGGCCTCGGCCTCTCTTACTTCTTGTAGACACCATACTCCAGGGCGGCGTCCAGCATGGCCCTTACATTAGCAGCTTCACCGGCATCCACCATCGCTCCGCCGGAGAGGATATACCCGCCGCCGGGAGCGCAGGTCTCGATGAGCTGACGGCAGTACTCTTTGACCTGTTGCGGGTTGCCGGTGACTATCAGGGACGTAGGGACATTACCGGCGATGCAGCACCTGTCACCAAGTGCTTTTTTGGCTTTTCCCATGTCCGTTTTATCAAACAGCCAGGCCACGGCCCCTTTGGGGAACTCGTTGACAACGTCCAGCCGGGTCTCGTAAGAACCTTCGGCGAAAAGGTAGACGAGGACTCCTTCATCGATAAGCGCATTGATGACCTTCCTCAAAGAAGGCCAGTAAAAGGTCTGGAACTGCTTGTCAGACATCCAGCCGTCTGCTCCTTTGTGGAGCGGGAACATGACTTGGAATCCCTTGCTCTTGTTGATCGATTCCAGCGTCTGGTCGATGGTAAACTGTGTCACGACATCGATAGCTTGGAGAAGCTTCTCCGGACAGCGGCGCATGTCCATGATGACGCCCTTAGTGCCCCGCAGAGTATCGCCGATGGTATCGAACGGCGCCTTGGCCATGGCGCCCCGGGAAGCCGGATAGCCGGCGGCGAGTGTATTACGGCCATATTCACCTATGTACTTCATCCACCTGGCGAGTTCGTTGCCGACTTCTTTCAAGGTGTCCAAAGACTGCTGCATTTGCGGCGCCGCGAACGGCATGAAATACATGGAAGATGATTCGATGATAGTGGTCAGGGAACTGAGGGTTTGCAGCGGTTCAAGCGCGCTGAAAATACGCGGCATGTAGGTGCGCATCCAGAAATCGGATGGGTTCTTGATGAGCAGGTCATACTCCTCCGGTTTCATGTACTCGCCTTCATTGAACTGCACGCCGGTGGCGGTTTTAGGCAGACCGTGGCCGGGATACGAATAGAGTTTGTAACCCAGCAGGTCATGTACCCTGGCAGGTATGATGCTGCCGGGGCTGGACAGGTTGTCCGCGTCCTTGAACTGCTCGTTGAACTCCTCCCAGACCCGGACGGCTTTTTCATAATCATAACTGCAGGTATAGTAATCGGTCCCCGCCAGATTTGCCGGCATAGTACCGATAGGCAGCGAGACCGGAACACGGTCCGGCACCTCGACATTGTAGGCATCGATAAAGCGCTGGGCCCGGGCCTTATAGTTCTTTTCTGCCTGCGGGCTGTCAAAGGTAACACCCTCCGGTTCCAGCCACCATTTGAAACGCAGTTCCCGTTTTTCCTGGGGGGACATGTCACGCCATTGTTTTTCTGCCATACTCTTTCTCCTGCTAACAGTAAGGTTTGCGGTCAATCCTAAAAAATATTGCTGGCATTATAACAGTGCGGCGTGCATAATACAAAGGGAAAGCTTAAGCAGAACGGAAAAGTAAACAGGAAGGAAATGGGAGGGACTTGGCGACCCCAGGGGGATTTGAACCCCCGATCTCCACCGTGACAGGGTGGCATGT
>CAZPSP010000094.1:0-9927 GCA_964589285.1 uncultured Dehalococcoidaceae bacterium | reverse complement strand
GTTGGCGCTGTCACTCGGCCAGCCGGGAGTGCTGGCGATAGTGTAAGGGAACAGGCTCTTGAGGATTCCGCCGTATTTTTCACTATCCGGCGTAGTGGCCGTTGTAGTCGCTGTTGTCGTCGTCGTACCGGTGGTGGACGTGGCGGTGGTTGTGGTAGAGCTTGGCGACGTAGACGTTGTGGTCGTCGATGTCGTCGTCGTCGTCGGATCGCCGCCGCAACTCACCAGAAAGGTGGATACCAGCAATACAACGATGAGTGGTATCAGTATTTTTTTCATTCTCAACCTCCTTCAAGGTTTCAAGGATTAATTTCTATGTTAATCCGCGCTTCAAACAGGACGCCATCTATCGTCCATGAGCACAGATAATAATGGAAAAAGACCTGACTGTCATCCGTGTGAGAAATCAGGACATCTCAGTAATATCAAGTCACAAAGTCTGCTCTTCTGATACTAACCAATATATTGCCGCATGTCAAGGAAACCGAGCGTGAATCTCGATAAGGCTGGAGTATTTTGGCCGAAGGGTGTTTACACCATTACTTCTTCGGCCCCTCGTACCTGAATTCCTTACCGTTCATTGTCTTGGTGAAAACCGGTTCCTGCAACAAGGCGGTGAACAGAAACGGCTTATTCACTACCTGTATGTCAAGCGGACAATGGGACAGTTTGGGAGGAATATAGACGATCGTTGGCTCGTCGATTTCAAATTTTTCCATTTCTTCCCCGAGATACAGTTCCACATGGGCATCAAAGCTGCTGAAAAAATCTGCCGGGTCGCCGCCTAAAAAGATGAGGTATTCATCATGGTCATGCGTGTGGGGTTCGGTTTCGAGCTTGAACGGTTTGAGAAAAAGCTGCCAACCCATGTTTGCCCCGGCGCCTGGGATTTGACTCGCGCCCCGGAAATATGCCTGCGGTGAAGCAACTCCCGGTAAATTGGCATCTTCTCTCAGGCCGGAGAATACCAGTTTTTCGTATTTTTTAGACATCTGTTCACTCCTTCGTATATTTTAGGTTCGGAATTGCAATGAGGGTGATTCCAATATATGAAACTATGATTTCACATTGAACCGATGATAAACCAATCAGGCACCGCGTGTCAAGCATCCTAGATAGTTTACACATTGACCATGACAATGGTAAACTTCCTCGCAAAATGCACTACTCGTACCATTGAGTGTGGCATTAATAGGAGGAAACTGATGATCAAAACAATCGCGCTTGCCCATCGGAAAACAGGTATGACCCGTGAAGAGTACAACCGGTACTGGGAAAAAGAACACGGCCCGCTGGCCGCCAGGATGATTCCCGGACTTCGCAAGTACGTCCAGAACCATTTCGTAGAACTGCCGGGAAGGGAATATCAGGGAGACGGCATCGTGGAGATGTGGTATGACGACATGGAATCTTTCCTGAAATCGGAAACGTTCATCATGTCTGAAGAAGGCCGCGCGCTCCGCGAGGACGGCATGAAATTCGCGGAGATGAAGCCCGGCGGCGGGTTCTGGGTAGTTGAAGAGCACGTTATCGTGGACAGACTGAAGTAACTTCAGCTCATATCATTCTTCATCTGCAAGTTGCAATATCCGGCTTGCCACCGTTACTCATCATTATACGGTATCAGAAAGATACCCGTATTTTGTTTCCTCTTGCCGCGTTCACAGATGGCGGTTATACTATACTTCCATCCGGGTCATTAAAGAAGCATCGACATCGATCGAATGCGGTACCTGTTGAAGAAATGTCTGAACAAGAGGAGGTAAAAGGTGGAGATTGAAGATTTTAGGGTACCGGCTGAAAAACTCCGCTGGCAATGTGACTCCAGCATCTTCGAATTTGAATGCACCAAAGACCTGGCGCCGCTCCGGGAATTCATCGGACAGGACCGCGCGATTCGTTCCCTGGAATTCGGCCTGAACATGTCCAATCATGGCTACAATATCTTCGTCTCCGGTGTGAACGGCACGGGAAAGACATCCATGGTAAAGGCATACGTGGAAAGAGTGGTGCGGGACCGGGAAGCGAAAGGTGAGAAGTTCGACCTTAAAGACTGGTGTTACCTATATAATTTCAAGGAGCCGGATGCGCCAGCTATCGTCAGCTTGCCAAAGGGCAAGGGTTCTCAATTACGGCAGGACATGTCGGAACTGCTGGAAAAGATACGGACCGGACTAGGACAGGCTTTTTCCAGCGATGAATACAAAGAACAACGGAAAAAGACCATCCAGGACGTTCAAACCGAGCAGCAGAAGCTGTTCCAGGAACTCTCTTCAGACGCGCGCCAGCAGGGATTCTTACTGCAGATGACCCCATCGGGCCCCATGCTCATCCCCATGAAAGACGACCGCCCCATGGAAGAGCAGGAGTATCTAGCCCTGGACGAAAAAACACGCAATGAAATAGATGCGCGGCAGACGCAATTAAGAAACCGGTTACAGGAAGGCATCGAAGCGGCGAGTAATGTCCAGAACCAGGCCATTGAAAAGCTGAAACAGATGGACCGTGAGGTAGCCGAATATACCGTGCATCGTCTATTTACGCCGCTCATGGAACAGTACGGGGAGTGGCCCAAGGTGGCGGACTATCTGAATGGTCTCAAAGACAATATCCTGGAGAATCTGGATCCTTTTAAAGGAGAACAAGAAGAACCGGTCAATCCGGTCCTGGGCATTCCGATGAGCCGCATGATGGGCGGTAATCCTTTTCTACCGTTTGAAGTAAACGTATTCATTGACCGTTCAGGCGCTTCCATGCCGCCGGTCGTCGTGGAAAGTAACCCGAATTTCGGTAATGTATTCGGTAAGACAGAGAGGAAATTCCTCTTCGGCGGCTATCTGAGTGATCATACCATGCTGAAAGCCGGGTCTCTTGCACGGGCTGATGGAGGATACCTTCTGCTGGACGCGACCGATGTCCTGACGAATCCCTATGTGTGGCCGGCCTTTAAGCGGGCCATACGGAACCGGGAAGTACGGATAGAGGAACCCTTTGAGCAGTTCGGCCTGGTAGCTACCCAGGGCATGAGGCCGGAACCAATGCCGATCAATGTCAAAGTTATTTTAACCGGAGACCCGAACATTTACCAGTTGCTCTCAATGTATGATGAAGATTTCTGGGAGATCTTCAAGGTCAAAGCGGACTTCGATGTGGAAATAGAGCAGAACAGAGACAACCTCCTGGCGTATGCCGCCTTCCTCTCAGGATGCTGCGAAGAATGCGAATCACTTCACTTCGACGCTTCCGGCGTCGCCAAACTACTGGAATATTCAGCCCGGGCCGTTGCCGACCAGGAGAGGTTATCGACCCGTTTCGCCCTGATCAAGGACTGGATACAGGAAGCCAGCTACTGGGCTGCCCGGGACAATGCACAGTACATTTCCGCTCAACACGTCCAGAAAGCGATGGATGAGAAACGGCACCGGCACGATCTTCCGGATGCCCGGCTGCTAGACTTGATCAACCGTGGCACCATCATGATCGACGTGGATAAAGCAGTCGTCGGACAGGTGAATGGTCTCAGTGTGTATTCTCTCGGGGACATCACGTTCGGGAAGCCATCGCGAATAACCGCCAAGACGTTCCTGGGCCGGAGCGGCGTCATCAACATCGAGCGCGAATCCCAACTGAGCGGTCCTATCCATAACAAGGGCGTCATGATACTCAGCGGCTACCTCGGGTGGAAATACGCCCAGGACAAACCGCTCTCGCTCTCTGCCAGCCTCTGCTTCGAGCAGTCCTATTCCGGCGTCGAGGGAGACAGCGCTTCTTCAGCAGAACTATATGCCATACTTTCCAGTCTCTCAGAAGTCCCCATCAAGCAAAATTTGGCCGTCACCGGCTCGGTCAACCAGAAAGGAGAGATCCAGCCCATCGGCGGCGTGAACCAGAAAATAGAAGGCTTTTTCCGCGTCTGCCAGGCTCGCGGGCTCACCGGCGACCAGGGAGTACTGATTCCCTCCACAAACCTCAAGAACCTGATGCTGATCGATGAGGTCATCGAGGCGGTCAAGGCGGGAAAATTCAACATCTATGCCGCCAGGACCATCGATGAAGGTATACAGATATTGACCGGCATTCCGGCGGGCGAGCGCGCCGAAGACGGGACCTACCCGGAAGGCTCCATCAATTACCTGGTCAGCCGCCAACTGGGGAACATGGCGGAGAGGCTCAAGGATTATATGGCGGAAGAGAAGAAAGAAGAAAAATCCGAAACGATCGGCGCTATGCACCGGGATGGACATAAGAGATAGTGCCTCCGGTTCATCCAAGGTAAATAACCCAGAGGTAACCCGATGCCAGCCTGGTTGGATTCTTTTGTCCTGGCCTTTGTCCCGCTGTTCATCGTCATCGATGTCCTGGGGAACCTGCCGTTCGTTATCACCCTGAGTGAAGGCATGTCCCGGCGCGAGCGCTGGAAAATGATCAATGTCGCGCTCATCACCGCCGTCGTGGTGGGTGTGGCGTTTCTTTTCTTCGGCCAGTTCATCCTGAATGTCATGGGTGTCTCCGTCGGGGCGTTTTCCGTAGCCGGCGGGATAATTCTATTGATACTCTCCATCAAGTTCCTGATTACGGGGCGCCTCGTCGACGCCGTCAGGGAAGAACTCGTGGCGGTGGTACCGATAGGCACGCCGCTGCTCGCCGGTCCGGCAACTATAACCACTCTGCTGTTCCTCATCGGACAGTTCCAGGTCTGGATAGTCCTCGTCGCCTTCCTCGCGAACATGCTGGTAGCATGGGCGGTGATGTTGATGGCCAATCAGATAGTGCGGTTCCTGGGAAGGGGCGGCGTAACGGCGGTGTCCAACGTTTTCGCTCTGCTGCTGGCGGCCATTGCGGTAACCATGATGCTCCGGGGACTGGAACTGCTTGGTCTTGTTGATCTTGCCTGAAAAACCAGCTTTCCATTGGATCTCTGAACGAATCAAAAAATCGTTCCTATTCGGGCTGGAAAAATTTTGAAGAACTGGCGTCCCAGGAGGGATTCGAACCCACGGCCCGCTGCTTAGAAGGCAGCCGCTCTATCCACTGAGCTACTGGGACCTGCAAGCACACGTAAATTCTACGATAAATCACCTTTTGAGACAAGTCCGCCAAGTGTGTTTGTACGTTATCCGCCGATGATGCCGGCTATCTCCCAGCCGAGGACGGATAACGTCGTCACCACAACGCCTGAGATCAGTATCCCCGCCACGATGGCGAAGAACGCCGGCCAGAACTTGAACTTCATGAGGACGGAAAGAATGGAACCCGTCCAGGCGCCGGTAATTGGCAGGGGAATGGCCACGAAGATCATCAAACCTGCAAAGTGCCAGTTCGTGATTTTCTCACCACGACGGCGGACGGTGCGGAATATCCACTGAAAAATACGATCGAAGAAGGCCCAACGGGAAAGGAATTTCGTGACGGCGTTCATGAACAGTAAGATAATAGGAACAGGCAGCAGATTGCCGATGACCGCGATGATATAAGCCTGCCACCAGGTAAAATCATAAGCGCCCATGGCGGTTGGAATTGCTCCGCGAAGTTCAGAAATCGGCGAAGCCGCGATACCCATAATGATAAGGACATGAATAAGGCTCATATAATTACTATCAAGTATATCACCGGGATTCAATGGCCGTGGGCGCCAGCTGGAACAATGACAACTAACGGAGTTTAACAAAACGGTGGCAAAAACGTCAATTCTCCCTTCTTACCCTAGCTTGACACGCCCTGTTTCCGTTGTTACTATTTAAACGAACCTCCTCCGAGATTTAGAATGCCTAGATTGCTCGATAGAATTAATAGTCCTGCCGACCTCAAGCCATTTACCACGGCGGAACTGGAGCGGCTGGCGTCTGAAATCCGCCAGGAAATCATCGCTACAGTAACGACGACCGGCGGCCATCTTGCTTCCAATCTTGGCGTAGTGGAACTGACAATCGCGCTTCACCGTGTCTTCGATAGTCCCAGAGACAAGATCATCTGGGATGTCGGTCACCAGTGCTATGTGCACAAACTACTCACCGGAAGGCGGGAAGCATTTAAAACACTGCGCCAGGACGGGGGCATATCCGGTTTTACCTGCCGCACGGAAAGCGAGCACGACCCGTTCGGGGCCGGTCATGCCAGCACCTCGGTTTCCGCCGCGCTCGGGATGGCCGTTGCCCGGGACCTGAAAAAGGAAGACGAACATATTATCGCCGTTATCGGAGACGGCGCGGTTACCGCCGGTATGGCCTTCGAGGCGCTCAATCACGCCGGGCACCTGGGCTCCCGGCTTATCGTCATCCTCAATGATAACGGTATGTCCATCTCACCTACCGTCGGCGCACTGGCCAAACTGCTCAGCCGCGTTCGCCTGGACAGCCGTCTCCGCAGAGCTAAAAGACACGGAGAAAAGATCATCTCGTCGCTTCCGAAAGGCAAGACGCTTCACAAACTCTGGGGGCTATTGGCCGACCGTATCAGCGGCTTTTTCAGTTCCTCGCCTATTTGGGAAGAACTTGGACTGACATACGTCGGACCGATCGACGGCCATAATCTCACCGACCTGGAAAACATCCTTGCCCGTGTCAAGGAATCCACCGTCAAGCCCACCCTCGTCCATGTGATTACCACCAAGGGTAAGGGATATTCACCCGCAGAAACCAACGCCGTGTATTTCCACGGTGTATCCGGTAACAGGAGCGCGAAAAAAGAAATTCCCACCTACAGCGAGGTGTTCGCGCAGACTATGATCAAAGCTGCCGAACAGGAACCGAAGCTTGTGGTTATCACTCCCGCCATGCCGGAAGGAAACTGCCTGAACGAATTCGAGCAAAAATTCCCGGACCGGTTTTTCGATGTCGGCATCTGCGAACAGCACGCTGTGACATTTGCCGCCGGCCTGGCCGCGCAAGGGATCATTCCGGTCGTGGCTATTTATTCCACGTTCTTGCAGCGCTCCTTCGACCAGATAATTCATGATGTGTGCCTGCAGGAATTACCCGTCGTATTTGCTATCGATAGGGGAGGGATCGTCGGGGACGACGGCAAAACACACCACGGAACGTTCGACATTTCGTACCTTTCGATGATCCCCGACCTCATCATCGCTGCTCCCTCGGACGAGAATGAATTACAACATTTGTTATTTACCGCCATACGCAGCGGCAGACCGATGGCGGTCAGGTATCCTCGCAGCGCCGGGACCGGAGTTCGCATGGACAAGGAGTTCAGAGAGATTCCCATCGGTCAGTCCCGGGTACTTCGCGAGGGAGCGGATGCTCTTATCCTGGCTATCGGCAGTATGGTGGCGCCTTCGCTCAAGGCTTCGGACCTGTTGAAAAAACAGGGAATCGACGCCGGCGTCGTCGATTTGCGATACGCTAAACCGTTGGACCCGGCCCTTATCGGTATGATCGGACCGGAACTGCGCTGTATCGTTACCGTTGAGGAAAACGTTCTTTGCGGCGGCGTTGGAAGCAGCATCAACAGCTTTTTCCAGCAAGCCGGTCTGACTGAAACGCCGGTTTACAATATAGGTATACCGGACAAGTTCATCGAACACGGCCCGCAAACTGTTCTCCGGGCCCGTTACGGACTCGACGCCGTCAGCATAGCGGAGAGAATCAAGTCTATCCTTGATTCAGTTCCTTACGGTACTGCAGCCGCACTCGGCATCGAAATGGTACAGGACTGAACAAATTACCCGGCAATCGCAAGTTCTTTCAGGAAGGGCGACCTCATGAACAAGAAAACGGTGCGGGACATAGAAGTCAGCAATAAACGCGTACTGATAAGAGTAGATTTCAACGTACCAGTTGACATAAACACGGGGAAGATCACCGATGACAGCCGCATCCGGGCTGCCTTGCCAACCATTGAATATTGCCTCGGTAAAAAAGCACGGATCATCCTCATGTCCCACCGCGGCAGGCCCAAAGGTAAGGTGGTGGAAGACCAAAAAATGGCGCCCGTGGCCGGGCGCCTTTCGGAACTCCTCGGAAAGCCGGTACAGGTGACCGATGACTGCATTGGACCGGAAGTAGAAAAAGCCGTCGAACAACTTCAGGCGGGTGAAGTATTGATGCTGGAAAATCTCCGCTTTCACAAGGAAGAAGAAGCTGGGGATGACGCCTTTGCCGCGCGACTGGCGAAACTGGGTGACGTCTATGTTAATGACGCCTTCGGGACGTCTCACCGTGCTCATGCTTCTATATCAGGTATTGCCAAAAATTTGCCGGCGGTGGCCGGTTTCCTGCTGGAAAAGGAGATCAATACACTCGGCGGTCTGCTGGAAAAACCGGACCGGCCCTTTACCGCGGTGCTCGGCGGCGCTAAAGTCAGCGATAAAGTCGCCATCATCGAGAACTTCCTTGGCAAGGTAGACAACCTGCTCATCGGCGGCGGGATGGCCGCCACGTTTCTCAAGGCCCAGGGGAAGGAGATCGGTACCTCTATCCTCGAAGAAGACCTGCTGCAAACCGCCAGAGGCTTGATCAACCGGGCTGAAGAAAACGGCGTCAGGCTGGAACTACCCGTCGATGTCATCGTTACCACGGAAATCAAGGAAAACGCCGAAACTGTGAACGTTAAAGTAGATTCGATACCTGCCGATAAGAAGATCGGCGATATCGGATTTGAGACCACGAAGAACTATGTGGAAGTGCTGTGGCAGAGCAAGACGGTATTCTGGAACGGCCCGATGGGGGTGGTGGAAATTCCCGCGTTTGCCCGGGGGACCCGATCCCTGGCGGATACTATGGCTGAAATCAGTGCGACAACGATCCTGGGTGGGGGCTCCACAGCGGAGACAATAGAAAACCTCGGCTTGGCGGACAAAGTCACATTCGTTTCCACCGGGGGCGGGGCATCCATGGAATTCCTCGGAGGGGACGTTCTTCCCGGCGTGGCGGCGTTGATGGACAAGTAGCGTGGTGAGGTATGGATAATGGACCAGTCGCTGATAGCTGGACTTGCACGCAAGACCGATGAAAAGATAGTCTTTCTCATTATGGACGGACTCGGTGGCCTCCCGGACCCCGCCACCGGCTTAACTGAACTGGAAACCGCCCGTATTCCTAACCTTGACGCTGTGGCCGCCGGCGGTATCTGCGGTCTGGCGGACCCGGTCGGTCCCGGCATTACCCCTGGCAGCGGTCCCGGCCATCTCGCCCTCTTCGGGTACGATCCAATTGCCTGCAACATCGGCCGCGGTGCCCTGGAAGCGGTCGGTATCGACGTGGAACTCAAGGCCGGGGACGTGGCCGCCCGCGGTAATTTCTGCACCGTGGACGATGAAGGCATCATAACGGACCGGCGGGCCGGACGGATTTCCACGGAAAAAGCCACGGAATTGTGCCGGCTCCTCGATAATATTACCTACCAGGATGTCTCCATCCGCGTCTACCCGGTGAAAGAACACCGCTTCGTCCTGCTGTTCCGGGGAAAAGGACTGGTACCGCAGGTAACTGAATCAGACCCTTCCATCACCGGGGTTAAGCCGCTAAAAGTGGAAGCCGAAAGCCCGCAGGCAGAGAAACTGGCGGCGGCTACCCGGCATTTCCTTGAAAAGGCCGGTGAGTTGCTGGCCGACCATCACCCGGCCAATATGGCGCTTCTCCGCGGTTTTGCCGGCAAACCGGATTTTCCAGCCATGCAGGAAGTATATCAACTTAATCCTCTGGCCATAGCCGTGTATCCCATGTATCGTGGTCTGGCCAGGCTTGTGGGGATGCAGGTGGTGGACGTTCCGGGATCAACCATCCAGGACGAGTTCAAGACACTGGCTTCCTACTATGAAAAACATGATTATTTCTTTGTTCACATCAAGTGGACGGATTCTGCCGGAGAAGACAGTAATTTCCAGCGCAAGGTTGAAGTCATCGAACAGGTGGACGCCGCTCTGCCCATGATCACCAGTCTCAAGCCGGATGTCCTCGTCATCACGGGAGACCA
>CAZPSP010000093.1:0-9970 GCA_964589285.1 uncultured Dehalococcoidaceae bacterium | reverse complement strand
TCCACCCAGGTGTCCGTGTAGACCACGTCCGCTTCTTTTACCGCTGCCCTGACCTCGTCCAATGACGGGCAGCCGTTGCCGATGTCATGGAACCGGCCGGTCTTTAAGGCGGCGGTGTAGAGTTCTTCATCGACGGAAGGCGGATTAACGACGGGCGTGGCGGCAAACAGTTCGCCGCCGAGGAACGGGAGCGAACCCATGAGGGAGTTGAGCACGTTATTACGCACGCCGATATAGACCATTTTCACCTGGTAGCCGCCGAACATCTCCCGGAGGGTCAGCAGGTCCGCCATCGCCTGGCAGGGATGGTACCTGTCGCAGCAGCCGTTGATGACCGGCACGGGTGAGTGCTGCGCCATGAGGTTGATGTCCTCGTTGTGCTTGAGACGGGCGACGACGGCGTCACAGTGCCGGGCGACGTACCGCACCTCATCGCGTATCTCCCCCACCGCGAAGTTGCTGTCTTCCCAGTTCTGGAGGAAGTAGTCCCCGCCCATGTCCTTTATGCCGGCAGCAAAGGACAGCGCGGTGCGGGTGGAGGTCTTCTGGAAGAGCAGGTACAGCCTTTTGCCGGACAGCACGTCCGCATAGTTACCGGGGTTTTGTTTGATGTCCAAAGCCCTGGCGATGGTATATCGCAGAAATTCCGGGTGCGCGCTCTTGAAGTCGATGAAGTGCTGTACCATCTATTTTCTCCTTTTATAAAACAAAAACCCGGGAGTTGATTTTCCCGGGCTGCGAAAACTGAAATATGGGTTTGATACTGAAATGCGGGTTTACGCTACAGCCGCGGTTGATAAGCGGCTGCGCCTGACGCGGGGCAAGGTGAAGGCTGCGGGCTGTATCATGATGTTTTCATTATGCGGGAATCAAGGAAAACGGTCAAGTGGTATTGAGTACATCACTCCTCGTGGACGAGGAAGTTGTCCGGCATGTAAACCCAATTGTTCCAAAAGGCGGTGTGTTCCGTGTATAGTTTGGCGATCAACAGTTTGCCTTTGGCCTTAATGTCCAGACTGGTGAATTCTTCATTCCACTCCGTACCGGTGGCCGGGGATACACCGTTTTCCATCCGGTCTTTGAAGATCGGCACGTTTTGCTGCGCCAGTTCCGACTTTTCATGATAGAGGACGACAAGGACATAATTGCCCTTCTCATCGTCCATGCCGACAGCGGTGGCAAATGCGTCGAATTTTTTCAACAGGGTACCAAGGTTGTTCTCGATGGATTCCTTGAGTACCGGATTATCCGAAGTGTCCAGATGCAGTATCTGGTTCGCGATGAATGAACTCCCGATCAATGCCTGGTTGACATCTTCACGGGCAAGGCCTATGGCAGTCTGTTGAAAAATCCGAAAGAAGAAAGTATCATCAGTGCTTTTAAGCAGTAGCTACTTCCCAGGCCGAGTACCGATTTTTTCCTTGACAAACCACCCGCCTGATAGTCACAATATACCGTACCGGAGTCCCAAACTTCTGTCACGTTAAAGGCAGGCGGCGCTGTATGAATAAACCAACTGTTGGTTTCAAGATAGAAATAATGGTAGAACCGGATGACGGTGCTTACCATGCTTATTGTCCCGCTCTCAAGGGACTGCATGTTGGAGGAGATACCGAGGAAGAGGCCGTGAAGAACGCCAGGGACGCTGCGATCGCTTACCTTGAGTCATTAGTGAAGCACGGCGAGCCTATTCCAGTTGGTATCCTGGTAGAAGGAATTCCTTCACCTGCCGTGATGGCGAAAAAACGGATATCACGCCACACTGAAGACTTGCAGATAGCCTGCGCTATCTGATCAGTTTCAAACGTTTCAGGTCGTTCTCATTCCAGCCGATATCGTCAAGCAATGCCCGTAGTAGCTTGGGGCCGTACGTCTTATTCGGATGGTAGTGAATGGTGAAGCGCCGCCCGTCCGGATACCGGTAAACCTGAATTGAGCCTCTGGATGAGTCATGTCTGGCTCCATCCTTTTCTAGAGCGCGCATCAACTCGCTGGCGGTGAGGTTCTTCAGCTGGTCCCAGGCTTGTTTCGAGAACGCCATCTCATAACCTTGCTCCCATCCCCTACACGCACTTGGTATAGCCACACGCCGGGCAGTGGTGGCAGCCTTCTGAGTAGACCAGCATGTTGCTGCACTCCGGGCACTGGCCGGCCAGGTTCTTGGCCAGGCCGTAGTCCTCGTAGGTGGGCTTGTCCTCATCATCCCTGATATGGTTTTCCAGCACGCTGGCGATGGCGTCCGCGCAGGAGAGCACGCTCTTGCCCTGCTCCCAGGCCACGCTCGGGCAGCGGATGCCGCGCAGGTTCTTGACGATCTGGGAAACCTCCACGCCGGAACGCAGCGCCAGGGAAATGAGGCGGCCGATGGATTCGAGCTGGGCCGCCGCGCAGCCGCCGGCCTTGCCAAGCAGCGAGAACACTTCCACGATGCCCTCTTCGTCCGAGTTGACTGTTACATACAGATGACCGCAGCCGGTATTGACGCATTCCGTCACGCCCGTGGTCCGCTTGGCACGCTTGCGGGGCCCGCGCGGCTTCTCCGCCGGTTTGGTTTCTTCCTTCTTGGTGCCGGTGGTCAACACCTGGACGCTCCGGCTGCCGTCGCGGTAAATGGTAATGCCCTTGAGGCCCTCATCATAGGCCAGTTTGTAGGCGTGGGCTATGTCCTCCCGGGTGGCGGAGTTGGGAAAGTTGATGGTCTTGGAGACGGCATTGTCCGTGGAGCGCTGGAAGGCCGCCTGCATCTTCACGTGCCATTCCGGGGTGATCTCATGCGCGGTGACAAAGACCCGCTTGGCTTCCGCCGGGACCTCGGCGAGGTCCGCCAGGTGGGCGCCCTCGGCAAGTTTCTTCATCAGTTCCTCGGAGTAGAAACCCCCGTCACGAGCGGCTTTTTCAAAATAGGGATTGACCTCAACGAAGGCCGTACCGTCCAGCACCGTCTTGGTATAGCACAACGCGAAAAGCGGTTCGATGCCGCTGGAGCAGTTCGCGATCATGCTGAGCGTACCGGTCGGGGCGATGGTCGTCCGCGTGGCATTGCGGAGCTTCGGGCCGCCTTCCGTGTCGTAAATACTGCCTTCGTAACCGGGGAACACGCCGCGTTCTTCGGCAAGATCGATGGAAGCTTGCATGGCTTCATCGTTAATGAAACTCATGATGTCTTCGGCCACTTTCGCCGCTTCCTGCGAATTGTAGGCGATGCCGAGCATGACGAGCATGTCCGCAAAGCCCATGATGCCGAGGCCGATCTTCCGCGTCTTCTTCGTCATTTCCTCGATCTGCGGCAGCGGGAACTTGTTGACGTCGATGACATCATCAAGGAAGCGCACGCCGGTCCGCACCGTCGCCGCCAGCTTTTCGTAATCTATCTCCCAGCCGCTGCCCTTCTGCTTTATCATCTTCGAAAGGTTGATCGAGGCCAGGTTGCAGGACTCGTACGGGAGCAGGGGCTGCTCGCCGCACGGATTGGTGCTTTCTATCTTCCCCAGGTGCGGCGTGGGATTGTCCGCGTTGATGCGGTCGATGAAGACGATGCCGGGATCGCCGTTCTGCCAGGCATGGTCGACGATTTTATCGAAGACTTCCTTGGCCCTGAGCCTGCCGGCAGCTTCGCCGGTCCGCGGGTTGATGAGGTCGTACTCGGTGTCCTCCTTGACGGCTTCCATGAACGTGGAGGTCAGCGCCACGGAGAGGTTGAAATTGGTCAGGGCGGTCATGTCCTGCTTGGCTTCGATGAACTTGATGATGTCCGGATGGTCGATGTTGAGGATGCCCATATTGGCGCCGCGCCGGGTGCCTCCCTGCTTGATAACATCGGTAGCGGTATCGAACGCCTTGATGAAGGACACCGGGCCGCTGGCCACACCGCCGGTGGAGCCGACCCGGTCGTTCTCCGGCCGCAGCCGGGAGAAGGAAAAACCGGTCCCGCCGCCGCTCTGGTGGATAAGAGCGGTGTACTTCACGGCATCGAAAATAGACGGCATGGAATCGTCCACGGGCAGGACGAAGCACGCGGAAAGCTGTCCCAAGTCCCTCCCGGCGTTCATCAACGTGGGTGAATTGGGCAGAAATTCCAGCTTCGCCATGAGACGGAAGAACTCGTCCTCGACCGCCTTGACATCGGCCTTCTTGTTATAAAGCTTTTCCGCCTGGGCAACGGCATGGGCCACCCGGCGGAACATTTCACGGGGCGTCTCGGTGACGTTCCCCTGGTTGTCTTTTTTCAGGTACCTTTTTTCCAGTACCCGTAACGCGGTATCGGAGAGTTCGATGTTCGTCATAGCTTCTTTCTGATGTATGATTTCCGTCTTCATTTTCGCTGGCATCGGGGCATTGACCTCCTCTTCAGGTTCCGGTCCGGGATTCGTTTCAGCGGTGTTGAGTACTTCCATGACCATGGCTTCGATTTCCGCCTCGGTCGGCAGCGCGGGCGAGCGCCGGGTCTTCTGGTCGACCAGGTCTTCCATGCCCGGCAGGGTCGGCAGCACCTCCTGCCGCGCCTTCTCCAGGCGTTCGATGACCTGGGTGGTCAGCCTGTCGAGCAGCTTGCGGTCCCGGATGCCCATGTTTTCCGCATTAGCGAACACGACACGCGCTACCAAATTGCGGTCGACGGGCGGTCCCTGCTGTCTTCTCATGTTCATCTGGCGGCCCTCCCGCGGTATCTCAGGTGCAGCGGTTCAATTTCCAGCTTCAGCAGCGGCAACTGGTCCGCGTTCTTCAGGACCAGCGGGTGCTGAGCCAGCGTGTCCACCTCTTCCTTGAGGGCGGTGATGTCCTCGAAGTCACGGTAGACGCTGGCAAACCGGATATACGCTATATGGTCCAATGACTTCAGCTTGTTCATGGCCTTGTCCCCGATCAGCTTGCTCGGGATCTCCGCGCTGCCGGTCTGGTAGAGTTCCATTTCTATGTCATCGACGATTTTTTCCAGCGTGCCGCTGGCCAGCGGGCGCTTTTCACAGGCCCGCCGTATGCCCGTCAGCAGTTTTTCCCGGTCGAATTCCTCCCGCCGCCCGTCTTTCTTCACCACGAAGAGACCGGCCGGCTGGATGCGTTCATAAGTGGTGAAACGGGACTCGCACTGGAGGCACTGGCGCCGCCGCCGTATGCCGTCATTGACATCACGGGAATCGATCACCCGCGAATCATGAAAGCCGCAATAAGGACAGTTCATAGCCCCTTTTTACACTGTATATGGTATCGAGGTTTTCAATTTACCACTACATATTGTATCTTGTCAATACTCCCCGGAGACTGGTTGTTAATATTTTCACAACAATTTTTTCTTGCTTTTTGAGAAAGGCCGGCGGCAGCGTGCAAGTCTCTACCATTATGATATATCCGTGCGCGCCGGTCTCCAACATTCCTTGCCGCAACCTGTGGTTTTCCGGTAAAATCGTGCCAACAATAATTAGTACCTTAAAAACGTTTGGTGGTACAATACGTTAACCTGAAAATTGCCTGATACAGCCGGGCGGAACACGGTCCCGACCCGCCGGCGCCATCAAAACAAGGAGGCAGAACTTTGGCAAAGAAATCGTACGGCAACCTCATCAAACCTCTGAGTGCCGGCACAACGTTCCAGGGGAAGGCCGAACACGGGCAGGTCCCGTTCACCACCGTGCCCGGCGTCGGCGAGCAATCGATATCCCTGAGCGGCCGCAAGCACCTTGAAGGGCTCGACCTGAGCTTCATCTGGGCGATGCATAACGGGTTCGGCCCCTGGCACGGCGGCCGCGGGATGCACGTTCATCCCTACCCGGAGGTCCATTTCTACGTCGGCGTCGATACCGCCGCTATCAACTACCTTGGCTCCGAGGTCGAAATCCGCCTCGGGGAAGAACAGGAAGCGCATACCTTCAGCGAACCGACCGTCGTCGTCATTCCCGCCGGGCTGCCCCACGGTCCCACGGAAACCAAGCGTATCTACAGCCCGCGCGGCTTCGGGTTCTACCTGGCCGCCCTCAGCGGCACATTTCAGACGGAATGGTTGGACAAGCCGGCCAGGTCCGGTACCGGCGGCCGGTACGGCCATTTGGTGAAGCCGCTCAAGTCCGCCATCGTGGTGGAACGCGGGCTACTGAAATCCCCCCGGGCGGGAACGCCGGCAGGCGGTAACAGCCCCATGAAGCTGGGACCGGGCAACGCCGATCACCTCGCCTGGATGCACGGCAAAGACCTGGAAGGCCTGAACGCGAATATGGACTGGGGTTTCTTCTCCAGCCCGGGACTCTGGCACCGGGGCGTCGGGGCGCATGTCCATACCGCGGATGAAGTCCTGGTCTTCGTCGGGACGGACCCGGCCCGGATGAACTACCTGGGAGCGGAAATAGAGATCGACCTGGGCAAGGAGCACGAACGGTTCCTCATCAACAAACCCTCCGTGGTCGTCTGCCCGGCCGGCACGGCGCACGGCCCCTTCGTGACCCACTGGGTGGACCGGCCGTTTGCGTTCTTTTCCATCAACCTTTCCGCCACGCCGGAGATGACGTTCATCGATTAAGCGCCGGAAAAGACCGGCAACCCTGGCAAGCAGTAAAATCCGGGAGGATAGAACGATGACAACTGGAAAATATGATTATCTGGTCAAACCCTTGAAGATAGCGGCCCAGGAGGGCGTGGCCCAGGCATTCCGGAACACCGGTAACGCGGACGTCAACCGCTGGCTGAACGGGCGGGACCACCTGGAAGGCGTGGCGCTTAATTTTTCCTGGGGTTTCTACACCGGCCTGGGAGACTGGCATCCCGGCATGGACCCGCACGTCCACCCCTACCCGGAGTGCCTGGTCTTCGTCGGGCTGGACCCCAACCGGCCGGAATACCTCGGGGCTAAACTCCAGTACTGCCTCGGCAAGCAGAAAGAGATCCACACCTTCGATAAGCCCTCGGTTATCGTCGCGCCCGGCGGGTACTGGCACTGCCCCTCGGTGACCCTGGACGTGACCAATCCCATCGGCTACAGCTTCTTCATCATTTCCCTCGGGGCAACTCCCACCACCCGCTGGCTGGGAGACGGTATGACGGACGAGCAGATCGGCCGCCTGGGAAGGCCGGCCCCCGCCGGCGCGCCCAAACCGCCGATGATATCTTCCTTCGGGAAGAAAAGAGTTCATATCGACGAAACAACCGTGACCCACGGCAACAAAAACGCCAGATACCTGAAAACCCTGAAACCCAACACCATGACGAAGCGCCGGCTGAGCGCCGCAGACAAAGCGCCGTACGGTGAAATGGTTGCCCGCGGCCGCAAACCAGGGCCGGGCCTGACGGAGAACGCCGTCTGGATGTTCGGTAAAGACCTGGAAGGCATGGACGTCAACTGGTGCTGGGGCATCCACACCAGGCCCGGCGTCTGGATGCGCGGTCCGGGAAAAGGCGCCCACATCCACCCGGTGGACGAGGTCCTGCTCATCGCGGGGACCGATCCGGGCGATATTGACTCCCTGGGCGCCGAGGTCCAGATCGATATTGGCCCGGAACACGAACGGCATATCATCACCGAGCCGGCCGCCATCGTTTTCCCCGCCGGTGTGCCGCATAATCCCATCGTCACCCGGTGGGTGGACAGGCCGTTCGGCGTCCTCATGATGTCCCTCGGTGCTGACCACGCTACCACTTATATAGATTAGTTGCCGGCCTGACGGACTCGCAAAGGGCAGACCTGGCCTGGCTCCGCCATGCCGGCGGACAAATATGGATTTACGGGGTTTGATAACAGCGCCAAACATGCTATCCTCCAAGTAGAATGCACGGGCGGTGTGCGTCCGGGTTGAAAAAAGACACGGCCTTGCTTTAAGATGAGAGATTGTAGGCCCCTGTCAAACGGGGCTTCAAATATTCACATTTGTTTAAAAGTGTGTTTTTACAATTGATCTGGTGTCCTTCAAGAGGGTGCGGCCCTCGCGGTGTGATGAATTAAGCATGAACGAAAGTTGAAAAGCAGCAGAGGCCTTTTGCCTCGGGGAGTAACTCAGGTGCCAAAAAATCAACAGGTCAACAAGAAGACGCATTCCGTTGCCGAGGGGCAGCCGGACAAGCGCCGGAAACGAGTACGCATCGCCATCGTCGCCATCGTCCTGGTGGTCATCATCGCCGGGGCCAGCGTCGGCGCCTGGGTGTATAACGATAACCAGAATGCGCCCTACCGCGAGGCCGCTATCCAGGTCAACGATGTCGTATTCGATATGGGCTACTACATCGGAATGCTCAAGGCCTATTTCGGCAAGGTATCGCCCGGGGACCTTACTGATTTCACCAATTACGGGGACATCGAAGTAGAACAGTTCGCCGCTTACGTCCAGAACGAGATCATCAGGAACGAGACCATCAAACAGGGGTCGGCGGCGTTGGGTGTCCGGATAGACCGGGAAGCCATCGAGACAGAACTGAGGGAATCAGGCAAGCCGGTCAACGACCAGCAGGTTGACATCCTCATGGCGCAAAGGCTCATCGATAAGCAGGTGCCCGTCGTGCAGCCGCAGGTCAACGCGCAGGCGGTCCTGACGGCGGATGAAGAGGACGCCCGGCAGGCCATAGCGAGGCTGCAAAACGGGGAACCCCTGGAACAGGTCGTCAAGGACCTCTCGAAAATAGCAGCCACCAAGATCGCTAACGGTGAACTGGGCTGGGTCACGGCGCGGCAGGCGGACCTCCTCGTGGGAAGCACGAAGCTGGGTGAAGCGCTGCTCGCCGCGGAAACCGGTATTTCCAGCCAGCCGTTTTATGACGATACCGTCTCGAAACAATACGGCTACTGGGTCATGAAAGTTACCGAAACCAAGGACGTTACCCAGAGTACCTCTGATAATACATCGGACAACACGACGGTCAAGTCCATTCATGTCAAAGGCCTCCTGCTGGGCAGCATCCAGGAAGCTCATGATGCCATCGACAGGCTGAAGGCCGGCGAGGACGTCGATGAACTGGCCGCGGAACTGTCCCAGACTTCCACCGCCAGCGTCGTCGGCGGGGAACTGGGCTGGCTGGTGGAAGGTCAGGAATCCGGTGACCTCAAATCTCTCTTCGCCCTGCCCGTCGGAGGGATCAGCCAACCCATCGGCGACGATCAGGCCCAGACGAAAGGCGGTTACTGGGTATTCAACATCCTGAACAAGGACAATGCCCGGGGACTGACCGCAAGCCAGCAAAACACGCTCCAGGAAGACCTGATCCAGAGAATCACCGCTGAACTGCAGAAAGACCCGGACTACACCGTGAACGTCTCCATCACCCAGGACATGAATACCTTTGCCATCAATGAAGTTGTCCTGGCGCAGGGCAAAGGCTCGGTATTCATCAGTGATAAATCGGTGCCGGACGGCGAAGCCGGCTTCCCCTACTCTCACCAGCTCGGCACTTACGGCGAGCAGAAAGGAAATACCTGGTCCATCACCGAGGGCAGCCTGCCGAAAGGCCTGGTACTCGATACGTCCACCGGTCTCATCTCCGGGACCCCGCAGTTCGCCGGCGGATCGAGCTTCACGCTGCGGGTCGAAAACAACTACCATTACTGGGAACAGGAAATGTTCATGCGCGTGCGTATCGCGGTCAGCGTGGCCACGGAATCCCTCCCCGACGCGCAGGTAGGCGTGGACTATTCGTTCCCCCTGGAAGCCATGGGTGACGGTTCGGAATTCAGCTGGTCAGTGGTTTCCGGTACCCTTCCGGACGGCTTGAGCCTGGGCAAACTCACCGGTAACATCTGGGGAAAACCGGAGAAGACCGGCACCTGGGAATTCACACTGCAGGTGGAAGACGGCCTCGGTTCGGGGACCAGGACGCTGACACTGACCGTCGTCGATGCTCCTCCGTCCGATAATACCACCGCTCCCTCGGACTAGGCTTTATTTTTCCGTAAGATGTCGGGCGGGCGGTGGATTGAAAGACCGTATAGTCTTTCAGTCCACCGCCGATAGTGTCAAGTATTGTGTGTAAATTGAAGAAGGGGTTTTTCCTCCCAAGTTTG
>CAZPSP010000092.1:0-10439 GCA_964589285.1 uncultured Dehalococcoidaceae bacterium | reverse complement strand
AAGGTACAGGGAACATTGTAATCACCGGTAAGTACGACGGGTATACGTAAGCGTACGCATTCAGAGACAGTAAAAACGGACAATGAAGCGAAAAGGAATACACCCAATTCAGCAAACCGGGCTGGGATGATGTACCTCAGCCGCGGCGACGAGGGGATAGGCGGCCAGCGGGAGCAGCCACTTCAGGTTCGGGAGGATGGAATCAGGCAGGTTGTCGAGCGGGTACCAGCCGACTTGTTCATCGGTCATCGTCCGGATGGCCGCCGGGTCCTGTGATGAGAAGTAGAAGACTTCGTAGTCTTCGCCGTAGACACGGCAGAACCGCCGCCATGTGACGGTGGCGCCGGCTTCTTCCCGGAATTCACGTACCATAGCGGTTTCAGGGGTTTCTCCCGGTTCTATCCGGCCGCCGACGCCGTTGAGCCGGCCTTGCTGCCAGTCCGGGCGGTTTTTGAGGATCAGAGCGACGTTTCCCTGTTTGTCAAAGAGAAAACCGACGACGTAGGAATTTACCTTCATCCCAGCCTGCCCTTTCCGTTTGTTACGGCATTGATCATTCTCGTGTTTTCACCCTCATCCCCGTATCAAGTACGGGGCAGGCTCTGACTTGCTCCCAATAAGAGAGAAGAGGCGAGCGCGGGCGTCTCGCCCGCGGACCGGCAGGGACGCCGGTCCGTAGGAATTTACCTTCATCCTAACCTTCTCCCATCAAGGAATCGTGCGGACCCTGCTGCGTCTTTTGGGGCAGTAATGATCCTGGTTGTGGTTTTACCTTCATCGCAGACAGAGGAGTAAGCTCGGGCGTTCCGCGCGCGACCGGCAGGGACCTTCCGCCCTTCGACAGGCTCAGGGTGAGCGGAAGGTCTGATTCACTTTTTTCGCTCAAGGGAGAATCACGCCCTTGATATAGCCGGGCGTGCGGTTGAGGTTGTCCTGGAAGGCTTTATCGATGTCTTCCAGGCTGTACCGGTGCGTGACCAGCTCTTCCATGGGGTAGATGCCCTTCTTCAAGGCCCACATGGCGCGTTCCAGTTCGCTCTGGTAGTTGGTGGACATGCCGATGCCCTGCGGGCTGTAGATAATCGGCGATTTTATCCAGGAGAACAGCTCGTAGGTGTCCGGGGCCTGGTGCCAGCCGACCATGACTATCTTGGCGCGGTTGTTCTTGATGACGTCTCCGACCATGCGGATGCCGGGCGGGTGGCCGACGACCTCGATGCCGACGTCCACGCCGCGGCCGCCGGTCAGCTTCATGACCTCTGCCACGACATCTACCTTCGAGGGGTTCAGCGTGACCGTGGCGCCGAGCTTCTTCGCCATGGCGAGGCGGTCGTCGTCGAGGTCAGCGACGATGTATTCACGCAGCTTGGGGTGGGCGACCCCGGCGACGATGCCGAGGCCCATGAAACCGGCGCCGATCTGGAACACGTAATCCCCGAACTCCGGTGTGGCCGTGCGGGCGATGGACATGAGGCTCATGAGCGGTTCGCCGAGGGCGTGCTCGAACTTGATGCCGTCCGGTATCTTCTCGATGATGGAGCCGTGGCCGCGGGCCTCCTTATCGGTCGGGTTGCATTTGACGTATTCAGCGTAGCAGTCGTCGGCAAAGTAGCCGGTGATGCGGTCGCCTTCCTTGAACCCTTTGAGGTGACTGCCAACTGCGGCAACCGTCCCTGACGGTTCGTGGCCGGCGCGGCGGGGGTAGGGACCGTGGTGGGCGCCGGTATTGAGGTAGCCGGACATGTCCGACGAGCAGACGCCGCAGGCTTCGATCTTGACGAGCATTTCATCGTCGTTGATCTCCGGCATGGGAACGTCACGGATCTCGATGGTTTTAGGGGCTATGAAAAAAGCGGCTTTCATGAAACGTGCCTCCTTTTGGCCTGAATAAATCTCTCTCGGTCTCTCCTTGCGAAGGAGAGACGACCCATCTTTCTTCTTCGGTAATAGGCAGGCGAACTCACTTTCCCGCCTACTACCCCGCGATTAAGGGCGTACTGATTTTACTCCAGCAGCGGGGGGCTAATCAAACGGTTCCGGCACGTCGGGCTGGGGGTAGTAAGGCTTGTCCGGCGTATAGGGAGTGTGGAAGGTCATCGGCTTGTCCGGGCTGCTCTTGGGGTTGGCGCCGATGCTGCCCACGGACGGGGCTTCCACCCAGCCCTGGTGGTAGGGGGACATGAATATCTGGCGGTACCTGAAGACGAGAATCTTCCACTTACCGTCTTCTTTGACGTACTCCATGTCGTACTTGCCGGAGCAGATGAACGGCGTGCCGCCGAGGGCGCAGAAGCCGTGGGAGTGCCAGACGCCTTTGGCCTTCGTGCCGTCCCGGTTAATCTCGATGACCGGGTTGCAGGTCATGTGGACGGCGAACCAGCCGGGCGGGAGCGGGTTATTGCCGCCGAAGAGGTCGTTCCAGAACCGGGTCACGCCGGCGATGCCCTCGTAGACGCCGCTGTCCTCGATCTCCAAGGTCACCCCCGGTGTATGCTGCGCGAACAGCTTGGGGACGTCTCCCCGCCGGCCTATCTGGTAGTAGTGGGAGTAGAGGGACTGGACTTTTTGAATTTCCAGTTCGTCTTTAGCCCGCTGGCCTTCCCGGACCTGCTCTTTGAGGACTTCTATTTCCGCTGCCAGTTGTTCCAGGGTTACTGCCATGGTGGACCTCCCTTACAAACCGAATGGCAAACTATAGCACGGGACCAGACTATGCGCCAAGTCTGTTCAGTCCATAGAAACGGAATCAGTGCGGATAGTATTCTCTGGCCGTATCCAGTATGGCTTTGACATTTTCATATTTTGCGTCAACGGGGCAGGTGCAGCCGGTGCTGAGGACAAAGCCGTTCCCCGGCCCGAAGGCGTCTATCAGCTTGCGGCAATAGGCAGCGACTTCATCCGCTGTGCCCAGCTTGAGCATCTGGGCGGGGACGTCACCCTTGATGCAGACATGACCGCCGAGGACCTCCCGGGCCTTGGAGATGTCCGTGGTGCTGTCCAGTTCCATCATGCATTTGCCTTTGGGGAGTTCCCGGAAATATGGCAAGGCCCTGGTCCAATCCGTGTCCATGTGCATGTTGACGTAGAGACCTTCCGCAACGAAGGCTTCGACCATCTTTTTCAGGGTAGGGAAGACGATCCGTTCCCAGGTTCTCAGGTTGTAAATACTGGTGGAGCCGCGGGCCAGCAGGAGGTTGGCCCAGGGAATGCCGGTGGCGCGGGCGTTACGGACGGCGTTGGCCACGCAGTCGTCCGCCATGGCTTCGATGACGGCGGCGATCTTATCAGGCTGCCGGTAGACGTCGAGCGAGAGCTTGGTCAGCGTACGGCCGAGGGACAGGATCATTTCCGGGAACATGGTCATACCGCCCATGATGACCGGCACCTCGCGGGCCTGCCACCATTTCAGGTCCTCCATCATGACCGCGAAGCTCTGCTGCTGCATGGCATCGATCTGCTCGAGGGAAAGGCCCGTCTGCCTCGGGTAAAATTCCCTGCAGAACCCGTTCCAGCCGAGCGCGATTATTTTATCGTAGTCCTCCGCGTTCAGGCTTTGACGCTCGCCTTTGGCTTCCGTTTCCCGTCCCGGCACCGAGTTGACGACCATGTCCATGGCGCCGTGCCAGCTCGAATAGGCGAACCCCGGCCCGGCGTGCCACTGGAAATCCCAGCCGCCGAGTTCATCGAACATCTCGTGGTAAGCCTGGAGCTTGCGGGCGATGTCCTGCGGCCCGCCCCCGAACGTGTTGGGGATGCCTTTCTGCCGGAGGATGAATTCATCGAACATCGCGGCTGCCGGTACGCGGTCCGTGGGCGCGTGGGTTACGGCGGCGGTCAGGCGTTCCTGCCGGGTCATGGTCTCTCTGATCATGGTCACCTCTCGTGCGGATATTAGGTTTCCGAAATGCTGACAAAAGACCGGAGCTTACTTCTCCAGCCTTGTCAGCAACTGGTAGGAAGCGCCCCAGCGGTGGACGAACTCTCCGTGCTGCCATTTGCGGTCGAAGTCCTCAACCGCCTTTTTGAAGGCGTCGCTCTCCGGGAAGGCGGAGAGGTCTTCTTCCGAATCGAATTCATAGACGGCCAGGTAGCGGGAGAGGTCGGGATTTTCTCTCGTGATCTTGTAGCGGCTGGCTTTTTTGAGGCCGGGGAATTCGAAGAACATGGGAAGATGGGTCTCATTATACCAGCGGTTGTACTCTTCCTCGACCTCGGGCAGGCATTCGTTGGCGGCGATCAGGATGTAATTCTCAGTCATGGCATCTCCATTCCGTTTTTTTTCGACTTAATTGTGAAAGCCTGTTGCGACAATAATATACCCGCAGCCGTCCATCTTCAAATGCGGGACTGCGACGAGACATGGTCGCCATTAACGTGTAATATAGTAAGAAAACCGGAGAAACTGAGAATGGCGGTCTGTGATTATGCCCGGGAAATCGGGATAGGGACATGCATAGAATTCGGTTTGGCGTTGCTGGTACCGGAAGACCGCATCCGGGCTTATTGCCGTGCAGACGAGTGCGGGAACTACGGAAAAAACTACATGTGCCCTCCCCATATCGGCACACTGGAAGAGATTTCAGCAAAATTGAAAAACTATGATAAGGGTTATCTCTTTCAATATGAAAAAGAACTCGATGTGAAGAACGACCTTCCCGGCCTGCTCCAGACCAGGGACGATTTTCACCGGAAGATACTGCAAGTCGAGGACTATTTGAAGGCGCAGGGCATCCGGGAGGTGTGGGGGTTCATCGGGGGGAACTGCGGGCTCTGCGAGCCGTGCCGGGCCGTTACCGGGGAGCCGTGCCTGTATCCAGAGCGGGCGAGGCCTTCCCTGGAATCGCTGGCGATAGATGTGCAGCAGTTTTTGGCACGTTTCGAATTGGACCTGGAATTCCGTCCGGACCGGATCACCTGGACGGGGGCGGTGCTGTACAGGAGCGGTCTTGTTTAGTTTTGGTGATTCCCGTTAGTTGTTATTGCTGGTAGAGTCACGCGACATCGGTTTTTGAGATTGGCACGGGGTCTGAAGACCCCTCGCAATGACGAATTCTTTTTGGTTTCAATTAATCAAAAATGATTCCGGTAAAACTGGGGTTCGGCAAAATAGCTCGTCCCTGCTATAATGAGATGATTTTTCTTACAAACACGGTTTCCGGAGGTGACCTATGACCAGCGACCAAGGCAAGACGATGAAACAACTGCGCACCGAGCGCGAGACGAGGATAATGGACGCCATCAGGATGAAGGTGCCGGACAGGGTGCCGATCATCTGCGGGTTCGGGTATTTCCCGGCCAAGGCACAGGGGATCCCGTGCTCGGCGGCGTACTACGATTACGATGCCTGGTACGATGCCTACAAGAAGACCCTGCCGGACTACCCGGCAGACATGGTCTTCCACCAGGGTTTCACGCCCGGCAAGGCGCTGGAAATCCTCCAGCCCAAGCAGATGCGCTGGCCCGGCTATAACGCCCCGGCCAATCACGGGCACCAGGCCGTGGAGGTCGATTTCCTCATGGGCAACGAGTACGACGCCTATCTGAAGGACCCTTCGGACTACCTTTTCCGCATCATGATGTCCCGCGTCAGCGACAACCTGG
Source organism: uncultured Dehalococcoidaceae bacterium (assembly GCA_964589285.1). Taxonomy (GTDB): domain Bacteria; phylum Chloroflexota; class Dehalococcoidia; order Dehalococcoidales; family RBG-16-60-22; genus DAOUEG01. Next base: position 4,838 of record CAZPSP010000092.1, on the reverse strand, counting down.
CCGGGATGAAGGACCTGCCCAAGCTGTCCGACCTTTCCGGCCAGATGGGGGCCACCGCCCTGGCGATCTCCATGGCTTCGCCGGGGACGTCGAAGGCGATCACCACGCTGCTCAAGGCAGGCAAAGAGTTCCGCAAGTGGGGCAAGAAACAAGCGGCTTTCATGAAGCTCCTGCTGGACCTGGGATATCCGTCCTATTTCCAGGGCGCCGCGATGCCGCCTTTCGACGTCGTTTCCCATTCCATGCGCGGTATGGCCGGCACGATGCAGGACATGTTCCGGCAGCCGGACAAAGTCCTTGAGACGACCGAGAAAATCCTGGAAATGACGCTGGCACGTCCCCTTCCGCCGCCGTCGCCGCTGGGGCACATCCGCATGTTCATGACGAACACGCGCGGCTCCGACGATTTCATGTCCACAAAGCACTTCGACCGGTTCTACTGGCCGACGTTCCGCAAACTCGTTCACGGGCTTATCGAGAAGGGCGCCACGCCGTGCATCTTCTTTGAGGGCAACTTTACGTCCCGGCTGGAATACCTGCTCGATTTCCCCAAAGGCTCGCTCCTCGTCCGGCTGGATACCACCGATATCAAGCGTGCCAAGGAAGTCCTCAAGGACCACCTCTGCATCCAGGGCAACGTGCCGTCTTCCCTGCTGCAGGTGGGCACCGTGGAACAGGTCAGGGACTACTGCAAGGAGCTTATCGATACCATCGGCAAGGGCGGCGGGTTCATCCTTTCGCCGCGCAGTTCCACGGACGAAGCCAGGCCGGAAAACCTCAAGGCGATGATCGATTTCACGCAGGAATACGGCGTCTACCGTTAAATTCTTGTGAAGCGGCGGGCCGGGGTAGCGAAGCGGTAGCACGTATGATAGAATTTAGTCATATGTGACTAAACCGGCGGGAGGTAAAGCTGAATGGTAGACACCCCATCCCGGCACCTGGAGTTCGATTTCATCGGGAACCTGCGCGACCTGGGTAGATTTGCGACGAGGGACGGACGGGCGATGGCCCGGGGAAGGGTGTACCGCAGCAGCGAACCCCGGCAGGAGACGCTGGACCACCTGGCGGACCTCCGGCGGGCCACCGGTGTAATCACGGTGATAGACCTGCGCGCGGAAATGGAGATCAAACGGGAGCCGGTGGACCTCTACGCAGGGGCCGGCATCCGGTACCTCAACGTCCCGTTGATCGGGGGCGATATCCAGCAGGAGCCGGAACCCGAGTTCACCGGGCGTTTCACCTGTATGGGTGAATTCTATCTGCAACTGATGCGGGACGCCGGATACCGGGAGAGGATAATCAGGGCGCTGGAGATCATTGCCGAGCCGGACAATCATGCCGTCCTTTTCCACTGCGCCGTCGGCAAGGACCGGACGGGCATCCTGGCGGCGTTCATTTACAGCATTCTCGGCGTGGCCGACGAAGACATCATCAGCGACTATGCCGAAACAGCGAAAGCGATGCCGGCGTTCATGGAGAAGGTCAGGGAAGAGCCGCGGGGAGCGGAGATGCTGGAGAAAATGCCGGCTTACATGTGGGAGGCGTCTCCGTACTCGATGGAGATTTTCCTTGCCGAGCTGCAGAAGGACCATGGAACGCTGGAAGGTTGCCTGATAGAGTCAGGCGCCGACGAGAACCTGTTCCAGAAGCTGCGGGACGCGCTGCTGGAGTAGGTCGCCTTGCGGACTTACGAAAAGTTAACATAAAGTTAACGAGTTTTTCGGAATATTCCTCCGGGTTGTGCTACCATGAGAGTGTGAGAGATTACCTTGAAGACAGGCCGGAAGGCTCCTCCCGGCTTTTGAAGATAGAAACCGTCGGTAACCTGAGAGACCTTGGCGGACCTGCGGCCCGCGACGGGCGGCGGGTGGCCGGGGGACGTCTTTTCCGGAGCGCCGAACCTCTCTGCGATACGCTGCAGGAACTGGAATGTTTGAGAAGCCTGACCCGTGTGGCGACCATCCTCGATATCCGCAGTGAAGAAGAGGTCAGCGCGGAACGAGTCGGACTATTCACCGAAAACGGGCTGGGGTACCGCAACGTCCCCTTTACGGGGGCGCACCTGGAGAGGGAGCCAAGACAGGATATCTACGGGCGTTATACGGACCTGGGAACGTACTATCATTTCCTCCTCAGCGATGACGGCTACCGGCGGCGGATCATCGAGGCGCTCAGGGTCATCGCGGAGCCGGGCAATCATCCGGTGCTTTTTCACTGCATGGTCGGTAAAGACCGCACCGGCATCCTGGCGGCGGTCTTGCTGGAACTGCTCGGCGTGGATGAAGAGGACATTGCGCAAGACTACGCCATGACGGCGCCGAGCATGCCGGCGTTCATGGAGCGGTTGTCAATGTACCCGGAAGGAGTCCGGATGCTGCAGGAATACCCGGCATACCTGTGGCAATGCCCGCCGGAGTCCATCAAGCTGTTCCTGAAGATGGTCCGGGACGAGTACGGCTCAATGGAAGCCTGTCTCAAGACCTCCGGTGCGGACGATGGACTGTTTCAGCGGCTGCGGGACGCGCTGCTGGAGCAGTAATACTTAGCCTGATAGAATCCCATCCGCTCGCCCTTCGACAGTTCAGGATGGGCGGTTTTATCAATCCGCGTAGTCTGCGGCGCAGCACTAGCCGAACATGATGACGTTCCGGAAGGACTCTCCCTTTTCCGAGCTGGCGATGGCTTCGTTGATGTCTTCCAGCCGGTAACGCCCGCCGATGAGTTCGTCCAGTTTAAGCCGGCCGCTCCTATAGGCGCTGATAAGGTCCGGAATGTCCTTCTGGAGGTCGGCGGAGCCCATGTAGCCGCCGACGAGGTGTTTTTCCGTGGGTATCAGTTCCAGCGGGGAGAAGCAGAATTCCTGTCCGACCGGAGGCAGCCCGATGAGCACGATGGTGCCGCGCGGTCCGGCCATGACCAGGCCCTGCCTGATGGCGGCGATGCTGCCGACGGTGACATAGACATAGTCCGCGCCGCGGCCGTCCGTCAGTGCTTTGACCTCATCTATGGCAGCCTGGCTTTTGGCGTTGACGCCGTGCGTCGCGCCGAACTGCTTCGCCTGTTCGAGTTTGCGGTCCAGGGTATCCACGGCGATGATGGGGCAGGCCCCCACGAAAGCGGCTCCTTGGATGGCGTTGATGCCGACGCCCCCGGCGCCCAGAATGACGACGCTCTGGAACGCCTTGACCTGCGTCCGTTTGACCACCGCTCCGAAACCGGTAGTAACGCCGCAGGAGAGCAGGCAGGCGCGGTCCAGCGGCATGTCCGCCGGGACCCTGATCAACTGGGACTCATCGACGAGGATGAACTCGCTGAAACCTCCGACGTTGGCCTTCTGATTAATGGGATTTCCGTTCGCGTTCCTGATCCGGACTTTAGCGGGAGGGGCGAACTTGGCCTGGCACAGGTGCGGCAGGCCGGACCGGCAGTAATAGCACTCGCCGCAGGCCATCAGCAGGGAGACGACCACGGGGTCGCCTTTTTTCAGGCCTTTTACGGCCGGTCCCGTTTCTTCCACGTAGCCGGCGCATTCATGGCCGGGCACGAAGGGCAGCGGGCCGGGCAGTTCGCCCTTGATGTCATGGATATCGCTGTGGCAGATGGCCGTGGCGGCCACCCTGACCCGGACCTCGTGCGCGCCGGTCTCCGCCAGTTGGACCTCTTCTACTTTAAGGGGCTTGCCGAATTCGTAACAGACCGCCGCTTTCATGAAATTCTCCTTCTATTACCAAAATAACCGACCGGACGATAGGGTGACCAAGCACTACACAAGGCTATAACAACGATGTGAGCAAGTCAACCTGAATTTTAACCAAAAACCTCTTCATGCGGAAGACGGTTTTTTGCTATACTGAGGCATCTGCCTGTTTTCCGGTCAACCGATGAACCTACTCGATGCAGACTGAAAAGGAGTGGTCTTATGAACTATCGGGAAGGCAATGCCGTTATCGACGGCGTCAGGATCCATTACTACCGGTCCGGGTGCGGTAACATCCCCTTCGTACTGCTTCACGGCGCCTCGGACAACGGGCTCTGCTGGCTGCCCTTCGCGGAGACCCTGGTGAAAAACTATGATGTCATCATGGTGGACGCCCAGGGGCATGGAAAATCGGACCGGCTCGATGACAGCTTCCAGTACCGGGACCATGCCGACCAGACGATCGGGTTGCTGGAGGAACTGGGAGTGGAAAAGCCGGTGATCATGGGGCACTCGATGGGCGGCGGCACAACAACGCAGATCGCGGCTTTCTATCCGGACGTTCCCCGCGCCATCATCCTGGAAGACCCGGCCTGGGTGGACCAGGCTTCGCTTGAGGCCCACCGGCAAAAGACCCCCACCGCAGATGAGTTCGCCCGCATGGTGGAAAACTACGGGAGGATGACGGAGCAGGAGATCTTTGCCGAGGGGAAGAACGAGCACCCGGTGTGGTCCGAGGCGGAACTCATTCCGTGGGCAGAGTCCAAGAAGCAGTTCGACCCGACGCTCTTTACCCGGCTGCAGATCGACCGGCCGCCGTATTCGGAACTCGTCCCCAAAATAAACTGCCCGACGCTGCTGATCACCGCGGAAGACGGCATCGTCACCCAGGCAGCGATAGAGACGGCGGAAGACCTCTGGGCTTCCGAGCACCCGTTCCGCTGGGTCCGCATCAAGGGAGCGGGGCACAACGTGCGGCGGGAGCAGTTCGACGATTTCTGCAAAGCGGTGACGGATTTTCTCAGGGACATCGGGTAGGCAGCCTTAATTTCTCTGCAGGAGTGTTCACAGTGGAAGAACGAGTCGAGGGCCTGCTGGCGCAGTTGACGCTGGAAGAAAAAGCGGGCATGATGTCCGG
>CAZPSP010000091.1:0-10510 GCA_964589285.1 uncultured Dehalococcoidaceae bacterium | reverse complement strand
TGAGTAGGGCCTCATTGGCTTCTTCCAGTTTGAACTCTACGGTTTCCGGGATGATCGGGATACGGGCCGCCAGGGGCAGGAATTCCTCCACGTCCCGGCGGGTGATATTGGCGACGCTCTTGATTTCTTTTTCCCACCAGAGGTGTTCGGTGTAGTCCAGTTCCGGGATAAGGGTCTCCTTCCGGATCGCGTTAATGACCAGCCTGCCGCCCTTGTCCAGGTTCCGCATCGCCTCCCTCACCGGGACGCCCGTCGGCGTGGTGTCGATGGCACAGGCGAGCTTCTCCGGAGGGTCTTCCCCGGTAACCCCGGCCCAGTCGGCTCCCATCTCCATTGCCAGCCGGCCCGGAGCGTCGTCTTTGTTGCGGGTAAAGACGAACACTCCGGAATTCGGACACTGATATTTGACCATCTGGAGTACCAGGTGGGCGGACGCCCCGAAACCGTACAAGCCCAGAGACTGGCCGTCCTGCATCCCGGTCAGCCGCAGGGCCCGGTAGCCGATCGCCCCGGCGCACATCAGCGGCGCCGCCTGGACGTCCGTGAACCTCTCCGGTATGGGATAGGCAAAGTTTTCGTGAACCACGGTATACTCAGCGTAACCGCCGTCAACGTCGCTGCCGGTCGCCTTGAACCGGTCGCACAGGTTCTCCATACCGCTCAGGCAATGCCGGCATGTTCCACAGGCGGAATGGATCCAGGCGATGCCTGCTCTGTCTCCTTTTTTAAAGCGCGTGGCCCCCAGTCCTGGTTCGGTCACTCTGCCGATGATTTCATGCCCCGGTATGACCGGCAATGCCGGGAGCCGTCTCCCTTCTATTTCATCGAGTTCGGTGTGGCAGACCCCGCAGGCTGATACCTTGATGACTATTTCGCCGGGACCCGGGTGCGGTATCGCGCGGTCTTCCATCTTCAATGGCGCGGATTCTACCGCGGCTGTTTTCGTGAGTACCATCGCTTTCATTTTTCAGGCTCCTCAGGATCAAGGATTTGTCTAAAACAGATTGTACCATGGCAGTCTCGCCTCCCTGTCGATGATTTGGATTTTGGGATATTACCTGCTACACTCGTTTTATACTCCGTTCTCGTCATCAGAATTTGAGGTACACAATGAATTCGAACCGGAATAAACAGGTCAAGACATTCTGTTCGCTCTGCGGGCCCGCCGCGGGGTGCGGTATTAAATGCTACGTCGAAGATGGGAAACTCGTCAGGGTTGAAGGCATGAAAGAAGCCCCGATGAACCGGGGCAAGCTCTGCGCCAAGGCCTTCGCTTCCGCTGAATGGCTCTATTCCCCTAAACGCCTGAAATACCCGATGAAAAGGGTCGGTAAAAAGGGCGAGGGCAAGTTCGAGCGGATAAGCTGGGATGAAGCCGTGCAGACCATCGCCGATAAACTCCTCGAACAGAAAAAGGAGTTCGGCCCGGAATCGCTGGCCATCCTTTCACCACAGCACCGGTCCTACAGCGAGTACCTCTACCGGTTCCTCATGGCCCACGGCAGTCCCAACTACGGTCACTCCGGTATTTGCGCTATTCAGCGGGCCTTCGGGTTCGCTTATACCCTCGGGACTCCGATGATGATGGAGGACTACGAACATACGGACCTCATCGTCATCTGGGGCGCCAACCCGGCCTTCGCCGGTACTCCGAAGGGAACTATACGTCGCATCCTGGACGCCCATGACCGGGGCGCCAAAATCATGGCTATCAAACCCGTCCTCCAGCCGGACGCCGCCCAGGCGGATTACTGGGTGCCGGTCAGACCGGGAACGGATGCCGCCCTGGCGCTGGCCATGCTGCATGTCGTCATCACGGAAGAGCGCTATGACAAGGACTTCGTGACTAAATGGTGCCACGGTTTCCCTGAACTTAAAGAGCATATCCGCCAATACACGCCGGAATGGGCCGCCCCCATCACCGGCATCCCGGCGGACCGGATACGGGAGATAAGCCGGCTTTATAGTGATGCCCCGTCCGCCTGCATCCTTGTCGGGAACGCCTTCGACCAGACCGTCAACTCCAACAACGCTTTGCGGGCGGTTGCATCGCTTATCGCCATCACCGGAAACCTGGACCGCCCCGGCGGCAATGTCGTGCCGGTCCCCGGTAACGCGCCGGTGCTGAAACCGGTCCATATGCGTGAGAAGTATACGCAGGAATGGATAGATAAACTGGTCGGCCCGGAACTCGCTCCCGGCCTCCAGCCGTTCATTGAAGGCACCTCGTCCGCGTACTTCCGCTGCCTGGACAGCGTCCTGACGGAAAAACCGTACCCGGTCCGGACGATTATCGCCCCCGGGACGCAGCCCACCGTCATCACCCGCGGGACGCCGCGTATCATCGAAGCCCTGGAGAAGCTGGATTTCTTCGTCGTCATCGATGTCACGGAAACGGCTTCCATGCCCTGGGCGGACATCGTCATCCCCGTCGCTACCATGTACGAGTGCGACCATCCCTTCGAGTTCACCGGTACCTGGCTCATGGCCCGGAACAGGGTCGTGGAACCCCTGGGCGATTATAAATCGGACTACCAGTTCTGGCTGGACCTCGGCGTCGCCGCCGGCTACGGCGATGATTTCTGGCACGGCGATATGACCGCCTGCATGAACTACCAGCTTGAAAACTTCGGAATAACCATCGACCAGCTAAGAGAACACCCGAACGGCATTTTTTACGAGCCCGGTAAACTGGCCTATGAAAAGTACGACCGGATATTTGCCAATCCCAGCCCGCTCCTTTCTCATGGGCCCTATCTGCCGCAGGGAAAGGTTGCTATCTACAACACCCGCTTCGAGGCAAACGGTTTCAACCCGCTGCCGGAGTGGGTGGCCCCGCCGGAAGGCCCGGCCGGCAGCCCGGAACTTCTCGACCGGTACCCGCTCGTATTCTTCGATACCCACACCTCGGACGCCTACAATCACGGCTGGCTGAGGAACGTCCCCAGCCTGCGCGAACTCGCTCCCGAGCCATGGGTCTACATTCACCCGGATACGGCCAAAACGAGAGGGATAGGAGACGGCGATTGGGTATCCGTAGAATCTCCCCACGGCTGGATCAAGGCGAAGGCGGAGCTTTTCCCCGGCATCGCGCCGGATGTGATCATGGGGCTCCACGGCTGGTGGCAGGGCTGCGAGGAACTGGGCCTGCCCGGTTATGACCTGCTCGACGGCGGCGCCAATACGAACCTCCTGTTTACTATCGACCCCGACAAAGCGTTCGATCCCGTCGTCACTGCCATGACCAAGCAGACGCTCGTCCAGGTTCGCAAATTGACATAAATTGAGGATGGAGAGATGCCAGAGCAACTCGGTTTTATTTACGACGAAACTAGGTGCGTACGGTGCCGGACGTGTGAAACGGCCTGTAAAACGGTCCGCGGTGTCGGACCCGGGCTGTCCTGGAGAAGATTGACCGATACGTGGTCGGGGACTTTCCCGGACGTTCGCAGGACGTTCCTCTCTCTTTCCTGTCTGCACTGCGCCGACCCTGCCTGCATGAAAGCCTGCCGGCCCGGCGCTGTCACGAAAACCGCGGAAGGCATTGTCCTCGTGGACCGGGAGCGCTGTAACGGCTGTGGTGACTGCGTGACCGCCTGCCCGTTCGGTATTCCGCAAATCGGGAAAGACGGCTTGATGCAGAAGTGTGATTACTGCACGGGGATAGGGGAGGAGCCGGTCTGCGTGGCCCATTGTCCTACCGGTGCCCTCCGTTGCGGCGATATCGAAGAGACGGTAGACCCGCGCCCGGGTAAAACGGCTGAGCGGTATCCCGGACCGACCGGGCCCTCTCTTATTATGCTGAAAAGATCTGATTAGGACGTTTGTCTTCCGGTTTCGGCCTATCTTTTAGGGAAACCGGAAGTATGTTGACATAATACCGGTTCGCGGTAGTTCCTTTTGCACGTTTCTTCTCGCCGCCCGAAAGGGCGCTCAAATTTCCACTGTTAACGAAATATTAGTGATGTTTTTCAAATATCGGTTATCATGTAAGTAGAGTTATGAGTCAGAAAGATTACTATCAGATACTTGGTATCGCCAGGGATGCCGGCCAGCAGGCTGTCAAAGATGCGTACCGGAAGCTGGCGTTTCAATACCACCCGGACAAGAACAGGGGAGACCCGGCGGCAAATCAGAAGATGAAAGACATCAACGAGGCCTACGCGGTCCTCTCGGACCCCGCGAAAAGGCAGGAGTATGACCTTATGAGTTCCCGCTACGGGACCTACGCGTATGACCGGTTCCGGCAGTCCCATACCACGGAAGACATCTTCCGCGGCTCGGACATCGATGAGATCTTTGAGGAGTTTGCCCGGATGTTCGGGTTCCGCAGTTCCCGGGACATCTTCAGCGAATCATACGGGCCCCAATACCAGAGGTTCCAGTTCTACCGCACCGGCAGGTACGGGCAGGGTTACCCCTTCCGGCCCGGCCGGAGAGCGGCGCCTGGCGGACAATATTCGTCCGGTCCGCAGGTCGGAATGCCCCAACTAAACGGCGTAACGGGCAAGATCATCAAATTTTTCCTGAAGAACATCGCCGGTATTCAATTGCCGGAACAGGGTGAAGACCTCCAGGATACTATTGCATTGGCCCCTGAGTTAGCCCACCACGGCGGCGAACTGTCCTATTCCTGTAACTCAAAAATTCTTATGGTCAAAATCCCCGCCGGGATCAGGGACGGCCAGCGGATACGCCTGAAAGGGATGGGTGCCCCCGGCAAAGCCGGAGGAGAACCGGGTGATCTATATCTGGTGGTGAAAACAAAAAAATCTCTGGTCCGGAAATTGAAAGATTTTTTCTCCGGCGGGTAATCCTCCGGCTGGCGCAGGTGTTTCAGAGCCAATCCGTTGACCGGATTTCGGATCTGTCTTCTCCATAGGTCGCCTCTTTTCTCAACGCCTCGTTCGCCGCCCGTTCCCGAACGAATGCTCACGCCTCCGTAAGCTTGGGATTCCGTCGCCATAAATACCTAAATAGTATCCGCCCGGAACGGTGCGCATTTACGGGAAGTCACTGATACTGCTGCCGCTGGCGGTATCTGTAAACTGGTGTAGTCTCACTGATAAGCTCCTGGGAGATGGAAATGAGGAGGCCTCACTATGCGTGAAGAAGATCCTGCCGTCAGAGGCGGACAAAAAGGCGGTAAAATTGGCGGCCCCAAAGGCGGAGAAGCATCCCTGCATAGCTCCAAAGTCAGCGCCGCTCAATTCGCCCGGTATATGAAGGGCATTGATTTTCCCGCGGACAGAAACATGGTTATTCAGACTGCCAGGTCCAACGGCGCACCGGAAAATGTCATGCAATACTTCAATAAGCTGCCCAGCCGGGAATATAGCCGGGCCAACGAGGTGGAACAGGAGTTCGGCAAACTCAAATAGTTTTCTTGCAGTCACGTTTCACCGTCAGGCCGGGGAGTCAACACCGCTCGATGAGAACCTTCACCCCGGCCTGTAGTTTTGTCTGAAAAAAAGCATTCTGACAGGAACTTTTCAGACTAACTTTTTTCGGCGCCCATCGTTTAACTATGTGAATACTATTATAAAGGGAGCCGTATCATGAAAAAACCTGTTATCATCTGGTTGCTGGCCATGCTGGGAATCATAACTTTGCTCGTCGTAGCTTCGGGCTGCAGCGGCGGACCCGCCGGGGCTGAAGTGCCTCCGGACCCCTTCACGGCGGTCTGGGGACCCGGTACCGACCACATAGTTACATTCAGCGGCGATAGCGCCGGGCACAAGGCGGGAGAAAAATCCGTGTTTACCCTGAAGCTGCGGAACAACGCCAACGATCGTTGGGAAGGTGAATACCTCGTCCAGCTTCTTGATAAAAACAGCATCGTCCAGGAAATAGCACGCGATACTTTCAGAGTATCCTCCGGGCTCGAACCCGTAATACAGATAGAAGTGACCTGGAACGAGGACCTCGATGGACCTTACGGCCTGTCTCTGTATGTGCCCGTCCGCGGCGCTCAGAGCATCACTACCATATGGATCGGTGAAAAAGGCGGGCAGGCAGCCGGTCCCTGGCCTTCTCTCTCCAGCCATCCGCATTTGTGGCCTGAAATGACCCAGGTGACGGAGGAAGAAGCCAGGCAGGAAGCTGAAGAGTTTGTTCGTAACAGCGCCACGTTCACGTTTGACGGTATGGAAGAAACCCTGGAACTCACCGAGACCCTCTACCCGGATAAGGAAAATGCCTGGCAGTTCGTTTTCTCATTCGATAGCCGCCACGCGGGTTACGGGGACCGCATCGGTCAGATGCTCGCCCAGGTCATTACGCCTCATGAAGCTGTCGTGACCTTTGAAAACGGTAGAATAGTCAATGCTGTCATGGACGGGGTCTGGGATATGATTTCTCAGGAGACAATTGGGGAAGACATCGTCATCGAGCCCGCCCCTATCCATGAAGTGGATATCGTCATCATGGAATCTTACCCGGAACAGATCGGCGTCAACATCGAACTCGGCCTTAAAGACGGCTGCACCACCTTCCATGATGCGGTGGTCACCCGGGAAGGTCATACCGTAAACATTGCTGTAACCGCGCAACGCCCGGCGGATGCCGTTTGCACCCAGGAATATTCTTACTACACAAAAAACCTGAACCTTGGCAGCGACTTCGAACGCGGCGTGACCTATACGCTTAATGTGAACGACTACACCACAACGTTCACCTATCCCGATTAACCGGAACGCCACAGATGATGGAAAGGCGGCAGTACAAGCGATGCTACTGCCGCCTTTTCCTCTTTCCTGTAATTATCAATTATATTGACAGCGATATGATCCCGTGCTAAGATAATGCAGTTTCTCCGGAGCTGTCCTTCCCTGTATCCCGTTTCAGGGACATGGGAGCCAGCCGGTATCCCGATACTATCGGGGTCGACGGTAGCGCTGGAAACGGTGTTGCCTCCCGGGTGGAAAAGAGGAACTGATATGGCCCCAAAACGTATCAAAACAGCATCTGTCCCCCGGATGCCTCTTTCCTCTGCTTTCCACTCCGGTGCCGGCTTTGGTCCCCGGGACAATCTACCTCTCCGGAGAAACTGTTTTTATAGTTTCGTTCCGGTTTCAAATAACAAAGCATAGGAAGTGACATCGTGGAAGACTACGCATATTTCCTGAACAAGGCATCTGAATTTCACGGGGGCGCCTGCGTGGGTCTTGCCCTGGGAACGCGCATTACGGTGGCAGCCCTGCGGTACCTGGGACTTGACCCGCATCAGAATAACAGGAAAAAGGTGATCGTTTATGCGGAGATCGACCGGTGCATGACTGACGCCGTCCAGGCCGTGACCGGGTGCTCCCTGGGGCGCCGGTCCCTGAAGCACGTCAATTACGGGCGCTTCGCCGCTACCTTTGTCAACCTGGAAACCGGCCGGGCAGTGCGCTGCACCGTGGGAAAGGTCTTTTCCGCCCAGGGAGATAAGGACGATACGCTGCGGGAGATCGCCGCGACACCGGATGAGGACCTGGTGACCCTCCAGCCGGTCCGGGTGAATATCCCGGAAAATGATCTGCCGGGGTCCCCGCGGGAGACAGCGATATGTACCTCCTGTGGCGAGCGCATTGCGGACGGCAGACATGTCACGCGGAACGGCGCGGCTTTCTGTCAGGCTTGCGCGGACGGAGCCTATTATACCTTACTGGAAAGTGAAAGGTAATGGACTTCACTGAAATAGACTGGAACGCCATGTGGCAGGAAGCCTGCGGCCGCGGTCACTGGAGAGACGGCACGTCCCAGAAGGAACTCTGGGACAAACGCGCGGACAGCTTCGATAAAAGCATCAACCGCGTCAAGGATGGTGCACAACGGGACAAGGAAGACTACATCTCGAAGATGCTGGAGCGCATCGAAGTCCAGCCTGGTTGGACGGTGCTCGATATCGGCTCCGGGCCCGGGACGCTTACTCTCCCTCTGGCGGAAAGAGGCGCTCGCGTCACCGCCCTCGATATCTCCCCGAAAATGCTGGAGCGCCTCCAGCACAACGCGGCTCGGAAAAACCTGGAAAATGTAACCTGTATCAATGCTCCCTGGCAGGAAGCGCTGGCCGGCATCGGTGAATACGATGTCGTTGCTGCGTCACGCTCGCTCATGGCCGGGGACATGAAATACGCGCTGGAACGCATCTCGGATATCGCCGTGCGGGCGGCTTACCTGACCTTTCCCGTAGTGCATCTGCCGTTCGATTGGGAAATATACGGCGTCATCGGCCGCGGGCGGAAAAAGCACGCTCCGTATATATACATCGCCAATATGCTCTACCAGATGGGCATTCACGCCGACGTGGAGATTCTCTATTCAAAGGTGAAAGTCACGTTCTCTAATATCGAAGATGCCATCAATAGCCTGCAGTGGCGGACGGACCCGTTCACTTCCGGTGAATTGGATGCGATACGCGCCTACCTGGGGCCGAAATTCGCGGCAGCGGAAGGTTCCGTTTATACCCACGAAGGCTATTCCCGCTGGGCGCTCATTTCCTGGAAGAACCGGGGTTGACGCGCATCCCTTTGCTTTTTCTTTTCCGCAGATGTTAGCGGTAAACGCCGTATTCCTTGACAAAGTCTATCATGGCCTTGAGGTTTTCCGGTTTTACCTCTTCAATCGAGCTGCGTGGCGATAGGACATAACCGCCGTCTTTTCCGCAGATATCGATGAGCTTCTTGCAGTAAGCGATGACATCGTCCTTGCTGCCTACCTGGAGAATGGAGGAAGGAACGTTCCCTTCGATGCAGCAGTGCCCCTTCAGAATTTCCTTGGCGCGGAAGATATCGGACGTATCGAAACGTGCAATGAACTTGCCCTTGGGCAGGTCCAGGAGGTACTCGATACGGGAATCGAAACAGCCCTCGAAGAAGATGCCGGGCGTGGCTCCCTTGGCGCACAGGCCGTCTACCAGTTTCTTGAAGCTCGGCCAGTAGAACCGGTCGAACTGCTTCTTGGACATGAAATCATCAGAGCCGCGCGTATTGGTCATGAATATCCGGATCTCACCGTTCTCGTCCGGAACGAGCGGCGTTTGTTCCAGCGTTTCCTTCAGGACGAAATCGATGAGTTCGAGAAGTTTGTCCGGCTGGCGGAACATGTCATACATGATGCCCGTCATACCGCGTATGGAATGGGAGAGAGAATCATAGGGAGGCATCGCGCCCACCATGGGGGTGGGATAGTAGCCGTAGCTCTTCATCAGTTCCATGAACCGGGCCTGCTGATCGGCCATTTTCCTCATCTCGCGGCCGGCTTCCTGGAGCGTCGATACGGCCTCGGCGACGTCCGGGTCGGTCAGGACCATGGCAAGATTTTGGGCCGATCCGGGTCCGTGAAGGACTTCATAGAGCGGCGGGATTTTGCCCAGTCCGGCAAGGCTCCCGTAGACACGGGGTATTTGCTTGCGGAGCATGTAGCTGTTTGAATCCTTCATGTACTCGTCGAATTCATCCGCCTGGAGGCCGTTGATTTCAATTGCCTGGAACCCGTGATTGGGATCGACCCCGTGCCCCGGCCAGCGCATGGTCCTGGGGTCCAGTATTTCCAGGGCTTTGCCACAGGTCGGCGGCGAACCGCCGAAGGAATCGGGCCTGAAATCCTCCAGGGCTTTCTCATGGGCTTTATACCAGGCATCGGGGTCATAGTAGGCGGCGGAACAGGGAATGCCGCAGTATTTTGCCGGGAAATTGCCCATCGGGAGGGTTATCGGGACTCTATCCGGGACCCCGAGGGTCTGGGCGGTGTGAATTCTCTTGTATCGTTCTTCCTTGAGCTGCAGGGCGGGTTTTCCAATATCCGGGTCTCGGAACATAAACGTACTCCTCCAATTCGTACTGCTTGTCGGCCAGGCCGCTCTATTTTAGTCCATTTTACCGGAGTTTGTCGCGCAAGAAAAATCGGTCCCGGTATTCCCCCTTTTTCTCAGGGATCGTGCCGGGACCGGAATGATTTTATTTAGCCTGGACTCTGGCGTTCCGCCAGGCGCCGTGTCTTCTTTACCATTCTACCAAGGGCAGCTTGTGGGAAAAGCCTGTATCCTTGAACTTTTCTTTCCAGTTGCCTACCGGGCAGTAAGTCAGGCATTTGCCGCACTTAAAAGTAGGGGAGTCCTGCAGCCCTTCCGGCATGGTCTTGCGGCAGGCCTCGTTGACTTCTTCCGGGGTTGCATCGAGAGAAGTCACCAGGTCTTCGCGTCCGCCTGTTTTCTTCATCAAGCCATGGGCGGCTATCCGGCATTTTGTCATGTTTACATGACAGTATTCGTAAGCTTTTTCGCCTTTTTCGTAGTTATACGTAACCCGCCGGGCTTCTTTTTCCCCATATTTGCTGAGCGCGCCGGTGGGGCAAACGGTAGTGCAGATGTTGCACTTGGAGGGATCGCAGAGCCGGGGGCCGCTGTACATCGGGTCCGGCTCGAGTTCGGCCGTGGTGAGGATGGCCCCGAAACGGTTCCTCGGCCCGAACTCCGGCGTCAGGACGATGCTCATCCAGCCGAATTCCCCGAGACCGGCAGCTACCG
>CAZPSP010000090.1:0-10567 GCA_964589285.1 uncultured Dehalococcoidaceae bacterium | reverse complement strand
CCCCTCAGTCCGATACCCGCTCCACGCCCGTGTACACCCTCATCAGCGCCCGCTCCACGGTCTTCGTCTCCATGTCCTGCTCGATGCGCGTCCCGGCGTCCCGCACGAACCCCGCCAGCGTCATGCCGCAGGCTTCCGCTATCGCTACACCCCGGTCCGTGACCGCCGTCTTGCTGGCCGCGAACGGGATGCCTGCCCGGCATATCTTGGTGACCATCTCGGACGTCATCCGTCCCGTGGCCGCCAGCAGGCAGATGCCCGTGTCCACGCCGTTGAGCAGCGCCCACCCGATGACCTTGTCCAGGCAGTTGTGCCGCCCGATGTCCTCCATCACGCAGAGCGGCTCGGCCTGCGCGGTGAAGATCCCGGCGGCATGCACGCCCTCGGTCTCCCGGTAGACACTGGCGCTCTCGAAGAGCCGGTTCATCGCGATAAAAACGGTTGCCGGCTGGACCTTGAGGTCGCTCGTCAGTCGCGGCAGGGGCGTAGTCCCCGGGATGGTTCTGCCGCCGCTGGAAAACATGAGGTCCGTTGCTGGCGGGGGCAATTGCTGCCTGATCCGGACGTGCGCCGTATTGCCGTGAATGCTGATATGTTCGATGTCGTCAAGCGTGTCAATGAAGCCCTGGCTGAACAGGTGGCCGGTCACAAATTCGTGCTCCATACCCGGCATTATCGCGGTCGTGGCCATCCCCGTTCCGTTGACAATGAGGTGGAGGCCGGCTTCAATGACCACGGGAGGCTCGGCGTCTTCGAACGTGCCTCCGCTCAGCCTGAGGCTCCGGACCCGGTGTGATGCCGTCACGCGATGGTTCATCGTATCCGCTCCGGGTGGGAATACACGATCATGCTCTCGCCGCGTACCAGACCGGCGATGGTGATGCTGTTTTCCTCGGCCATTGCCACGGCCAGGGTCGTCGGGACGCCCTTGGTGGCGATAATGGGGATGCCGGCGTTCCGGCATCGCGCTATCATTTCGGTCGATTGACGCCCGGTCGACGCCGCCACCGTGCGGCTGAGATCGGTACCGGCCAGCAGGCCCGCCCCGATGACCTTA
The DNA here is from genome assembly GCA_964589285.1 of uncultured Dehalococcoidaceae bacterium. Classification (GTDB taxonomy): domain Bacteria; phylum Chloroflexota; class Dehalococcoidia; order Dehalococcoidales; family RBG-16-60-22; genus DAOUEG01. The sequence goes on along the minus strand of CAZPSP010000090.1, from coordinate 9,510 downwards.
TCGAAAGCATGGTGCCGCCCGATGTCCTCGGCAATGGCTATCGCCTGTTTCCCTTCGAGGAAAAGCCCGGCGGAATGCGTGGCTTGCGTTTCCCGGAATACCGGTCCGGTCAGAATAGCTTTGACACAGGTAAAAATGTCACCATTGTCGACGGTCAGGCTTGAGTCCACGGGCCCCCCGGCCGTTACTTTGGGTTCACCTGCCAGCCTCACGTCAACTGTGTCTTCATCTACATCCAGGAACGCGATCTCGGAAATATGGGAGATGTAACCCTGGCTGTAGAGATACCCCACGGTGTATTCCCGCTCCATGCCGGCCAGCATCATCGCGGTGACGAACGGCCGCCCGTTGACCGTTATCCTGAGCGCGGTTTCCCTGACGATGTTCTCGGACTCTTCCTCGAACTCATCGTCCACCAGCATCAGGTCTACTTCTTTCAGTTGCCTGGCTTCCAGGCTGCTCATCCGCCGTCCTTATTCAGTATCATTGATGATTATTATATCACCGGCGCGCACCTGTCCGCCGCGCAGCACCCTGGCGAATATCCCTTCCCGCGGCATGACGCAGTCACCCAGATGTTCCCGGATGGCACAGCCCGCGTGGCATTCCTTGCCTATCTGGCTCATCTCCAGGACCGCTTCTTTACCGATGTTCAGCCTTGTCCCGACCGGCAGCGAACGCAGGTCGATGCCCTCGGTCGTGATGTTTTCCGCGAAGTCCCCCGGTACGAGTTCCAGTCCTTTACCCTGCATCTTGTCGATGCTTTCCATCGCCAGCAGGCTGACCTGCCGGTGGGTTGCGCTGTCCGCGTGGGCGTCATTCGCTGCCCCGTAGTTTTCTTCCAGGCTGATGACGGGGACGGGTACTTTTCTCTCTCCCTTGTTCTCGCTGATACAAACGGCCACGACCGAACCCATTATATTGCTACCTGCCTTTTCTTTCTATGATCGCTCCGCCGATGACCATGTCCCGGCGGTAAACGGCTGCCGTCTGGCCGGGTGTGACGGCCTTCTGTGGTTCGAGGAATTGGACATAAATCCTGTCACCCTCGGGGTAAACGTCCGCTTCGGCCGGCCTGGCCCGGTAGCGTATCTTCACTTCCGCCCGGAACGGTCTTTCCGGGATGTCCGGCACCAGCCAGTTCATGTCCGAGGCGGTCAGGTCGATGCTCTTCGTCTCGTCTTCTCCGCCCACAATGACCGCGTTCGTTTCCGCGTCGATGCCCGTGACATAGAGCGGGCGGGGAGCGGAAATGCCCAGTCCGTGCCGCTGCCCGACGGTGTAGGAGGTGATGTCCTGGTGCCGGCCCAGCGTTTCGCCGTCGCTCCCGAGTATCGGCCCCGGCTCAGGCTCCCGTCCCAGGAACCGGTTCACGAAGGATGCGTGATCATTGTCCGGAATGAAGCAGATCTCCCGGCTCTCCGGGCGTTCCGCGGTATGCAGTCCCATCTCCATCGCCAGCTCTTTCACCCGTCTCTTGGTGAGGTTGCCCACCGGGAACAATGCCCCGCGGAGTTGCCCGCGGGTCAACCGGCTGAGAAAATAGGACTGGTCCCTGTCCCGGTCGATGCCCGGTTCAAGGACCATGCCGCCGTCCCAGGTCTGCTCCAGCCTTGCATAATGTCCGGTCGCGATGCGGTCCGCGCCCTGTTCCTGCGCCCATTTCTGCAGCGCGCCGAACTTGATCGTCCGGTTGCACAGCACGCAGGGGTTCGGCGTTCTTCCCCGGGCGTACTCGCGGCAGAAATCGCTGATGACCTCACCCGCGAACTGCTCCGAGAAATCCACCGTTACATGCTCGATGCCCAGTTGGTCCGCCACGCTCCGGGCGGATTCTGTGTCCCCGTTATCGCCGTCCGGCCGGAGCTGCATCGTCACCCCGGTAACGGTATGGCCTTGCTGTTTGAGAAGAGCGGCGGCGACCGAGGAATCGACGCCCCCGCTCATGGCTACCAGTATGTTCATTGTCCCGCTTTATTCAGTTTTTCGAGGACCACCTTCGCCGCGACTTCTCCTGAGACGAACATCGACCCGAAGGTCGGTCCCATTCTCGGCACCCCGGCAACCGCGCCGACGGCCATGCCGCAGACGATGAGGCCGGGATAGCATTCTCCGGTGTGCTCCACCACGAGGTCCTCGGACTTGTTGATCCATAACGGGCCTTCGCCCTTGAGCTTGAGGAGGTTGCGCTGTTCCAGCTTCTTGGCTACGGAGGCATCGTGGCCGGTGGCGTCTATCACGAACGGGGATTCCAATACCACCGGGTCCAGCGCCCTGACCTGGTAAGGCAGTGAAGCGATCGGACCCCAGTTCACCACGGCGCCGCAGACGCGGTCGTCTTTCAGAACGAGGTCTTCCAGCATGACGTTGTTGAATATCCTGGCCCCGGCCTGGCAGGCGGCGGCGATAAGGGCGGAACACATATGCGGAGCATTGCAGACCGCCAGCCCCTCGCCGACAAACTTGTACGGAACGCTGAGTTCATCGAGGAGTTTTTCTCCGGGATGCCGTACCGTGATGACCGGCATGAGGAAGCCGCCGCTCCAGGAGCCGCCTCCCAGGTAGTTATTGCGTTCCAGCACGATGACTTTCTTGCCTGCCCGTGCAATGTTCCGCGCTGCCACGAGGCCGCTCGGCCCGCCGCCGACGATGATGCAGTCGCTCTCCGCGAATTCATTGAACTCCTCCGTAAACTCGCTGACGATCGCTCGGGTGATGGCAGCCTCGGTGACCGGGGTGAATTTCTCCATTTGTCAGGTCTCTCCTTCAATAATAATGTCAGTGATATGAATAAAATATGAACTCCGCCGCTTTTACGGCGGGCTGTCTAGTGGTGATGATCGGAATCCACGGTCTCCGCGGCCTTCAACCGTTCTTCCAGCGCCCGTATCCGCTCTTCCATCCGCATGTGCTCCCGGTGCAGGAGCCGGACGGTCTCCGTCAACGGGTCCGGCAGGTTACCGTGCTGCAGGTCCATGGCCGGCTGCTTCTGCTGCCGCGTCACGACCCTGCCGGGTATGCCGACCACCGTGACGCCGGGAGGTACGGATTTGATGACGACCGAACCGGCCCCGATGCGCGCCCCGTCTCCGATGGTGATCGGCCCGAGCGTTATCGCCCCGGTGCCCATGACCACCCCGTTGCCGAGCGTCGCATGCCGCTTTTTCTTTTCCAGTGTCGTCCCGCCCAGGACGACGCCCTGGTAGAGCAGCACGTCATCGCCGAGTTCCGCCGTCTCTCCGATGACGACGCCGGAGCCGTGGTCGATGAACACCCGCCGCCCGATGGTGGCTCCCGGATGGATCTCGATGCCGGTCAGGAACCGTGCCAGGTGGGATACCAGCCGGCCCGCCAGGCGCATCTTGTGGTTCCAGAAAAAGTGCCCGATGCGGTACGCCCAGATGGCGTGCAGGCCGGGATAGCACGTCAGCACCTCCAGCACGCTCCTCGCCGCCGGGTCCTTCTCGAACACGTTCCTGATGTCTTCCCGGATATTACGGATTATCATTTCGGGTTACCAGCCGTCTCATCGCTTTGCGAGGGAGGGTTTCGTTCTTGCGGACGGAGGCCCCTTACCCTTGCAGGCGTTGCCAGGTAAAACGGATTCTACGCTAAACCTTTTGTCTTATTATACCTTACCTGCCAAATTTTAGTAATGTTGACTGAAACGATAAACAATTAAAGTGTACCAGCCGCTTACCGCCCTGTCAACTTTGAAGTACCTTGTGGTATTGTGTAGAATACCATCATGGATACGGCATTCCGGCGTCTCCCCAGCGTTGACAGGGTCATCTCCGATACCAGGCTTGCCCGGTATTCCGCCATATTCTCCCACGAGGTACTGGTGAGCGTTATCAGGGACAGGCTGGACGCCGAACGCCGGGCGGTTGCTTCCGGGAAGAACGCGGCTTCGTCTGAAGACATTATCGATAAAGTTGCCGCCGATCTGGACCGCCTTCTCAAGCCTAACCTCCGCCGTGTTATTAACGCTTCCGGCGTCATCATCCATACCAATCTCGGCCGCGCCCCGCTCAGCCGCGAGACGCTGGACGCCATGGACGCCGCCGGGGAAGGGTATTCCAACCTGGAGTTCGACCTGGAAAACGGCGTGCGTGGTTCCCGCCACGTCCACGTGGAGGAGTTGCTTTGCCGCCTGTCCGGCGCCGAGGCCGCTCTCGTGGTCAACAACAACGCCTCAGCGGTGCTGCTGGGTCTTTCCGCCGTGGCTCGCCGCAAGGAGGTCATCGTCTCGCGCGGTCAGGCCGTGGAGATCGGCGGCGGCTTCCGTATCCCGGACGTCATGCGCCAGAGCGGCGCCAAACTCGTCGAGGTCGGCACCACCAACTGCACCTACGCGCGGGACTTCGATGACGCCGTGACGGAGCGTACCGTCGCTTTGATGCGGATTCATTCCAGCAATTTCAAGCTGGTCGGCTTCGTCAACGAGACGCCGCTGGAAGAGATCGTGGCGGTCGCGAAAAAACATGACATCATTGTCCTGGACGACCTCGGCAGCGGCTGTTTCCTGGATACTACCGCCTACGGCCTTGCGCCGGAACCGATGGTCCAGCAGAGCGTCGGCGCCGGCGTTGCTTTGACCTTCTTCTCCGGCGACAAGCTGGTCGGCGGACCGCAGGCCGGCATCATCGTCGGGCAGAAGGTTTATATCGATAAGCTGAAAAAGCATCCTCTCGCCCGCGCCACCCGCATGGACAAGTCCCGCCTGGCCGGCCTCGCCGCCACGCTGCGGCATTACCTCAAGGGCGAAGCGCCGTACCGGGTCCCTGTCTGGCGGATGATCGCCGCCCCGCTGGCGGACATCGCACTCCGCGCGAACGCCTGGGCGGCAGTCCTCGGCGAGCGAGGTACCATATTCGATGGAGAAACGATGGTCGGCGGCGGCAGCCTCCCCGGCGGCAGTCTCCCCACCAAACTCGTCGCCATACGCACCGGCCGCTCCGCCCAGTCCCTGGCCCGCAAGCTCCGGCTGCGGGACGTCCCGGTCATCGGGCGCATCGATAGTGACGAGTTCCTCCTCGATCCCCGTACCGTCCTCCCGGAAGAAGATGATATGATGATAACTGCCCTCAGGGAACTGAATAACGCCTGAGGTTTCAACGCCTGAATACGAGACAGGAGAAAATGATATGTGCCCACAGGAGATTCAGTTACGTTACGGATTCAATCCTCACCAGAAGCCCGCCCGGATATTCATGCCGAAAGGCGAACTGCCTTTTAAGGTCCTTAACGGCGCGCCCGGCTATATCAATGCCCTCGACGCCCTCAATTCATGGCAGCTCGTTAAAGAGCTGAAGCAGACCCTCAAGATGCCGGCGGCGGCCTCTTTCAAGCATGTCAGCCCGGCCGGAGCGGCGGTTGCGGTTCCCCTCACGGATACCCTGAAAAAGGCCTACTTCGTGGAAGGCATGGAGGAATCGCCGCTCTTTAACGCCTACGCCCGCGCCCGGGGCGCGGACCGGGTCTCCTCTTACGGTGATTTTGTCGCCCTGTCCGATATCTGCGACGTCGCTACCGCCAAACTCATTGCTCGCGAGGTCTCGGACGGTGTGATAGCGCCCGGCTACGAACCCGCCGCCCTGCAGATTCTCCAACGCAAGAAGGGCGGGAAATACCTGGTCATGCAGATCGACCCCTATTATGAAGCAGGTGAAACAGAGACGAGAGAAGTATTCGGCGTCACGCTGGAACAGCAGCGTAATGACGTCGTCGCCACGGAAAAGTTCCTCCAGGATATCGTCACCCGCCGCTATGAACTCACCCCGGAAGCTGTCCGCGACCTCATCGTCGCTACGACCGCCATCAAATACACACAGTCCAACACCATCGGCTTTGCCGTGAACGGCCAGGCCATCGGGATCGGCGCCGGCCAGCAGTCCCGCATCCACTGCACCCGCCTCGCCGCGGAAAAAGCCGACCGCTGGTATCTGCGCCAGCACCCTGTCCTCCTCGACCTCAAGTTCAAGGACGGCGTGGTGCGGGCGGAACGCAACAACGTCATCGACCTCTTCCTCCAGGAACGCATCAATGAGTATGAAATGAAGAACATCGAAGAAGCCCTCGTCACGGTCCCGCCCCAGTTGACCTGGGAGCAGAAACGGGAGTGGCTCGATGGCCTCAAGGGCGTCTCCCTCAGTTCGGACGGCATGATACCCTTCCGGGATACCATCGACCGCGCCTACCAGAGCGGCGTCAAGTACGTCGTCCAGCCCGGCGGCTCCATCCGCGATCATGATGTGGTCCAGGCCTGCAATGAATACGGCATGGTCATGGCATATTCCGGCGTAAGATTGTTCCACCATTAGAGCGTGCAAGCTGCGGGTAGCGCGGGCGTCCCTGCCCGCGGCCCAATGAACACACAATCATAATAAAGGAGGCAACCAAACACATGGCAGACTCCAAATACGGACATTATATCCTGAAGGAAAAAGGCAACAGCAAGCTCGATCCCGCTACCGGCATCAAACGCGTCATCCTGGAAGGCCGCGAGGACTGGGGCGGCATCCAGCACCGGATGAAATGGGAGTTCGTCACCAAACCGGGTGTCGTCATGGAAACACGCCACTCCCACCCGTTCGATGAATTTCTCCTGTTCTACTCCTGCACCCCCGCCGACGAGACTAATTTCTCCGCCGAGATCGAACTCCTCCTCGGCGAAGAGGGCGAACTCCATACCATCACCCAACCAACCATCGTCTGCATCCCGCAGGGGATAGTGCACGGCCCCCTCACGTTCAAGAGTGTGGGTAAACCGGTACTGTTCACCCATATCTGCCTCGCTCCGGACTACAAACAGGTACCGGCGTAAGCCGCCCCGGCAGAATCATCGGCAAGAACGTGTAAAAGGAGAAATGAAAGAACATGGCTGATAAAAAATATGGCAATTATGTTTTAACCCAACCGCGAATGAAGGAAATGGAAAAGAAAGTGACCTTCAAACCCACCTTCGGACTGAGTCAGGACCACATGGTCGGCATCAAGCAGTTCGATACCAATTTCAACTTCGTCGCCGTTATCGGGCCTCACGTCCTCGCCGATCCGCCCCATAAGCATGACTGCGACGAGATACTGTTCTTCATGTCCGCGGACCCGGACGATCCCACCTACCTCGGCGGGGAAGTGGAAGTAGCCCTCGGGGACGAGTGGGAAAAACAGGTAATCAACACATCCGCCGTTATTTGCCTCCCCGCGGGAGTAGCTCATTGCCCAATCTACGTGAGAAAAGTTGACCGGCCGTTCTACTTCGGGCACCTGCTCATGGCAGGTTCCTACGGCTCCTCTGCTATGGCTGAAGCTGATTAGCAATAAAGGCTGTCATTGCGAGTCCGCCTTGGGCGGACGCGGCAATCCCTGAGACAGGGTGTCGTCAGGTTAATGGATATAACAAGCGGGCCTTTTCCCTCTCACGTCTCCTCTCCCTTTGATGGGAGAGGATTAAGGTGAGGGTAAACTGAAACGAATGGATAAGATATGTACGTACTCGGCACCGCCGGACATATCGATCACGGTAAGTCGCTCCTCGTCAGGGCGATGACGGGCATCGACCCGGACCGCCTCCGCGAGGAGAAAGAACGCGGCATGACCATCGAACTCGGCTTTGCCTGGCTGACCCTGCCGAGCGGCCGCGAGGTCGGCGTGGTCGATGTCCCCGGCCATGAGCGTTTCGTCAAGAACATGCTCGCCGGCGTCGGTGGGATCGACCTCGCCCTCCTCATCGTTGCCGCCAACGAAGGCGTCATGCCCCAGACCCGCGAGCACCTCGCCATCCTCGACCTCATCGGCGTAACCCATGGCATCGTCGTTATCACCAAAAAAGACCTCGTCGATGAGGACCTCCTCAGCCTCGTCCGGATGGAGGTCGAAGAAGTTATCGCGCCTACCGTTCTGGCCGGTTCGCCGGTGCTTGATGTCTCCGCCGTGACGGGAGAGGGCATACCGGAACTCAAGGCCGCCATCGATACTATGCTGGACAGGACAGAACCCCGCCGCGACCTCGGTCGCCCCCGCCTGCCCGTGGACCGCGTCTTCACCATGTCCGGCTCCGGTACGGTAGTGACGGGTACGCTTATCGATGGCTCTTTCACGGTCGGGCAGGAAGTGGAGGTCGTTCCGTCCGGTCTCAAGTCACGCATTCGCGGCCTCCAGACCCATAAATCGAAACTGGATACCGCCACACCGGGAAGCCGCGTCGCCGTCAACCTGACCGGCCTCTCCACCGAACAGGTCAACCGCGGCGACGTCATTACAAAGCCCGGCTGGCTCATTCCCACCCGCCTGTTGACCGCCCGGCTCAAGATGATAAGCTACCTGTCCCGTCCCATCCGGCACGGCACGACCGTCAGCTTCCATACCGGCGCCTCGGAGACCATGGCGAAGGTCCGTCTCCTCGAGGCCGACCAGCTCGCGCCCGGCAATTCGGCCTGGATTCAGCTCGTGCTGGAAGACCCCGTGGCCGTTATCAAGGGCGACCGCTACATCATCCGCTCTCCCATGGAGACGCTCGGCGGCGGTACCATCGTGGATGCCCACGCACGGAGGCTGCGCCGGTTCCGTCCGGAGATTATCGAGAATTTGAAAGCCCGCGAGGCCGGCACGCCGGAAGAGGTCATGCTGTCCTTGCTGGAGGCCCGTCAGCCGCTGGAGCGTTCCGCCCTGGTCTCCCAGGCCAATCTCCCCGCCGATACCGCCGGCCGGGCCATCGATGCCCTCCTCGCGGAAACGCAGGTCGTCGCCCTCGGCGAGACGGGCCGCGAACTGCTCTTTACCGGCGCCGGCTGGGCGAAGATTGCCGCCACCGTTGCTTCGGCACTGGAGGAGTATCATAAGAAGTATCCGGCCCGTCCCGGTATCCCGAAGATAGAACTGGCCGCCCGTCTCAAGCTCGGCAACCGCGGCCAGGCTGCCGTTACTAAACTTGCCGGGGAAGGCAGGGTGGTGGAGGAAGGCGCCATTGTCCGCATGCCGTCCCATACCATCAAGCTTACCCCTGCCCAGCAGTCTTCCCTGGAAAAATTCCAGAAAGCGCTCAAAGACAATCCCTACAGCCCGCCTTCGGATACGATACCGGAGCCGGATTTGCTCGCTATCCTCGTTGCCCGCGGCGAGGTTGTCAAGGTGGCGGAAGGCATCGTCTACTCCCGGCAGGCGCTCGATGACATGGTGGCCCGCATCACCGCCCGCATCAAAGAGAACGGCAAGGTCACCCTCGGCGAGGTGCGGGACATGTTCGGCTCCAGCCGCAAGTACGTCCAGGCTCTCCTGGAATACCTCGATGGCGAGCGCATCACCAAACGCGTCGGCGACGACCGGGTGCTGTATTGAAGCTTTGCGACCTGATTCAGTAGGGTAGCGCGGGCATCTTGCCCGCGACGAAACGGACGGGCGTCTCGCCCGTCCCACCCGATTCATGGTAAGCAAAGATCTATTGGTAGACGCTTGCTTCCGGCTTTTTGGCATTATCAAAACGTTATTCGGTATAATGGGGTTAACCTT
>CAZPSP010000089.1:0-10821 GCA_964589285.1 uncultured Dehalococcoidaceae bacterium | reverse complement strand
CCGGTGCGGCGGTCCTGGCAATAAGGACCGGAGACAGCGGTCAATAACAGGAGAAACCCCTGGAGGTAGCATGTACGAGAAGATTCTGGTCTGCCTGGATGGGTCGGAGAGGGCGGAAGAGCTTATTCCCTATGTCACGGAAGATGCATACCGGTTTAAGAGCACGCTGCATTTGCTGGAAGTCATACCGGCCCCGGTCGTGATAGCCCCGGACATACCCGGCAGCGGGGGCGGTTATATCGAGAAACCCCGCATGCTGGAAGAGATACAGGCGGACCAGGATGAAGCCTACAGCTACCTCAACCGTATCATCTCCGGCCTGGCGGAGAAAGGCGTTACCTGCGAGCCGGTGGTGCTCTCCGGCATGGCCGGGGAAGCCATCATTTCCTACGCGGAAGAAAATGACATCGGCCTCATTGCTATCGCCACGCACGGCCGCACCGGTCTGAGCCGGGCCATCATCGGCAGTGTGGCAGACCACGTGCTGAGGCATTCCCGGGTTCCGGTGTTCCTGCTGAGGACCGTGAAAAAGAAACACCGTTAAACAAGCAGCCGAAAAAAGGAGAAAGTCATGCCGGAACTACCGGACGTCGAGACTTTTAAACGGGGTTTTCAAGCTACATCTCTGCACCGGACGATCAGCCGGGTTGAAACGCTCGACGAGAGTATCCTGCAGGACATAACGTCCGTGGAGTTGGACCGGCAGCTTGCCGGCAGAGAGTTTGAGGAAAGCCGCCGCCACGGCAAATACCTCTTCGGTCATGTTCAGGGAAACGGCTACGTGGTGTTTCACTTTGGCATGACCGGTTACCTGGAGGCCGCTGAAAAAAACACCGAACCGCCGCGCCATACCAGGGTCCTGTTTCACTTCGAAGACGGCGGCAGTCTGGCTTACATCTCCGTGCGGAAGTTCGGTTACGTTTCTCTCACACCAACCATGGAAGCTTTCATCAGCGAGCACGGCCTGGGACCGGACGCTCTCGCTGAAGACTTCGATTTCACCGCGTTCAAATCCGCTCTTGACGGCAAAAGCAGCGCCATCAAGTCCGCGCTCATGGACCAGGCCCGCATTGCCGGCATCGGCAATGATTACTCGGATGAGATCCTGTTTCAGGCCGGAGTACATCCTAAAAGACCGGCAGACGGCTTGAATGAAGACCAGTCACACAAGCTCTTCTCAGCCATGAAGCAGGTGCTGACCGCCGCCATCGAGGCCGGCGCCGACCCGTCCCGCATGCCGGACTCGTTTCTGCTGCCGCACCGGAAGAACGGCGAGCCGTGCCCTGGCTGCGGCGGGACGGTCAGGGCCGAAAAAATAGCAGGGAGGACAGCTTATTACTGTCCCAAATGTCAGAGCTGATACTGGCTCGGGGAGGATGAATCAATGACGACAAAAACCAAACAATATACGCGCTGGTTTGAAGAGACCGGCAACAAGGACGTTCCCGAGGTAGGCGGCAAGAACGCCTCGCTCGGAGAAATGGTCCGGGAACTGAAGGACAAGGGGGTGAGAGTGCCGGACGGCTTCGCGACTACGGCGGAAGCCTACCGGACGTTCCTGCAGGAAAACGGACTGGTGGACAAAATACGAGGCGCCATCACCGAGTGGGAAAAAGGCATCAACAGCCTGGCCAAAACGGGACAGACCATCCGCCGCATGATCCTGGAAGCCCGTTTTTCCGATGAATTGTCCGGAGATATCCGGGAATCATACCGGGAACTCGGACGGCGGTACGGCCAGGACAATATCGGCGTGGCGGTACGGAGCAGCGCCACCGCGGAAGACCTGCCGGAAGCCAGCTTTGCCGGCCAGCAGGAAAGCTTCCTCAACATCTCCGGGGAAAGCGCCCTGCTGGATGCCTGCCGCCGCTGCTATGCTTCTCTGTTCACGGACCGGGCTATCAGCTACCGGAAGGAAAAAGGGTTCGACCACATGGAGATCGCCCTTTCCGTGGGCGTTCAGAAAATGGTACGGTCCGACCTGAGCTGCTCCGGCGTCATGTTCTCGCTGGATACCGAGAGCGGTTTCCGGGACGTGGTGGTGATAGATGGTTCGTGGGGCCTCGGCGAGGCCATAGTCCAGGGCGCGGTGAACCCGGACAATTACGTAGCGTACAAGCCGCTGCTGGACAGGTCCGACCTGAAACCGATCATCGGCAAGACGCTCGGGGAAAAAGCCATCAAGGTCGTCTATGCGGAAGGCGGCGCCGAGACGACACGTACCGTTGACACATCTGAAGAAGAACGCAGCACGTTCGTCCTGAATGATGAGGAGATCCTCAAGCTGGCCCGCTGGTGCGCCGTTATCGAACAGCACTACGGCAAGCCCATGGACATCGAGTGGGCTAAAGACGGCGAACTGAACGAACTCTTTATCGTCCAGGCCCGTCCGGAGACCGTGGAATCTCAGAAGAAGGGCGCGACGCTGAAGACTTACACCTTAAAGGAACGCGGCGAGTTGCTGGTCAGCGGCCTCAGCATCGGGCAGGCGATTGCCACCGGCAAGGCGCAGGTCATCGTCAACGCTTCCGACATAGGCCGCTTCGAGGAAGGTTCCGTGCTGGTGACCGGCATGACGGACCCGGACTGGGTGCCCATCATGAGGAAAGCCGCCGCCATCGTGACGGACCTCGGAGGCCGCACGTCCCATGCCGCCATCGTCAGCCGTGAACTCGGCATCACCGCCGTGGTGGGGAGCGGCAACGCCACATCCGTCCTGAAGGACGGTGAGGAAGTCACCGTGTCCTGCGCCGAGGGAGACCAGGGCCACGTTTATCGCGGCAAACTGGACTTCGAGTCCAAAGAAATAGACCTGAGCCGGCCGCCGCAGATCGGCGCCACGCTCCTGATGAACATCTCCAGCCCGGCCGCGGCATTCCACTGGTGGAAGCTCCCGGTGGAAGGCATCGGCCTGGCGCGCATCGAGTTCATCGTCAACAACATCATCAAGATACACCCCATGGCGCTGGTCAGGTTCGATACCCTGGAAGATGAGACCGTCAAATCCCGCATCCGGGACCTTACCCGCGGTTATCCGGACATGCTCACCTACTTCGTGGACCAGCTCGCCCAGGGCGTCGCCCGCATCGCGGCTTCACGGTATCCCAAGCCGGTCATCGTGCGTATGAGCGATTTCAAGACGAATGAATACGCCAACCTCATCGGCGGGCAGCAGTTCGAGCCGGAAGAGGAAAACCCCATGCTCGGCTTCCGCGGCGCTTCCCGCTACTACAGCCCCCGCTACCGGGAGGGCTTCAACCTGGAATGCCGCGCCATCAAGAAAGCCCGTGAGGAAATGGGGCTTTCCAATATCGTGGTGATGATACCGTTCTGCCGTACGCCGGAAGAGGCGGAGAAGGTGCTGGATGTCATGGCGGAGAACGGCCTGAGACGCGGCTCAGCCGGTCTGGAGGTCTACGTGATGGCGGAGGTGCCGTCCAATATCTACATGGCGGAAGAGTTCGCGGATTACTTCGATGGCTTTTCCATCGGCTCCAACGACCTCACCCAGCTCGTCCTCGGGGTGGACCGTGATTCGGCGGAACTTGCTTACCTCTTCGATGAACAGCATGAGGCCGTCAAGCGTGCCATCGCGGAGCTCATCAAGAAAGCCCACAAGCACAAGAGAAAGGTAGGCCTGTGCGGCCAGGCGCCGAGCGACCATCCGGAATTCGCGGAATTCCTGGTGAAATCAGGTATCGATACTATCTCTCTCAATCCGGACAGCGTCATGTTGATGAAACGAAAAAAATAGAAAAAGAGGAAATAACAGGACGACAGGATTAATTAGGTGTGACCGGCAGGTGCACCGAGATGGTGGTGCCTTTGTCTTGGGATGATTGAATGGTGAGTCTGCCGCCGGCAAGTTCCGCCATGTCATGCATCCCCCGCAGGCCGGTACCCGCGTACTTCGAGGACGTATCGAAGCCGGTCCCCTTGTCTTTCACAGACGCGTGAAGGACACCGCCATGGCAATCGATTTCGATGTCGACCGTCTCCGAGCCGGAGTATTTACCGGCGTTGTTGAGGGCTTCCTGGATAATGCGATATGTCGTCGTCTCGATATGGGACGGCAGCCGTTCCGTCATTCCCGAGTAGCGCAGGTTTGCCTTGATATTCGTCCGCCGTTCGTACCGTTCTATGAACCACTGCAAAGCCTCGATGAGGCCGTAGTCGTCCAGCATGCTGGGCCGCATGGTGTGTGAAACATGCCGTACCTGGTCCGCCAGCTCGTTGATGATCTCGTTGATCTCATTAAGGCTGGCCTCCGCTTTTGCCCCGTAGATTTTCCGTACCTGGTTGAGGGCCAGCTTCAGCACGGTCAGCGTCCCGCCGACTTCATCGTGAAGCAGGCTGCCGATCTCCCGGCGCTCTGCTTCCTGTACCTCCAGGAGTCGGCGGGAGAGGGAACGGATGACCCAGGCGCTTTCCTTCCTGCCGGTAATGTCCCGCATGACGATGAGACGGCAGGGGCGTTCCTTCCAGGTGATATCGGCCACTCTGGTTTCAAGGAATCGGACATCATCGGCGGTCGGAGCTATTTTTAATTCTGTCATTTGTCCTGATATTTCATAAGGGAACACTGTTCCAATCAGTTCATCTCTCGTCTTGTTCAGTTTGTTTTCTGCGGCGGGATTGGCGAAGACTATCTTGTTGGCCCGGTCCGTAATGACAATGGCATCCGGAATGGAATCAACGACCTGGTCCAGGTTTTTCCAGGCCTCGGTGATCTCGCCCATCTGCCGCCAGAGTTCCGCGGTGCGTTCCCGGACGGTTTCTTCCAGTTTCTGCCGGTTATTATTGACTTCTTCCTCCCGCTCCTTGCGTTCCCGCAGGTCCACTCCGATGCCGATCATGGTATCATCAGCCACCCAGATATTCGCCCACTCGCCGGGGATGCGGGCGCCTTCTTTCGTGGTCACCTCCCACTCCCGCCAGCCGGTATCCAGGGATTTCATGTAATCCTCAACCTGCTTCCGGTAGTCGGGGTCCGGGTAGACCATGCTCATGAAATCACCGTGGTTGGCGTCCTCCGTCGTCCAGCCGAGCAGGTCTTCCGCATATTGATTGAGCGTAAACCGTTTCAATGTTGGGTACCACATAACGAGCATGACGGGTATATGATCGAACATGCGCCGGAAGATCTCTTTCTGGCGTTCCAGGTTTTCTTCGGCCAGTTTTCGCTCGGAAATATCGATAAGAGAGATGAGCAACCGGTCTTTTTCCTTTGTTACCTGTATGTTCAATGAAGCCCAGAAAGATGAGCCGTCAGCCCGTTTCATGCGGAGGTCGCACCGTTCCATGACCAGGTTTTCCAGGGCATTCTTCCGGCAAAAATAAAAGGTATCTTCATATTCACGATCGATGAGGGCTGTAAAACGCGCCTTCTTTAACTGGCTCCGGCTCTTTCCCAGCATGTTGCAGGCGGTCAGGTTCACCTCGCGGATCACGTTATCTGTAATAGACAGGCTGACATACCCTGCCGGAGAAAAATCGTAAAGGTCGGAATAACGGTCGCGGGCGTCTTTTAATCGCTGCTGCGCTTCTTCCAGTTCTTCATTCTGTATCTGGAGTTCTATCTGGTGGACTTCCAGTTCATGAACGAGGTGTTCCAGTTCGTCCTGGCTTAATCCTGAGATATCGAATTGTCGGCCCGCGAGCATCTGCTCGGCCCGGCTGCGAAGATTGCTTTTTTTGGGTGTCAAGCTCTGCTCCTTGTGGTGGCAATTGATAAGTGGTCATCACAGTCTGGATTGGCAGGCAATCCTGAAGGACCTGTAAGTTTACTCATTTACACATTATATTCCTAAAAAGCATTCATTGTTAGTGCCGTAGTTCCGGTCTTACTTTTTTTCAGTGACATCATCCATGATGAGCAATATGTACTGTGTTCTTTCGCCATCCAACAGAAGGCGCCGCCCGTTCAGCAGCATTTTCCGCCGGCCTATGGCCGGGAATTCGTGTTCAACGAGGTAGTCGTGGAATTCGGAATCTTGTGGGAGAACATTTTCGATGAGCTCCCTGAGGGCGGGAATGTCCCATTGACTATTACCCAGTTGGAAGAGTGATTGCTTTTCCGTTTCTTCCTTGCTGACCCGGAACGTCTTGAAAAATGCCTGGTTGGCGGAGCGTACGGTTAAATCCTGGTTCAGTACCAGCACCGGTTGCCGAAAAGTATCTAGTATGGTGGAACGGAGGCGTTCTTCGACATCGATATCGATAAAAGAGACGCCGACCCCGGCAACGGCATTGTCCTGGGTCCGGTACGGCTGTATGCGCATGGTGTACCACTTGCCTTCCCGCGTGCGGATGTCCTCCCGGATGGGTTCAAGGGTATCCAGTACCTTCTTCGCCTGTTGCTGAAGATTGTTTGACGTCATCCTGTGGGTGATATCCGATATCGGCCGGCCGATATCGGAATCGATGAAGTTGAAGATCTCCTTCGTCGTGGACGTGAACCTCTGGAGTCTCAGTTCTTCATCGAGGAAAATCGTCGCCACCCCGGTGCTGTCCAGAAGGTTCTTCATATCGTCGTTCAGGTTGGATAGGTCTTCTATCTTTTGTTGAAGTTCGCTGTTGACGGTGGCGAGTTCCTCGTTGACCGATTGGAGTTCTTCGCGGGATGTTTCCAGTTCCTCGTTCGAGGATTGCAGTTCTTCATTGGTAGACTGGTATTCCTCATTGGTCGAGCGCAGTTCCTCGTTAGCCGTTTCCAGTTCTTCAATAGTGCTGCGGAGCGTTTCACGGGTATACTGGAGTTCCTGTTCCAGTTCCGCGGCACGCTCGTCTTTCTTGCTTCTCTGCCGGGGCGAGCGCGGCATGTCCTCGAAGGTGATGACCATGAAACCGGTATCAGTGCCGGTGCCGGCGGGAGTAACCGGGGCCACTGTGATCCTCACCTGCACTGTGTGGCTGTTGAATTTCAACCGGACCCCCTGCCTCTGGACGCGGCTGTTCTTGATACCTGCTTCATGAATGGCGGAGGCCAGCGGGCCGTGGAGCTCCGCACGTATCATTCCCATGACGCCCATATTCGGTCTGCCTTCCGGAAGCTGGAGGTACCGTCCCGTTTCCCCGTGGCTGTAAATGACCTGCTGATCACCATTGATGAGAATGGAGGGAGGCAATGCCTGGAGCAGGATATTGGCGGCCGGCAGGTCCGTGGGAGGCTTGCCGAGGCCTGAAGGGCCGGCGGCTTCTTCCTGCTGCTGTTCTCGCATTGAAAAAGGGCGGTTTGACACGGTAAAAACAGGCTCCTTGGCTTTATTCTTTTCCCGGTAGATTTTCCATCTCCGGTCCAGGGTTTCGAATTCATCGACGAATTCTCCAATGGTCTCGGCAGTACCGAGGAAGAGGATCCCGCCCGGATTGAGCGAGTAATTCAACATGGGAAGAAGTTTTTTCTGGAGGGCGTTCTCAAAATAGATGAGGAGGTTACGCGTTGATATGATATCCATGCGGGTAAAGGGAGGGTCCGCAATAATATCGTGCACGGCAAAGACGAGTTTTTCACGCAGTTCCCGTTTGACTCGGAACTGGTCGTCTATCGGTTCAAAAAACCGGGCCAGCCGCTCGCGGGAAACATCGTCGGTGATGGACGCCGGGTAGATGCCGCGTCGGGCGCGCTTGATGGCGTCGTCGTCCAGGTCGCTCCCAAAGACCTGCACCGTGACGTATTTGTTCAATTGTTCCAGGGCTTCGGTGATGATTATAGCGATGGAAAAGGCTTCCTCCCCGGTAGAGCAGCCGGGGACCCAGGCCCGGATTTCGTCAGTATCGTTCTTGTTCGCCAGTAATTCCGTGATATGCTTTTTAAGCGCGTTAAACGCTTCGGGATCACGGAAAAAGGAAGTCACATTGATGAGGAAGTCGCTGGTGAGGGCTTCCACCTCGGCTTTGTTCTCACGGAGGTATTTCAGGTATTGGCCGGTATCACTGATCTGGTTGATGCCCATCCGGCGTTCGATGCGCCGGTAGATGGTGGACTGCTTATAATTTGAAAAATCCCGCTTCGTTTTGGCGCGGACGAGGGCCAGGATATCAGCGATAGCTGTGGCATCGGTCCGGATGTGTTCCCGCCGTACCCGGCGCTTGCCATAAATATCCCTCACATATTTTTCAAGTTCAGCGGGCATTTGTTCCGCCGGCAGAACAATGTCCGCTACGCCCGCATTGATCGCCGAACGCGGCATACCGTCATACGCGGCGTCGTTCGGGTCCTGTACCATCACCATGCCGAGTTCCGCCTTGACCGCCCGCGCCCCCTGGGAACCGTCCGAACCGGTGCCGGACAATATCACGACGATGGCTTTCTCCTTCATATCTTCCGCGAGCGAGCTGAAAAACCGGTCAATGTTGTGAGAGATGCCGGGGCGGTCAACCTGTTCACCCAGGCGGAGCGTACGGTCCGTGATGGTCATGATATGGTTGGGAGGGATCATGTAGACATGGTCCGGTTCCAGCTTCATCCCGTCTCCTGCCTGGGTAACCGGCATGGCGGTGCTCCGGCTGAGCAGGCTGACCATGTTGCTGACGTGAGAAGGGTCCAGGTGCTGGATGAGGACGAAGGACATGCCGGTGTCCGCCGGCATGGCGGAGAAAAATTTGCCGAAGGCTTCCAGACCGCCGGCGGAAGCTCCGATGCCGATGACGGGGAAGTCCCGGCCGGTTACCGCTTTTTTCCTCCGCGGGCTCCTGGAGGCCTCTCTCCCCGTACCGCCGGTCTTTTTTGCCTCGGTCTGCTCTCCAGGTCCGGATCGATCCCTGGTATTTTCCTCCATATTGTCCTCTCATCATCGGGCGCAATACTGCATTGTGGTACCCCTTTCCGGTTTTTGTCAAGATACATCACCGGGTTGGACGTAATAGCGCATATTATTTTTCTGCGAAACCCAACAGCAGCCCGAATATGTAGCAACACGGATAGTACCCCGGCCGCCTGTTAGGTATCCTCAGAAGACAGACTCCAACAGCCGGGAGGACATCCATGTTCTTTTCAAGAAAAGCGCTGGTAGAACTGACCCGGGCAGCCAGACCGCCGGTAGCATCCATCTATCTTCCCACGCTCGTTACCGGAGATACGGAGCAAAACCGTATCATGTTCAAGAACCTGCTGCGGCAGGCGGAAGATAAACTGGTTGCGGAAGGCCTGCGGGCGCCGGAAGCCCGGGAACTGCTGGCCCCGGGCGAAGGACTGCTGAACAACAACGATTTTTGGCAGCACCAGTCCAACGGCCTGGCGGCATTCTTCAGCCGGGGGCTGTTCCGCTCCTATCGCGTTCCGCTGGACCTGAAAGGAACGGTCATGACCGGGAAACGCTGCTATGTCAAACCCCTGTTGACGCTGCTTCATGGGGATGGTACGTTCTACGTTCTGGCTTTAAGCCAGAACCAGGCAAGGTTCCTGCAGTGCACCCGTGACAGCCAGCGGCAGGTGCCGGTGGAAGGCATGCCGGTCAGTCTCGCGGAAGCCTTGCGGTACGATGAGCCTGAAAAACAGCAGCAGATGCATACCACCGGCCCCGGGCCGGCTGTTTTTCACGGGCAGGGAGTGGCCGAGGACTATGATAAGGACGGCATCCTGCGGTATTTTCAGCAGGTCCATTCGGGGCTTCATCCCATTTTGAAGGATGAAAAAGCGCCGCTGGTGCTCGCCGCCGTTGACTACCTCCAGGCAATTTTTCGGCAGGCCGGGAATTATCGCGGCCTCGTCGAACCGGGTATTGCCGGCAACCCGGACCTCATGGCCGATGCCGACCTGCGCCGCCAGGCTTGGAAGATCATTGAACCGCTCTACGGCAAGGCGGTGATGGACGCCCTGGACCGTTACGGCCTGGCCGCGACGCGCGGACTGGGCATCGGAGATGTAAGGGACGCCGTCCTGGCGGGCTACGACCGCAACATCGAAACCCTGATCATCGCAAAAGACCTGCGGCAATGGGGAATCTTCCGCGAGGACAGCCATGAGGTGGAACTGGCGGATGAGACGGCCCCGGACGCGCAGGACCTGGTAGAACTGGCCTCTGTTTTTACCCTGATCGAGGATGGAGAGGTCTTCGCAATTGCTGCCGGAGAAATTCCGGGCGGTACTCCTGTGGCGGGCACTCGGCGGTACAAGGAGGCAGCCTAGTGTATCGCGGTTGGCCTGAGTGAGGTAATGAATCCCCTGGTAACTCAGTTCGTAATGCCGGCCGGCTGCCGTTCGATTCCGGCTGGGGCTGCCGAGCGCACCGGCAGAACTTTGATATCTTCGGTGATGCCGTCTACCAGATCGAGCAGGCGCATCAGGCACCCCGCGGCTTCCTTGCGGTCCGCGGCCTGGATAATGATATGGATATCAGGAGGACCTTCCAGCACATCCGCGGCGGTCACTCCGGGGATTTCCCGGATCCGGCGAGCCGCCGCTGATGCGTCCGCGTGGACGATGTCAAGAAGTACGTAAACCGTTTCCAGCATGGGCCAGTTCCTCCTTTTCCCCGGAACTCGTAACCCTGGAATCTTTCCGGATGACAATGCAGTTACCGGAAACCCGGTCAGGTAGGACGGTGCTGCCGGACCCGATCACCGTCGGCCGGGGCGCCGTTGCCCTGTCCCCAGGTCTTGCCAGGTTACCGGTCTTTCCGGCGGCGGCGCCCCTGGAACCGAGGATGCAGAACTTTTCAACACGAACGTCTTCCCCGATCAGGCAACCGTCGACAAGGCTCCCTTCGCCGACGGAAGAGCCTGTCATCAAAACAGAATCCCTGACGACGGCGCCTTCCTCTACCCTGACGCCTGGAGCGAGCACGGAATTCTCTACTCTCCCCTTGATGACGCAACCGG
>CAZPSP010000088.1:0-10862 GCA_964589285.1 uncultured Dehalococcoidaceae bacterium | reverse complement strand
AGGCGATAGAAGGCATCTGACCCTTTACTAGCTACATATCCATATTACGTTAACAGCCTGAGATAGATCCCGACCTCCGTCGGGATGACGATCACTTACTAATCCATGTTCGGGCCGGCGAGGGGTTCGTAGATAGAGGCTTCCTGGACGGCTTCGTCCTGTTCCCGGGCGGTCATGGGCTCGAAGCGCTCGGCGGCATCGAGCATCATGGGCCAGAGGCTGAGTTCGCCGGGAAGGACGGCGGCGGTGATGTCCTGGCTGAGCGTATAACGGAGGCTTTTTTCAATATTTTCCGCGTCGTCGAACGGCTCGTACCAGGTGTTGTAACCTTTATGGTCGGCGCCGGGCCAGGCCCGTTTGGCGACCGATTTGATGGCCATAACGCCGACGTCCTTCTCCCCGGCCTTGTGGAGGAGCGGGCGCCAGTCGTTCCACAGATTGAAAGCGGCGGCGTGGACGCGGTTCATCGGGAAGAGGACGGTATCGAAGTCGAACAGGTCCAGGGCGCGGTTGTAAAGCACCGGGTTATGGCCGGTGATGCCGATGAAGCGCAGGAGGCCTTCATCCCTGGCCTTCACGATGGTTTCCATGGCCCCGCCGGGTCCGAGGATGGTTTCCAGCACGTCCAGGCGGTCAACGCCATGCACCTGGAAGAGGTCGAAGTAGTCCACGCCGAGCGTTTCCAGGGAATTTTCCAGGCTGCGGCGGGCGGCGTCCCGGGTGCGTTCGTGGGTCTTGCAGGCCAAGAAGAAGCGCCGGCCGTTGCGTTTAATCCAGGAGCCGATGCGCTCCTCGGCGGCCCCGTAGACGGGGGAGACGTCGATATGGTTGATGCCGTGATCGAGGGCTGTTTCGATGGCGGCATCGGCTTCTATCTGGTCGAGGTGAAACAGTGCGAAGCTGCCGAAGATGAGGAGGCTGCTCTCATGTTCCGTCCTGCCCAGTCGTCTTGTTTTCATAGTCATTCCTCCAGGCCGCTAGCCCTCGTATAGGAAGTGCCGTTGCCCATGGTAAAGAACAGGATGGGAGTATCGACCCTGCGGAAAGAAATCGGGCCGTGCTTGAGGCCGCGCGGGGCGTAAACGAGGCTGCTGGTGGTGAGGATGTACTGTTCGTCTTCCAGCCAGATTTCGACCTCGCCGCCGAGTTCGCGGGCGCTCGTGCCGTTCTGGCGGTTGCCGAAGAAGCCGATGATCTCATCGAAGTCGTGGCTGTGGCCGATCTCGATGTTGGTGGGCGGCTCGCCGTGTTTGTCAACCATCCAGACAGCGTCGAAGTAGAGAGCGCCCTCGGCAACGGCGTCATTCAACCTGAGCACGTGGTCGGAATCCGTATAGTTACCGGTCTTACGCTGGTCTTCCAGGCGTTTGAGGAAGGCGGCGGGGGGCGGTTGGGACGAACGGACATCTTCCGTGATGACGTATTTACCGTATTTGCGTTCTGACATAAGCGCCTCATCCTTTCAGCAGAAACGGGTTAAACAGTGGTCATTATAGGCCGGCGCCGGGGAGGAGTCAACAAGCATGGTCAGGCGGCTCTGAGTCTTCCGGGTTTGTACATGCCCGGGACGAGCGGGAGTAACCTGTTGCGGCAACCCACTGTTCTTTAATGCTGCCGCCGGCGGTTAAAATGAGCTATAATATGACGAAGAAAAAGGGGGAGAACATGGAGCAGGAGAACCTTACCGGGAGAGTACTCGAGACGGCGGGACTGGTGGAGTACCAGCCGGGGGCGGTGGTAAGCAGGACGGTCATGGACAAGACCGCCGGGACGCTGACGGTTTTCGCCTTCGACGAGGGGCAGGCGTTGAGCGAGCATACGGCGCCGTTCGATGCGCTCGTCGCCGTCCTGGATGGAAAAGCGGAAATATCCATCAACGGGAAAGCGCAGACGGTATCCGCGGGGGAGATGATCATCATGCCGGCCAACGAACCGCACGCCGTCAAGGCGATCAGTCCTTTCAAGATGATGCTGGTGATGATCAAGGCCTGAAGGGAGAAAACGGACACATGACGATGGAACCGAAACCACCGACCGCCATGCCCGTCATCGCCGGGGTGCTCATCCTTATCTCCGAGGGGTTCAACCTGCTGGCGGCACTCGGTATCGTTGTTGCGGGAAGCCTGATCGTTATCTGGGACGGGTTCAACGCGGGACTCATCCTGCCGCTCATCCTGATACCCGTCCTCTTTTTCACCGTTATCGCGGTCATTGGAGGGATATTCTCAATCCAGCGTCGTTACTGGGGATGGGCGCTGGCGGGGGCCATCATCGCCGCCTTCCCGTTTTCCATCTTCGGTCTGGCGGCCGTGGTGCTGCTGGCGCTTTCCAAGGACGAGTTTCACTAGGAACCACCAGCACCCCAGCCTGCCCTGAACTACTCGAGCTATCCTTCGACCGGCCCTGGCTCCAACTTCAAATTGACGGGACGGTCCTCAAGCTTCCTTGCCGTGGTACTTGAAGGAAAGGCGTACCTTGGCGCGATAGCTCATCACCTTGCCGCCATCGATCTGCATATCGAGTTCCTCGATTTCCGCAATACGCAGGTCGGTAAGGGATTTGGCGGCCATTTCCACGGCGGCCGCGGCAGCCTTTTCCCAGGACTCCGGACTGGTCCCTACGAGGGTTATAATCTTATAGACACTGTCTGGCATGGCCAACCTCCCATTTTTATGCTAAGAAATATTGTGCGGTACCGGCGGCGCGCCATCAATACGTGCGTCCCCTGATATTGGTATTCCGGCAGGCAGTCCGGTCAATTTATTACGCATTAAAAATAAATACTTGCATCAAGCCATGAAAATGCGTATAGTAGGAGAGGTATTTCCGGTCTTTTTCAAGGGAGGCATGTGATGCTTGATGAACTTGCCCAGATGATAATCGGGGAATTACAGGAAGACGCGCGGCAAAGCTTCCGGGAAATCGGGCGAAAACTGGATGTCTCGGAAGGCACCATCCGCAACCGTGTGAAACACCTAGTTTCCAGCGGTGCGATGAGGATCGGGGCAATTGTAAATCCGGAGCAGCTCGGGTTGAACTTCATGTGCATCGTGTGCATGGAAGTCAAGGTAGGTTCCGCGGAAGCAGTGGAAGAGCGGCTTATAAAAAGCCCGAACGTGTATTTTCTCAGCGGGTGCACCGGGAACTACGATATCATCGGGCTGTTTGTCTTTCATTCTCCGGCGGAATTCGACAAGTTCGTCAAGAACGTTATTGCCAACATACCGGAAATCCTGCGGACCAGCACGTTCGTGGTGATGCACGTCTCACGCAGTCCGTGGAAGGACAACGTGGATGTAAAAGCGTTGAGTTCGCTCGCCGCTGTGGCCAAGGAGCAACCGTAGCGCTTTCAGCTTACCGTAAGGGGCCGCGCCGGCTCGAAAGGCGTAAGATTTTACCGGACATGATCCTTTCCGGACGTCGAAGCAAGGCCGATACAGGCGCCGGCCGCAAGTTGATAATTATCTTATCTCACGTAACGGTAACCTGCGGCAACAACCGTGAAAAGCTGTGCGCAGACCGGCGCGATTTCCCGGTACGGCACGCCTTAAAGCTCTTTTTTTCGTATTTGACAATGCCTGACCGAACGGGTATATTCTAAATTATGGTTATACCTAGAGAAGAGTTAGAAAAAATACAAAAAAAGAACAAGAAGCGGCGCCGGACGATATGGCTGAGCGTCACCAGCGCGGTAGTCGTTTTCGTTCTCGCTTTTGTACTTGTTAATTTTACGGATGTCATTTTCGGCCTATCCGAAGACCTGACTTCCACCACACCCGGAGACGACTGGACGATGTTCCGGCGGGACCTCCAACACACCGGCAATACGGATGTCTCCAAACCCGGTCCTGAAGGGGAAATAGCCTGGACCTACGAGACGGAAGGCGCCATACATTCCTCACCGGCGGTCGTGGACGGGGTGGTGTACTTCGGGTCCCGTGATTCCCACATCTACGCGCTGAACGCGGAAACGGGAGAGGAAATCTGGAAGTTCAAGACCGGGAGCTGGGTGGAATCTTCGCCGATCATTGCCGGGGGCGTCCTGTACTGCGGCTCCAATGACGGGCACGTTTACGCCGTTAATGTGGAGACCGGGGAAGAGATCTGGCGGTTCGATGCCAAGTACCCGGTCCGTTCCACACCGGCCATCGCCAATGGCAAGGTCTACTTCGGGGCGGATGACTGGAGCGTCTACGCGGTCAACATCGATGATGGAACGCAGGCATGGAACTTCGATACGGATAACATCATGCTCTCCTCACCGCTGGTTGTCGACGGCGTGGTAGCCATCGGCGGAGCGGACGGGTTTTTCTACTGCATCAATGCTGAAAGCGGCGGAAAACGCCTTAAATTCGAAGGCAAATCCATGGTAGTGACATCCCCGGTGGAGAAGGACGGCACGGTGTATTTCATCAATTCCGGCGGGTTCGTCTATGCCATCGACCCCACCGCGAAAAACTGGTGGGGAGAAAATACCCTGAAAAAATACTGGGACGCTCTCTACATATACGGGGTCGCCCCGAAGCCGCCGATGCCATCCGGTTACGTCTGGAGCCAGAGGCTCGGTTTCGGCGTCGATGCGGTGTCATCGGGGGCCATCATGGGTGAGACGATGTATCTCGGCGCCAACGGCGAGCTCCTGGCCATGGACCTGACGACGGGCGATATCAACTGGCGGTTCACAGCCGGTGATTCGGTGACATCTTCCCCGGCGCTGTCCGAGACGATGGTCTATTTCGGGAGTTATGACGGGACGTTTTATGCCATCGACCGTTCCAATGGCGAGGAAATCTGGCAAATCACCACCGGGGGGCGGATAACTTCTTCCCCGGCCATCGACAACGGCATGGCTTACGTCGGCTCGCACGACGGTATCCTGTACGCCTTCAAGTAAGAACGGGACGGACCGTCCTTAGTTCGACATTCACAACGACGATACCGCCGAAATTCCAGCACGCCGACTTACTTAATGTTTACAGGAGGTATCATCATGGCATCCAGTTCAAACGGCCGAAAATACAGTGAACCGGCGCGTGAGATCGACATTTACGATGAAGCGGACGTGGTGGTCGTAGGCGGAGGCCCGGGAGGGCATTCGGCGGCGGTGGCGGCGGCTCGTAACGGCGCTAAAACCATACTGATAGAGCGGTACGGGCACCTGGGCGGCATGGCCAGCGGCGGCCTCGTCATCATGGTGCCCCACATGAGCAACGGGGGCACCGAACCGGACATTGCCGGCCTTTGCCTGGAGTGGAAAACGCGGCTGGAGAAGATAAAGGGGGGCGTCGTGGGGCCGACCATGGATGAACTCGGTTCATCGGACCCGGCCGTTATCGACAGGTGGAAGCATGATTTCTCCGTGGTGGCCGGCGGAAAAATACGGCTTTCCTGGACGGTCGATCCCGAGATGCTGAAGTGCATTCTCAACGACATGGTGGAAGAAGCCGGCGTGAAGCTGTATCTCCATTCCTGGGGAACACAGGCGATCGTGGAAAACAATACGGTCAAAGGCGTCATCTTCGAGAGCAAGACCGGCCGTAAGGCAATATTTGGTAAGGTCATCATCGACGGCACCGGTGACGGCGATCTGCTGCCGTCCGCCGGGGCTGAATTCGATGGCGGGATGGACCCCAGCCTGAGAAATTCCATGCTGGCGCTCGTTTTCCGGGTGGGGAACATCGATACGAAGGCGTACTACGCCTGGCAGAACAAGGACCGGAAAGCGGCCATGGATGTCATGGGACAGATGACCAAAGAGGTCGGGACGATGCTCATGCCGCTGGCAGGGCACCGGGATGATGTTCTCTGGGTGAATAACTGGATACCGGGACTCAGCCCGTTGAAGGTGGAAGACCTGACGACGCTGGAAGTCAGCGTGCGTAAAATGATGAGAAAAGGCCTCGATTTCATGCGGAAGAACCTGCCCGGGTTCCAGAACGCCTGGATACTGGATACGGCTTCCCAGACCGGGACGCGCGGCAGCCGGCGGCTTGTCGGGGAATACGTCGTTACGGCTGAAGACATGAATACCGGCAAGCTGTTCGACGATACCATCGTGGCGGTGCCCAAGATAAACACCGGCGGCGCAGGTCCCAACGCTCACATCCCGTACCGGGCGCTCGTCCCGAAGACGGTGGAAGGCCTGCTTATCGCCGGTCGGAGCTTTTCCTCAGATGTGGTTGCCAATGACGGGATGAACCTGATACCGCATTGTGCCGGGATCGGTGAAGCTGCCGGAACGGCGGCCGCCATGGCTATCAAGAAGGGCATTCCCGTCCGCAAGGTGGACCACCAGGAGCTCAGGAAGACGCTGGTCAGTAACGGCGCGGCGATCCCCGGCTTGAAGAAGTAACGGTCCAGGTTCCAAGAACCGATGAAAAAAGGCGCCGCTGGGACTCCCGCGGCGCCTTCAATGTTTTAGCGACTATTCCTGCCGGCCGTATTTGCGCGGCCACCAGTTCCATCGGCCCAGAAGAGTGGCGATGGCCGGAACGAGCAGGGGTCGGACCAGGAAGGTATCCAGGAACACACCGATAGCCACCGCCGTGCCGATATGCACCATTGTGCGGATAGGCGTGATGACGAGAACGGCGAAGGTGCCGGCCAGGATGATACCGCAGGCGGTGATGACGCCGCCGGTCGCGATGACGGCAAGGCGGGCGGCCATCCGGGGCGGGTGGACAGCGGCTTCTTCACGGACGCGGGACATGAGGAAGATATTATAGTCCGAGCCCAGCGCCACGAGGAGCACGAAGACGATGATCGGCACCATGAAGCTGATACCATTATGGCCTAGAACGTCCTGGAACAGCCACGTCACGATACCGAGAGTAGAACCGTAACTCAGGAGCACGGTCAGCAACAGGTAGACCGGCGCGATCATGCTTCTCAGCAGAATAACAAGAACGATAAAGATGGCGACGACGACCACGATCATGACCGTATTAAAGTCCGTGTTAAGGACCGTTTGGACGTCGGTGATCTCCGCGCTCGTGCCCCCGATGACGGCTTCTGCGCCGGCCAGGCTGGAGTTTGCCAATGTTTTCTGCATAGTATCCCGGATTTCCTCAATCGATGTCACGGCACGTTCCGACTGCGGGAATGAGTCCAGGACAATGAAGAGGCGGGTGGCCCTGCGGTCCTCACTGTAGAACGTATCCAGCAGGGTGGAGGCTTCCGGCGAGGAGGCCAGGAGCGTCTGAGACAGGAAGACCGGATTGCCGTTAGCGACAGCCGCGGCGGCCAGCCCCTGGAGGGCGGTCTGGAAAGAATCCAGTTCAGCGGTCAGTGCATCCACCGGCGAACCACCCGATGCCTGGGCCAGGGTTTGAGACAGGAGCACCATCTTCTGGTCCCGGACAGAGGCGGCCATATCACTCATATCAGCGGCGATGCGTTCCAGGGAGCCGGGCAGGTCCGCCATGGCCTGCTGCGTTTCCCGCGGCAAGGAAGCGGGGGGCTGAGAAGAGGTGAAGGCTACGGCGAGGTCATTGAGGATGCCGTCCGCATCCTGATAGGCATCGATATCCGCCACGGCAGGGTACGCGGCAACGAGTTCGTCCAGGTAGCCTCCGGCCATCAGGACAAGACCGGCTGCCTGTTCCGTGGGAGCGCTGCCTTCACCGTAGGGAGACTCCGCCGCGGCGGCAAGCTGACCGGCAAGCATATCCAACTGGTTTTCCACCATGGCGCCGGAACGGACCTCATCGATGGCGGCGCGGACGTCGTCGACGTCAGACCGGAGGATCCGGTATTGATCACTCTCGCCAGTCCACGGGAACGCGGCGGCGAGTTCATCGAGGTAGCTATCGACCTGGAGGAAGGCCTTCTCAACCTCGTCGCTGAACAGCACGGAAGGATCCGCGTCCTCATTGAAATTGGAGGTTATCTGCTGTCCGATCATACCGAGCTGGCCGGAAACGGTCAGCGCCGCCAATGCTTCATCAGTCCCTTCCGGCCGGGTGATGCCCTGGACCGATACGACACCGTCTGCCTGCGCCAGGGCAGCCGACAGCGAATCCAGGGCGGCGAGGGATTCCGGAGAGGTCAGATCGGTCTCCTCGTCGGCGACGATGAGGCCGTTCACCGGGTCCATTTGCCCGATGTTGAAGTGGCTCTCAAGCACCTTGAACCCCTGGATAGACTCGGAATCCTGGGGTATTTCCGCCATCTGGTCGAAGGACCGGTTAAGAGAGGGGAGGGCAATGTACGGAAGCAGGAATACGATGAGCAGGATCACGACGACCCAGACCGGATGACCGGTAGCCTGGGCGGCCACCCAGTGCCACAGGCCGGACTTTTTAGGAGCAGCCTCCTGTTTGACGATATCGTGGCGGGGCCAGAACAGCGCCCGCCCGAAGACCGAGGCCAGGGCAGGGGTCAGCGTAAGGGCGGCCAGCAGGGTGATGAAAATGGTGAGGCCGAGCGTGGGTCCCATGGTCTGTATCATCTGGTACCGGGCCACCGCCATGCCGGCGAGGCCGACGATAACGGCGAAGGCGCTGGCGGCGATGACCTCCCCGATGCGCCCGACGGTGTGTTTCATGGCCTCAGCGCGGGTATTGTATTTCGCCAGCTCTTCACGATAACGTGATATGAGGAACAGGCAGTAGTCCGTCCCGACGCCGAAAATGAGGACGACCAGGAAGATGTCAAGCTGTGACCAGAGAGAAAGCCCGGCCTCGGCGATGATGCCGAGAACGCCGCGGGAGACCAGGAAGGCGATGCCGATGGTCAGCAGCGGGACCAGGGCGGAGAGGGGGGAACGGTAAATGGCGAGAAGCAGAACGACAATGAGAATTATTGTGACGATGGTAGTGAGGTCGATGCTTTTCAGCAAGGCTTCGTTGAGGTCGGCGTAGATAGCCATCTGGCCGGAAACGTAAACTTCGAGTCCCTCCGGCGTTCCAACGATGTGTTCCCGGGCGGCTTCAACGACATCAGCGGCGCCGGCGTCGTACGCAGTCTTTTCCAGACCGGCGTTGACGATCATGGTGGTACTATCCGGGCTGACGAGGCGGGAGGATAGTTCCGGATCGGTGAAGACGGACGTGACCGATTCCACAACAAAGGGAGTCTCACCGGAGGCAAGCCAGTCCGTTATCTGTTGAGCGTAGGCCATGTCAGCGTCATCGAGGCCGCCGGCGTCGAAGAAGACGAGGCTCATCGTGGAGCCGGCCACCGAGTCCGGAAAGTATTCAGCGATCAGTTCACGCGCCTGGAGAGACTGGCTGTCCGCGGGCAGGAAGGTGGACTCGTCTATCGAGCCGACCTCGCTCAGGGAGGGGGCGAACAGGAACATCAGCACAGCCAGGATAATCCAGGCGGCGACCAGCCAGAACTTGAATTTAACGGCAAATCCGCCTATTTTCTCAAACATCAATACCTCCGTGCACCGCATCCGGGAAAAAAGAGACAAACACTCCCTATAACCGGTTTAACGGCTTTTCTTTTTTTGTTGAGGCAGGTAAAGGGCCGCCTTCCGGGGCGTACTTACCCGGCAGCGGCCGTGGCGGTTATAACGGGCCCAACGGCCCGCGGCTTTCGTTTACCATCAGCACATCTCCACCATCATGTTTCATCCGGGGCAGTCAAGGTTTGAGCGATGTGGTCTGCATTTGCCAGCATGTTCTCCAGGGCCTGGTTCAGTATGGATAGGCTTTCCGGGTCCAGGCTTTGAAGGATACTGCTCATCTTCCTG
Source organism: uncultured Dehalococcoidaceae bacterium (assembly GCA_964589285.1). Taxonomy (GTDB): domain Bacteria; phylum Chloroflexota; class Dehalococcoidia; order Dehalococcoidales; family RBG-16-60-22; genus DAOUEG01. The sequence goes on along the minus strand of CAZPSP010000088.1, from coordinate 1,162 downwards.
CGAACGGAATACCAGATACGGCTGACCGTCTGCTGACCGGAAGGTGACAGGCGGCACATGACCACGCGGCGGTCTTCCGGGTTATTTTCGCGGACAACAAATTCGCGTTCGACGATCCTGTCCACGAGGCCGGTCGCGGTGGCCAGGGTGACCCCCAGGTCGGAAGCGATGGCGCTCATGCGGACCGGGCCGTTGATGAACAGCATCAGCAGAATCTTCAGCTGGGGCATGGTCACATCGAGGTCCAGGACCTCTTTGGGAACAGTAGGAAGGAGCGCGCCGAACAGCTTGTCGGTCAGGCCCAGGATTTGCTCAACCTGTGTATCTCGGTCAGCTACCATCTTCGACTCCTTGAATAGAAAGTTACCACCAAAATGTTAGTAAAATGTTAATGGTTAGCCAGTACCTAACTATTAGTATAGAGGCAATAGTACCGGCCTGTCAATGGATGTCAGGTCTCATTTTTATCGCGCAGACGATAGGCATTACCGTTGAAAGCGATAAAGCCTTCATGTTCAAGCCCCGTCAGGATGCGGTCGAGGCGGTCTTCCTCACCCCCGAGGTGCTTGATAATCTCCGGCCTGGTCGCGGTATGGCCGTCGAGGAGGAAGCGGAGGACATGGCCGCGCACCTGGCGGTCCGAGCCTTCGAAACGGGACTGCCGGGAGAGGGGCCTATCGGTTTTCCTGCCGGAGCTTTTCAGCATGGCCCCGTAATCGTAAAGAGCGTAGTACCATTCGCGGGGTTTGGCGGCGTCCAGCGTGGCTTCGACGAGCTTTTTATACTCGCTTTCCGGGACGGACGGCTCCTCCGGGTGGAAGAAGTAATAGCAGACGGAGCGGATGTTGGTCTCGATAAACGCAACCGGGCGATTGAAAGCGATGGCGAGAACGGCCCCGGCGGTGTTGGGGCCGATGCCGGGCAGCTTCTGCAGGCTTTCCACAGTTTGCGGGAGGCGGCTGTTGTGCTCAGACACAATGATATCGGCTGTTTTCTGCAGGGCGATAGCGCGGCGGTTATACCCGAGTCCCTGCCAGGCGGCGAGGACGTCCCGGAGGGATGCGGCGGCTAGCGTGTAGAAGTCCGGGAATGCCTCAATGAACTCGTTGTATTTGGTTACAACGCGTGAGGTCTGGGTCTGCTGGAGCATGACCTCAGAGAC
>CAZPSP010000087.1:6492-11151 GCA_964589285.1 uncultured Dehalococcoidaceae bacterium | reverse complement strand
AACCGTTTTTTGTTTGAGTTCCCCTTTTGTTATCAGTTGGGCAGATTGTAATCAGGTCATTCAGAGGCGCTTGATTGTAAATTCCCGTTCCAGCTTTCCCAATATATACCGGGATACTGCTGGACTGTTTCCGAAATCCTGGAGTTAGTTTCTCTATATGCCAAAGTATATCTTCGTTACCGGAGGCGTGGTAAGTTCCGTCGGCAAGGGCATCGCTGTCGCATCCATCGGCTCCATCCTCAAAGCCCGCGGCCTGTCCGTCGCCGCCATGAAACTGGACCCCTACCTGAACGTCGATCCCGGCACCATGTCCCCCTACCAGCACGGAGAGGTCTTCGTGACCGGGGACGGGGCCGAGACCGATCTCGACCTCGGCAACTACGAACGGTTCATCGACAGCGAAGTCAACAAATACTCCAACACGACTTCCGGGCAGATATACAGCGCCCTTATCGCTAAGGAACGCCGTGGTGACTTCCTCGGCGGCACCATTCAGATCGTTCCCCATCTCACCACAGAGATCAAGTCCCGTTTCCGTCGGCTGGCGGACACCGCCCCGGCGGACATCTACCTTGTCGAAGTCGGCGGCACCGTCGGCGATATCGAAGGCCAGCCCTTCCTGGAAGCCATCCGCCAGATGCGCAACGACATGGGGCGCGGCAATGTCCTCTACATCCATGTCACCTTCCTCCCCTACCTCAATTCCACCGGGGAGATAAAGACCAAGCCGACCCAGCACAGCGTTAACGAACTGCGGCGCATCGGTATCCAGCCGGACGTCATCATCTGCCGCAGCGATTATGAAATATCGGACAGCATCCGCGCCAAGATCAGCCTCTTCTGTGACGTCGAAAAAGAGGCTGTTATCCCGCTCGAGACCGTTGACACCATTTATAAGATACCCGGTATCCTGGAGAACTGCGGCTTGGGGCGCTTTATCATAGACCGGCTCGACCTGGAAGAAAAACACCCTGTCGACCTGAAGCAGTGGGAAAACCTGGTGCAGCGTATCGAAAAACCGCGTGAGCCGGTCAGCATCGCCCTCGTCGGCAAGTATGTCGAGCTCAACGACGCCTACTATTCCGTCCGCGAAGCCCTCTACCACGCCGCCCTCCACCATGACCGTGAACTCAACCTGTTCTGGGTCCACTCGGAAGATATCAACGATGAAAGCGTACACCACATGCTCCACGAGGCCCAGGGCATTATCGTGCCCGGCGGGTTCGGGGACCGCGGCATCGAAGGTATGATCTGTGCCGCCCGGTACGCGCGGGAGCACCGCATACCCTATTTCGGGCTGTGCCTCGGCCTGCATATCATGGTCATCGAACTGGCCCGGCTGTATTTCAACTCGGACAAGGCCCATTCCACCGAATTTTATGAAAAAACACCCTACCCCGTCATCGATTATATGATCGAGCAGAAATCGCTCTCGGACAAAGGCGCCACGATGCGCCTGGGCAATTACCCCTGCAAGCTCACTCCGGGCACCATCGCCGCGCGGTCTTATGGGAAGCCGGAGATCGTGGAACGCCACCGGCACCGGCTGGAGTTCAACAACGCCTTCCGGGAACAGCTTGCCGAGGCCGGCATGGTCTACAGCGGCATGTCCCCGGACGAGAAACTCATAGAAATTTGCGAGATAAAGGACCATCCGTGGATGCTGGGCTGTCAGTTCCATCCGGAATTCCTCTCCCGCCCGCAGCGGCCGCACCCGCTGTTCAGCGACTTTATACGGGTCGCTAAAGACATCCTGCGTGAAGGCGACCAGACGCCGCTGCCCCTGGCCACGGAACAACTCGGAGGTTACGATGCAGATCTTTCTTGATACCGCCAATATAGATCAAATACAGGAAGCCGTCAGTCTCGGCATCATCAGCGGCGTTACCACCAACCCTTCCCTGCTTTCCAAAGAAAAAACGGCTGATTACGAGTCTGTCACCCGCAAGATTTGCTCGCTTGTGGACGGGCCGGTTTCCGTTGAAGTGCTCTCGGAAGACGCCGAGTCCATGATCGCGGAAGCCCGCGTTAAGGCGTCCTGGGCGCCCAACGTCAACATCAAGGTCCCCATGTGCGCCGAGGGCCTCAAGGCTACCTCCGTCCTCGCCAGCGAGGGCATCGATGTCAACATGACGCTCATCTTCTCCGCCAACCAGGCCCTGCTCGGGGCGCTGGCCGGGGCGTCCTATGTCAGCATCTTCATCGGCCGCCTCGATGACGTCGGCCAGGACGGCATGGAAGTGGTTTATGATACAATTGACATACTCCGTAAATACCCGGACCTGTCAACCCAGGTCATCGCCGCCAGCATCCGGAACCCGATGCATTGTTCCTGGTCCGCCATGGCCGGCGTAGATATCGCCACCGTCCCGTATAATGTGTTAATGCAGATGATACAGCACCCGCTGACCGATATCGGCATCAAGCGTTTCCTGGCCGACTGGGAAAAGGTGGCAAAAAAATAATAACGACGCGATGAAAGGTTTTTTACATTTCCTCTTCCTTCCGGGGAGATGGGACGATTGTGAGGTGGTTATATGAACATGACCGAACTTGAAAGCAAGACCAAGGAAGAACTCGTGGAGATGGCCAAGGAAAAAGGCATCCAGAACCCCGGCCCCATGAAAAAGCATGACATCATCATGCGTCTCCTGGAGTCTCATTCAGAAGAGCAGGGCAACATATTCGTCAGCGGTATTCTGGAGATCATGGCTGACGGCTACGGCTTCCTCAGGCAGGAAACGCTGCTGCCCAGCCAGACGGACGTATATATCTCACCGTCCCAGATACGGCGCTTCGGCCTGCGTAACGGGGACAAGGTCACCGGTGAAGGCCGCCCGCCCAAGAGCAATGAAAAGTACTTCAGCCTGCTCCAGGTGGTCGCCATCAACGGGTTCGACCCCGAGGCCATCAAGTCCCGCCAGCCCTTCGGCTCATTAACGCCCACCTTCCCGGACCGCCTCATCAACCTGGAATACGACCCCTCGGACCTTTCAACACGGCTCATCAACCTCATCGCCCCCACGGGGCGCGGACAGCGCGGCCTCATCGTCGCTCCGCCCAAGACCGGTAAAACGCTGCTCCTGAAGTCCATTGCGGCGGCGATCACCAGCAAATATGAAGATATCTACCTCATGGTCTGCCTCATCGGCGAGCGCCCGGAAGAAGTCACGGATATGCGCCGCTCGGTCAGCGGCGAGGTTATCGCCGCCACCTTCGATGAAATAGTGGAGAACCAGACCCGTGTGGCGGAACTGGCCTTGGAACGCGCCAAGCGGCTCGTGGAGAGCGGCAAAGACGTCGTCATTCTCCTCGATGGCATTACCCGCCTGACCCGCGCCTACAACCTGGCCATGCCCTCCAGCGGCCGTACTCTTTCCGGCGGTATCGACCCCGCCGCCCTGCATCCCGCCAAGCGGTTCTTCGGGGCCGCCCGTAACACCGAAGAAGGCGGCAGCCTGACTATTCTGGCGACCTGCCTTATCGATACCGGCTCGCGCATGGACGATCTCATCTATGAAGAGTTTAAAGGCACCGGCAACATGGAACTCCATCTCGACCGCCGGCTCTCCGAACGTCGCACCTTCCCGGCCATGGATATCCAGCGCTCCAGCACCCGCCGCGAGGAACTCCTCCTCGGCGAGGAGACCCTCAAACAGGTCTGGCTGCTGCGGCGCATGGTCAGCATCATCGCGTCCGATTCCAACAACTTCACGGAAGCCACCGAGCGCGTCCTCGACCGGATGCGGAAGAGCAAGACTAACGCGGAATTCCTCGCCAGTCTCAACCGGGAAATGTAGGCGGCAGCCTGCAAGACAGGAACGCATGATTAGCATCAGAAAGACATATCGTGAGATCAGCCCGGACCTGCTCTACGCCGAGGTCATGGACTTCTCCCTGAAACAGGGACTGAAGCTCGGCGCCAACCGGCAGGAAACGTACACTCTGCCGGACCGTTCCGCGGATTTCATTTTGCGCGGTACGCTGACCTTCACCCTGAATGATAAAGAATGCCTGCGCGTGCATGTTGTCGGAACGGCGCGGGAAGAAACCAAGCTCATGATTGACGTGGACGATACGGTCTTCCCGGCGGAGAAGCTTGCCGCCCTCCAGGCCGACCTCGACTTTATCTTCAGCTCCAAGGAAGAAGACTAGTCATACCCTCGGCGGGGGTGAGCCTGCCATGCTGAGCCCTTCTCAAGCACCGGACCATTGAGCAGGTGAGGACTTTGGCCGGCTATTCGAATACCGCATCAACAAATTCATCCGATTTCTTACGCAGTTCGGCTTCCGGCACCTTCGGCTTTTGTGATAATCAGGCCACTTCCCGGGTCAATTCTTCCATGATGGCGTCAACCGGGAACAGAACGTCATGCCCCTGCTCCATCCATCAGATTCGAATTTCTGCCGGGTACCGCTTAACCCTGATTGGTAGAGAAACTCGTATTCCTGAACAGGTTGATCAGCGAAGCCAGCGCTTTTTTAGCCTCATCCGGCAGAGCATCATCGCTTAAAACCGCCGCAACGGCATCGTGCTGTCCGCTGGATTTTCCCGTGATGATATAGTCCGTGGTGGTCTTGAACTGTTCGGCCAGTTGGGCCAGAAAACTTAGCGATGGTAGGCGCTTGTCAAGCTCGATCGCCGATATATGCTGGGGA
>CAZPSP010000087.1:0-6392 GCA_964589285.1 uncultured Dehalococcoidaceae bacterium | reverse complement strand
AAAACTTAGCGATGGTAGGCGCTTGTCAAGCTCGATCGCCGATATATGCTGGGGAGTCACATTGAGCCGGCGGGCGAGCGTGTCCTGTGTGATGCCAAGGTCTTCCCTCAGTTTCTTGATCCTTGATCCCATGGTTTTGACTTTGTCAGACATCGGTCCTCTCAGTTTTTATGTGAAGTTTCCGAACTACCGAGATGACGGCAGTAATACCCAATATTACTAGGTCGAGTCATACGTGAGCTACATCATCTTATTGTTGTTATTTACCTGACCGGAGGAGTATAATGACCCCATAATAGAGGTGCCCGCTCATGGACTCGATGTAATGAAATGAAATGTATCCGGGTAATCATTGTCGATGACCATAAGGGTATTCGAGGACTCCTTAAAAAGTGTTTCGAGGCAGAACCGGATATCCAGGTCGCGGGAGAATTTGCCAGCGGAGAGGAGGCCTTGAACGCGGTCAAACCGGGGTCTTTCGATGTTCTGGTGACCGATCTCTGGATGAAAAGTCTTAACGGCATCGAGTTGATCAAAAAGCTCCGCGAGATGATTCCTGGAACGCTTACCCTGGTCTGGTCCGTTACCACGGAACCATTCTATATTTCTCTGGCCAAAAAGGCAGGAGCGCTGGGATATATTTCCAAAAGCGCCGGTTTCGATTGCCTTGTCACTGCGGTCCGGTCAATCGTTCAAGACTCATTTCAAGGTTTTTATGTAAGCCCTGATTTGCCCCGCATCTAAATAATATTTACAGCCCGGGAACCACCGGCACCTCCGGTCGATCACTATAATCCCTCAACGATGCGGTACATCTTTTCGTAGGACTTCTGGAAATCCGGCGCGACCTTCTCCAGCTTCTCCTGGAGCTTCGTCATCCGCCTGGCGAACGTCTTCTTGCGGCGGTTGGTCACGAGCCTGAGCCAGATGGCCGTCTTCCTCTGGAACAGCCTCTCGAAGTTCTTGGCCTTGGGAAGGTTCATCTGGATAGTAGCATAGAGGTCCGGGTCTTCACTAAGGACGCTCTCGATGAGCGTCATCAGCACCTTGTACGTGGAACTCCCGGCGGCTTCCATCGGGCGGCCGTCCCGCGCTTCCAGCAGGGTGTCCGCGGCGACAAGGGCAATGAAGTGGGAAAGCCCGAGCACGAGGCTCATCATCTCATCATGCTCGTCCGGCGTCATCAGCGACACATGACCGCCCTTGCTTTCCAGGAACTTGCCGACCCTTTCCGCCAGCACTGATTCTTCATCGTTGGTCGGCGTCAGGATGATGTTCTTGTTCTCCAGGCTCGCTGCACCGGGCCCGAACAAGGGGTGCCCGCCGAGCACCAGACCGTTGGTGATGTGTTTGTGCATGGCCTTGACGGGGACCGTTTTGATGGAAGTTATGTCAATCACCGACTGCCATCCCTTGATATACGGCCCGATGAACCGGGCTACCGGCTCTACGGCCGTTACGGGCACGGCCAGGATGATGTAATCAGCGCCGGTCACGGCAATCTCGCTGGAGAGGCAGAATGGCAACCCGAGGCGCCGCCCGGCTTCCCGCAGGTTTTCTTCGTCGGTATCGGTCAGGATGACGTCGCACCCCGCGCTGTGTAAAAAAGAAGCCAGCCACCGCCCCATTTTTCCAGCCCCGCCGATGATGGCCACGCGTCTGTTCGTCATAGACTCACAATCTCTCACTCAATACTTCATACAGAATACAGAAAACCGGTGTTAAAAGTCCAAACGTGAATCCGTTTATGACCCAAATCAGGTAAGTACTTAAACCCTGTCCCGGGGTTTCGGTGAACACCTAGAAAACCTGTTTCATCCGGGGGTAGGAGCCGAGTATCTTGACGAAGATGGCGTGCTCTTCCAGCGATTTGAGCGCCCCGGCGAGTGTCTCGTCTTCCCGGTGGCCGGCTACGTCCATGTAGAAATTGTATTCCCAGGGCTGGTGGCGCGTGGGACGAGATTCCAGCTTGGTCAGGTTGACGCCGCGTGAGGCAAATTCTCCGAGGGAATCGTACAGCGACCCCGGTTTGTGCTTGAGGGAGAACACGATGGACGTCTTGTCCGCGCCGGTCGGCAGGGCGTCTTCCTTGGATAATACGAAAAAGCGCGTGAAATTATGCGGGTTGTCTTCAATCTCCCTGGCCAGCACTTTCATGTCATAGATCTCGGCGGCCCGGGCGGACGCCACCGCGGCGCTGTCCCGGACATTACCTTCCTTGATCATCTTGACGCTGCCCGCGGTGTCCGAGGACGGTACCAGTTCCGCGTGGAGCTGTTTGAGATAGTTCCGGCTCTGGCCAAGCGCCTGGGGGTGAGAGTAAACATATTTGATGGAATCCAGCGTCGTGCCTTCCGGCGCAATCAGGCAGTGGCTGATGCGCAGTTCGGTCTCACCGCAGACCATGAGCGGTGAATCGAGCAGAAGGTCATAGGCTCGGGTAACGCTGCCTTCCAGGGAGTTCTCCACCGGCACGAGCGCGAACGGCGTCCGGCCCTGTTCGACAGCTTCAAACACCTCGTCGAAGCTCTCGCAGGGTATACCCTTCGTGGACGGGCCGAAGAAGCGGATAGCCGCTTCCTCGCTGTAGGCGCCCGGCTCGCCCTGGAATGCCACGGAAACGCCCTGTATCTTGCGGCTGGCCGCCATGATCTGGCGGTAGATGGTCTCCACGTCGGCGGGGCTGATACCCAGTTCCCGGGCCATGTCCCGTACGTGCCGGATGACCGCTTTCTCCCGCTCCCGGTCCTGGATAACCTGCCGCGTTTCCTGCTTGCCCTTGCCAATCTCGGTGGACACGCGCTGGCGTTCAGCGATGAGTTCCACAACCCTGGCATCGATCTCGTCTATTTTCTTGCGAAGTTCTTCAAGGTTCATGATACTACCTTCGGAATAATGCCCGCTCGTATGGCGAAGTCCGCCAGCGTCACCGCCATCATAGCTTCGACCACCGGCACCGCCCTGGGGACGATGCAGGCGTCATGGCGCCCCCCTATGGTAATTGTCGTCTCTTTCATGCTGCGCACATCTACCGTCTTCTGCTCTATACCAATTGAGGGCGTCGGCTTGACGGCCACTCGGACGATGAGCGGCATACCAGTAGAAATACCTCCAAGGACGCCGCCGGCGCTATTGCTCAGGGTCACAATACGTCCGTCCTGGAAGGCAAACGGATCGTTGTTCTCCGAGCCTTTCATCCGCGCCGCGCTGAAACCGGCACCGAACTCCACACCTTTAACGGCAGGGATAGCGAACAACGCCTTGGCCAGGTCACCCTCCAGGGTATCGAAGAAGGGCTCGCCCAGCCCGACCGGCATCTTCACGGCCACGCCTTCGATGATCCCGCCAAGGGAATCACCCTGCTCCCTTGCCCAGGCGATGGCATTGTTCATCCTGACCGAGGTTTCGGCATCAGCACACCGAAGAGAATCAGTTCCGGCAGAGCTTTTTATCGCGTCGAAATCCGCCGGGCGGGCGATAATACCGCCTATCTCAACGATGTGTGCGACGATATCGATGCCTATCTCCGTGAGCAGCTTCCTCGCGGCCGCCCCGGCCATGACAAGGGCCGCCGTCATCCGCCCGGAGAACATCCCGCCACCGCGGGTATCGGCGTTGCCGCCGTATTTCATATAAGACGTGTAATCGGCGTGACCGGGACGGAGGAGCCCACCCAGGCGGTCGTAATCGCTGTCGTCGATGTCCTCGTTCCGCACCATCAGATTGATGGGAGCGCCGGTCGTTTTTTCATTGAGCAGCCCGGAGAGGACTTCCACCCGGTCCTGTTCAGCTCGCGCCGTGGCAGCGGGGCCTCCGGCAGGCTTGCGCCGGTCCACATCCGCCTGGATGTCCGCCTCCGTCAGCGGCAGGCCCGCCGGGCAGCCGTCGATAACAACGCCCACGCACTTCCCGTGGCTCTCGCCGTAAACAGTGATGACGAACTCCCTGCCGAGACTATTCATGCCGCTCCATCTGAACGCCCACTGATTTCATGAGCACCCAAAAATTCGGAAATGTCTTGGCGACGCACTCGGCACGGTCGATGATCGGTTTAGGCACCTGAGTATTGTTGAAAATCTCGCCGCCCACGGCGGCGCCCAGCATACCGAAGGCCATGGCGATGCGATGATCGTCGAAGCTGTCGATCACCACCGGTCCGTGCTCTTCGACAACCATTTCCTTCTCCGCTTCCCCGTAGGTCTCCTGCACCTTTTTCATGGTGGGCAAACCAATGATGGTCATCCGGTCCTGCGTTTCAGTTACTTCCACTCCGAGGCGTTCCAGTCCCTGTTTGACCGCCGCCACCCGGTTGGATTCCTTGATACGGGCACGTTCTATGCCGGTCAGAACGGACGTGCCGTTGGCCATGGCCGCCAGGCAGGCCATCGTCGGCAACAGGTCGATGGCGTCGGTCATATCGGCATGAATAGCCCGGAGAGGCCGGCCGGTGACGGTAACACTGTTACCTGATACCCTGACCCCGGCGCCCATCGTGCGCAGGTGGTCAAGGATGACCCTGTCCCCCTGCAGACTGGACGTACTGAGGTTATCGACCGTAACCCCCCCGTTCGATGCGCCGCCCAGGGCCAGGAAATACGAGGCGGAAGACCAGTCGCCTTCGATGGTGACATTCGCCGGCTGGTACCGCTGCGCCGGTATGACGAACCGGTCCACCTGGCTCTTGACGGTGACGCCGAATTTACGGAGCATGGCAATGGTCATTAGGACATACGGCTTCGATGTCAGCGGCGTTACCAGCCGGATGGCAATGCCCTGCCGCGTCAAGGGGGCCGCCAGCATAAGGGCGGAGATGAACTGGGAACTGATGTTGCCGGGCATGGTCGTCAGCCCGCCGCGCAGGGTGCCTCCCTCCACGTTCACCGGGGGCGTTGTCTTGCCCTCGAAGTCGGCATTGACGCCCAGCTTGCGGAGCGATTCGACCAGGGATTTGACCGGCCGCCTGGAAAGCGACGGCCCGCCCACGATGCGATGAACACCAGGGATTACGGCGCAGATTGCCGTGATGAACCGGAGCGTCGTAGCGGATTCGCCGCAGTGCAGTTCCCTCTCCGAGGCACGGAGCGCGCCGCCGGTAATATGCCAGGCATTTCCATTCTTAGTGATTGCGGCGCCCAGTTGCCCCAGGACACGGGCGGCAGCCTCCGTATCTTCACTGATGAGCGGGTCGGTGATAACGCTTTCCCCGGAACTCAGCGCGGCGCACATGAGAGCGCGGATGGTGAGGCTCTTGGATGTAGGAACGCTGACGGTTCCACTGACATCGCTTTTACTGACCGTTATCTTCATTCTCTTCAAGCTTCCTCAAAATGCTCCTCACCACTCCGGCCGGACTGAGCCGGGAGGTTGCTACCGTAATATCCGCCGCTCTGGTATAAAACGGCCGCCGGTAAGCCATCAGGCGCTTGATACTCATCAGTCGGTCTTCACCCGCCAGCAGGGGCCGGGATTCGTCACCAGCACAGCGCCGGGCGATTACCTCCGGCGATGCCGTCAAACAGACGATATGGCAGAACGTCCTGAGCCGGTCGATGTTAATTGTAGTAAGAACCACGCCCCCGCCGCAAGCTATGACTGTGTTCCGGCGTCCCGTCACCTCTTTGACGGCAGCTATTTCCCTTTCACGGAACGCTATTTCGCCTTCCCGCCGGAATATCTCGGGGATGGTCATCCCCGCCCGTTCTTCGATGAACGCATCCAGTTCCAGGAAGTCTTTGCCCGTCTTCTCCGCCAGCAGCCTGCCAACAACCGACTTGCCGGTCCCCATGAAACCGATGAGCGCGATGCTGCTTTTACTCACAGGCCGAGTTCCTTGAATACGGCTTGCCGCATGACTTCCACCGGCGGCTTCCGGCCGGTCCACAGTTCGAAGCACAGGGCGCCCTGCCAGACCACCATGCCGGTGCCGTCCACCGTCTTCGCCCCGGCGGCGCGGGCGTCCCGAATAAGCTTCGTTCCTTCCGGACTATAAAGGACATCGCTTACCGCGAGGTCGGGCCGCAGCAATCCGGCAGGCACGAGGCTGGCATTGGTGTCCGGCTTCATGCCGACGCTGGTGGTGTTGATGAGGATGTCCGCCCGGTTTATATTCGCTTCCAGCGACCCTGCGGTCAGGACATCGTGGCTCACGGCCGAGCCGAGAGTATTATTCAGCGACATAGCTAACGCCGCCGCTTTTGCCGCGTCACGGTTCAATATAGTGATAGAGGCCCCGTTCTTCGCCAGGGTATAACTGATTGACCGAGAGGCCCCGCCCGCCCCGAGAATGATGACGTTCTTTCCTTCCTGCTCGATGCCTTCCTCGCTGAGGGACATGAGAAAGCCCTCGCCGTCCGTATTGTAACCCCGCAGTACGCCGTTATCATTCACGACCG
>CAZPSP010000086.1:0-11180 GCA_964589285.1 uncultured Dehalococcoidaceae bacterium | reverse complement strand
TTGAGTTCCGGATCGAGCCGTGCCAGCAAGCTCTCGTTCATGATTCTTTCTCTCCTGAATCAATGGATTTGTGAAAAACTTCCTCTGTTGTTGATAGTTTAGCAGGCCGTTAGTACTATGGTCTGGAAACGTCAATTTCCAGTGATACGTCATTATACCAGTTCTTAGACAAACTGTGCTGCTATGGTATACTGTTTGTATGACTATGACGCAAAGACGAACCCTGGAATCATTCGATATCGCCAGAAAGGCCGTGGATGCCGCATCCGATAAGCAGGCTTCCAACATCGTCCTGCTGGACGTCCGTAAGATTTGCAGTTTTACAGACTACTTCGTCATCGTCACCGGGGACAGCGAGCGCCAGCTTCGCACTATCCTGGAAGAAACGAGGAAGGTGCTCAAGGAAGCCGGAATCAGGCCCCACCATGAGGAAGGCGAACCCGACTCCGGCTGGCTCCTGCTCGATTATGGCGATGTGGTCATTCACATCTTCGGCAGGGAAGAACGTGATTACTACAACCTGGATGAACTCTGGAACGACGGCGTCCCGGTCATCCGGATGCAGTAACTACCCGAAAATCTCGTTTTCTTTGAAATAGATCGCTATCTCGATTTCCGCATTTTCCGGTGAATCCGATGCGTGCGTCGAGTTACGCTGCACATCCAGCCCGTAGTCCTTGCGAATCGTGCCGGGGTCCGCTTTCTCCGGGTTGGTGGCGCCCATGACCTTGCGGATACGAGCGATGGCATTCTCACCCTGGAACACGGCGGCCACGATGGGCGTGGACGTGATGTATTCAACCAGGTCCTTGAAGAACGGTTTGTCCTTGTGGACTGCGTAATGACGCTCCGCCAGCGCCTTGTCCATGTGGAGCATGCGGAGGGCGGTTAGTTTCAGACCTTCCGCCTGGAGCCGGGCGAGGATGGCGCCTGCCAGGTCGCGCTCCATGGCATCCGGTTTGACGAGAACGAGTGACCTTTCCATTTGTTTCTCCTGTATCGTTTTAGCCGAACAGCCCCTGCAGGCGTTCGATGCTTATTTCCGTTAAAGAGTCCACGATGATGTCCGCGCTGCCGAGCGATGCCGCCGGATGGCTGTTGGTCACCGCGACGCATTTCATACCGGCCTTTTTGGCGCCCGCCACACCGGCCACGGCGTCCTCCATGACAACACAGTTCTCCCGCGGCACGCCCAGCCGTTCCGCTGCGAGCAGGAAGATGGCAGGGTCGGGCTTGCTTTCCGGTACTTCCAGTCCGGAGACAATCGCCTGGAAACAACCGGTGATGCCGAGGGGGTCGGTAATGACGGTGATGTTGTCCATCGGCGCGGAAGACGCGATGGCCGTCTTGATGTGATGTTCATTCAGAGAGCGGATGAGTTCCTTGGCCCCGGGCAGCGCGACGACGTTTTCGCTCACTATTTTGCGGTAAAGCTGCTGCTTGTGCTCCGTGATTTCGTTGAACTGCTCCGGAGAGACTTCTCCCAGTCCGAACCGGATGATGGTATCATGCCGTCGCCCGAAAAACTGCATGAAGTCTTCCTTTGTGAAGTTCACGCCGTGTTCGGCAAACGTCTCTCTCCAGGCGGCGTAATGATAGTCCGCGGTATCGGCAATAACGCCGTCCATGTCCCAGATAACGGCTTCGAGGCGGGATTCAGACATGGTCTTTCTTTTCCCGGACTACATCGCCCTGCGCGGCGCCATTTTCCACAACGAACTGCTTGGCGGTTGCTTCAGCGACCACCGTGCCGTCTTTGAGACAGACCTTGCCGTCCGTCTCGATGAGGCGGCTGCGCTGCCGGGTGACCCGTGCGTAGACCACCAGGGAGGCGTCCACGGGGATCGGCAGGCGGATGCGGATGGTGGAAACTGCCGTCAGGCAGGTGTTGCCGGTGCGGTAGGCGACGTTGCTCATCGCTTCATCGAGGAGAGTAGCGGTGATGCCTCCATGGAGAAGGCCCGGCCACCCCTGAAAGTTTCGGTCCGGGGTATACTCAGCGCTGATGCCGTCCGCTTCTTCTTTGAATTTGAGTTTCAGTCCGATGGGATTGTTAACGCCGCACCCGAAACAATAGCCCTCCTTCAAGTCGGTATCGAGCGTGACTTTGGGCAGTTCAACCATGAAAGGACTCCATTGAATGTTAGAAATGGCGCCAGCCCCGGTCTTTGAATTCCAGCGGGCTGCCCTGACTGTCCACGAGTTTGATTTCGCCCGCGTTGTCCGCGGTTATTGCTCCGATGACTGTTACGGGCAGCGTGATGTCCGCCATCGCTCGCTGGATCTTTTCCAGGGGACCGGTGAACAGCAGTTCATATGCTTCTCCGCCGGAAAGGGCCAGTTCCCGGGCATGCTCGCCGAAGGCTTCCTGTGCCATGGAACTGACCGGCAGGGCATCGACGTTGATGCGCGCTCCGACCCCGCTGGCTTCGCAGATGTGACCGAGATCGGATACCAGCCCGTCGCTGATATCGATGGCGGCCTTGATGCCGTTCTTGACGAGGGCTTGCGCTTCTACCATGCGGGGGAACGGATGTAGGAAGGCAAAATGAAGGTGCTCCATTACCGTATGCTCGAAGTTGAGTTTCTTCGTGAGCATTTCCAGCCCCGCGGCAGCGTCGCCGGGGTAGCCCGTCACGGCAATGGCATCGCCGGGTTTTGCGGCGGAACGCTTGAGCAGGACATCTTCCCGCCCGGAGCCTAATACCGTAACTGAGACGGAAAAGCACGGCGCACGGCTGATATTGCCGCCGGCAACGGTCATCCCGAATGTCCCGCAGAGGTCCAGTATGCCCTGGTAGAAGTCTTTGATATCATCAACTTCGATGCTATCCGGAAGTGTCAGGGCAACAAGAGCGTAGTTCGGTACGCCGGCCATGGCCACGATATCGCTGATGTTCATGGCCAGGGCTTTCCACCCAAGTTGACGATAGGTGATAGTATCCCGGGTGAAGTGGACATTCTCTACCATGGTATCCACAGTAGCAAGCTGGATCTCATCGGGAACACGCCATGCGGCGGCGTCATCACCCAGGCCGATGAGCAGCCGGGGGTTCGGCGGTTGTTTTTTCTCGAAACTGGCGATCATCTCCTGCAGCAGGCCGATTAGTCCGAACTCACCGATTTCTGATACCTTCATGAGTTCATTATAACATCATTCGTACGTGAGGTCACTAACAACAGCAACAGAATAGGCCTTCCAGGCATTCCCAGCCATAATAAGAGGTGCTATGATATAAGAAGACAAAAAACAGGTTACGGCCGGCAGCATTTATTACATCCATAAGGAGCGTCCATGGAAATTTCTGATGTCCACAAGAACACGAAACTCATCATCGATGGTTCCCTGTACGTGGTTGAAGACGCTGAATTCATGAAGCCTGGCAAGGGAAGGTCCGTCTACCGTCTGAAAATGAGGAACCTCAAGGACGGCAAGGTGATTGAACGCACGTACCGCTCCGGAGACAGCGTCGAAGCCGCTACCATGTCCAGTCAGGACAAACAATACCTCTACCGCGATGGCGATCACTACGTGTTCATGGACGGGAAAACCTTCGAGCAGGTGCTCGTGCCGGAAGACCTGGTCGGGGACAGGAAGAATTTCCTCCTGGAAGGCATGACGGTCACCATGCAGATGCGTGACGAAGAAGTGATCGACATGACGCTGCCGAATACCGTGGAACTGAGGGTCGTCGAGGCAGAGGTCTCAAGTAAAGGCGCCACGATTTCTCCCCAGAGCAAATCGTCGGTGCTTGAAACCGGGTATACTATCGAAACGCCGCAGTTCATCAAGGAAGGCGATGTCATCCGCGTGGATACCCGCACCGGCACTTACGTGGAACGCGTAACCGGCAAGAAATAGCTATGGCAGGCAACGACCGGGACCGGCTCGTCCGTCTGCAAAAGAACCTGCGGAAACGGGCTCAAGTTATCGATGGCATTCGCGCGTTTTTCCGGAAACGGGACTTCCTGGAAGTGGAAACGCCGGTCCGAGTGCCTTCCATAGCCCCGGAAGTCTACATCGAGCCCGTGGAAAGCGGCGACTGGTTCCTGGCGACGTCTCCCGAACTCCACATGAAACGTCTCCTGGCCGCCGGCTACGAGCGCATCTTCCAGCTCAGCCGGTGCTTCCGCCGCGGCGAGCGAGGCCGTCTCCATAATCCCGAGTTCACCATGCTGGAGTGGTACCGGGCGAACGCCGATTACGAGGACATCATCAAAGACACGGAAGACCTCGTCCTGCATCTGTCCGGCGGCAAAACGCTGAACTACCGGGGAGTTGACATAAACCTTGCCGGGCCCTGGCCGCGGATGACCGTCCGGGACGTGTATCTCCAGAAGGCCGGTTGGGACCCGGTGAACGACTATGACGATCTCCGGTTCGATACCGAGTTCCTGGAGAAAATCCAGCCTTCATTTCCAGCCAATCGTCCCACCGTGATCATGGACTATCCGGCAGCTGCGGCGGCGCTGGCCCGACTCAAGCCGGGGAACGAACGGGTGGCGGAACGGGCCGAGGTGTTCATCGGCGGGCTGGAACTGGCCAATATCTACAGCGAACTGGTAGACCGCGCCGAACAGGAGAAACGCTTCCGGGAATCCATCGACGAGATACGTAAGGTCCGTAGAGCGCCGCCGATATCCACCGATTTCATGGAAGCCCTGGATTATCTACCCGAATGCGGCGGCGTGGCATTGGGGGTAGACCGGCTTGTCATGCTTCTCTGTAACGCCGCCTCAATCGATGAGGTCATGGCGTTTACTTCGGACAACGCCTGAGAAAACAAGGCCTTATCTCCTCTTGGCTTCTCCTCTCCCCTCGTGGGAGAGGATTAAGGTGAGGGGGAACCAACCTTGAATACTACGGTTCCATCACACGCCCGAGGAACAGGACCGTGCCCGTGGGGATGTCACGGATGAGGAAGATGAACGGGCGGTCAACGGTCATGACGGGAGGGTCCATGGCCGCGCTGCATTCCATGATGGCGGCAGTCGCTGCGGCGGCCTCGGTGCCTTTTTCATCCACTGAAACGAACGACTTATGCACGACCTCCGATAACCAGAGCGGTTCAACTTCGGTAATGCCGGAGAAGTCCGCCTGCCCGGTAAAAGCCAGCGGCATGCCGAGTTCCGCCAGGGCCTCATTCAGGTTGAACTCGGACTCAAACTCGTATTTCGGGAAGGAGAGTTCTACTTTCTGACGCTCCAAACCGGCGATGATATCGTTGAGCAAGGCCGTATCCAGCTTGTCCTCGAATTCCTCGAATGCTCCTTCCGCGGGCAGGAGAACGACCATCGAGGTCTGGCTGCCCCGGTAAAGCATCTCGATGGCTTGGTAGCCGTCGCCTTCCTTGTAGCCGAAGCTGTTGGTCTGGCGCATCATGTCAACGGTGACCGTGCTGCCATCGAGGAGGGTGAAATCGGCCGGTTTGGTATTATCCTCCCAGAAGTCCCAGAACCACGCTGCATTGAAGTAGATGGCGTTGGTCAGCACCAGCCGCGTCATGGGATCGATAGCGCCGGCCGGAATAAGGTCGTTGATGCGGTCTTCCGTCTGCTCTGCAATGTAATCGTTGATGGTCAGGCGGGCTTTTTCCGGCTCGTTGATGTAGTCCAGTTCCCGCAGGCCGGCCCCGTAGTTGTCTTCAAGGGTATGAAGATAGTCCCGGACATACTCGTAGTCCTCTTGGCCCCAGACATCGTTGACGACATGCAGTTTAAACATTTCATCCGGTTCCAGGTTTTTACTGGGCTCGGAGCGTGACGCCAGTTCCTCCTGGAGCCAGTGGAAGGACGGGTGCAGGTACATTTCCGCAAGATCGAAGCTTAATGCGTTTTTTATCTCCGTCTCGGTGGCGCCGTTGGCCCCGGCGTAGACCATGGCCATGACGGCGGAAATGCTGTACGGAGAATAGAAAAGGTTGCCGTCCGCGTCCTTGAGCTGCCGGTAGAGATCGAACGCGAAATCCGTGTTTCCTTCTGCTAGCAGTGTGTGCTGTTCATTCATATCGAGGCTGGTCGTTGTTGTTTCCGTTGGCGTCGGCGTTGTGGTGGCCGCCGTTGTGGTTGTTGATGTCGCCTGCGGTCCGCACCCAGCCAGCACGATCAAGCCGGTAAGAGTTAAAGCTGCCAGTAGTTTTTTCATCATTCCTGTACTTTACGGCGCTGTAGCGGTAGAGACATTCGGCGGACTGTCCGGAATAGATTGCTGGGTTTCCATGTCCCACGCGCCGTCTATGACGCCGTGGCTTACCTCGCCTCCAGTCACTATGATCTCGGCGGTGTGGTGAGTTATAACGGTAGCAACCATTTGGCCGGAGCGGTCGCCGTAGCCGGCGTTGCCACAATCGAACTCAAATACGAAGCCCCAGGTGTAAAACCCAAGAAGTTCCCGTGTTTCCACATAACTAATGCTGCCATCGATGCCGTCGAAAGTGAATGTCGGGCTGTTTTCAAGGTACTCACGGGCCAGTTCCAGGCTTTGTTCCTCGGTGGCGATCATCATCTGCACCCGCATGTCCCAGACCTCGTCCAGCACCGCGCCGGTGAGTTCGCCGCGGCGGAAATCGATCACTGCGCGGTGATGCGTGACGGTTTGGTTAACAATCTGGCCGGAGCGGTCGCCGTAGCCGCCGTGGCGGCAATCGAACTCATATACGAAAGTGTAACACCCCACGCATCTCAGGATAAGCGTATCGACGAGTTCCAGCGTCTCCGGCATGCCGTCGAAGGTGAACGTCGGCGAATTGGTAATGAAGTCATGCGCCTGCTGCCGGGCCTCTTCCTCGGACAGATTGATGGTTTCATCGGCAGGTGTCGTTGATTCGTCGACCGTCGGCGCTGTAGTGGTTGGTTCTGTCGTTTGTGTTGCCGTTAGAGTAGTTCCTGCATCTACAGTCTGTAAATAGCAGCCTCCAGTAAAAACCAAACCTGTGAATGCCAGAATTGTCAGTAGTATTTTCGTCGTCATTATACCTGTCGGCTTTCTTCTCGTGAATTTCTTTCTACCGGTACTGCCTCTTCTCGCTGGTTTTCGTGACGCATCATGAACCAGCGGATGGAGGCAAACCCGATGCCGATGCCCCCGGCGATCCAGGCGGTAAGACGGTCTTCCTGCAAGCCCGGCAATATCAGGGAACCTAGCAACAGCGCCAGGCCGGAAAACCCGAAGATTACGATAAGCGATATTGAAAGTGATCTGTCTGCCATGTTGTCCCCCGTTGTTATGTCTTCTTGCCTTGTATAACGGAGGGAGAAAGGAAAAGTTAGCCGGAGATGCTGGTAATTACATAAAAATCTTGTTATATTAGTGAACAATATGAGGATAGTCATCATAGCGGATATCCACGGTAACCTGGCGGCGCTGCAAGCAGTGCGGGAGGATGCCCGGGAGCACGGCGGTATCGACATGGTATGGTGCCTGGGAGACATCGTCGGGTACGGGCCGGAGCCCGGCGGCTGCATTGAGATCGTGAAGTCCCTGAGTAACGTCGTCATCGCCGGTAACCATGACCGAGCGGCCATCGGTAAGCTGGATACAGCCTACTTTAATCCGGCCGCGGCGGAGGCGCTGCAATGGACGGCCGGACAATTGACTCCGGCCCAGAAGGACTACCTGGCGCGGCTTCCCCTGACGTTAAACTATGAGGATTTCCTCCTCGTACACGGCAGTCCCGTCGACCCGCTGCTGGAGTACCTGATATCCGCCGGCATCGCGGAAAAAAACTTCGATCTCTACCCCTTCAAGTATTGCCTGGTTGGTCACTCCCATATTCCGGTGGCTTTCCGCAACGATGATGAAGTAGTCAAGCCCATCGGTCTTCAGCCGGGTGTGGGACTAATGCTGGGTGATAAGCGGATGATCGTCAATCCGGGGTCTGTCGGTCAACCTCGTGACGGCGACCCACGGGCTTCTTACGGTGTTTATGACACCGAGGCCTGCATGTTCCGCCTCCAGCGCGTTGAGTACGACATCAAGGCCACTCAGGACGGGATTATGGCAGCCGGTCTGCCGGTCCGGCTGGCCACGCGGCTGGAGCAGGGGAGATGATAATAATCGTTTCGCGTGGTTAGCTTATTTCCGCAATTCTTTTATGACTTACCTGTATGAAGCGTCAATCACATCTGAGGTTTTAAAAATGGATATGTGAACAAGCCCGCCGGGTACTCTGCACAGGATACCCGGCAGGCTCGCGCCTCGGTTACTCGTTGAGAATGCAGACGGCTTCCGGTTGCCGTATGTACGGTGTCAGGCTCTCGGAAATGGTGAACTCCAGGCGCTCTCCGGCCGGGCCGATGAACCCCACCATCATGTCCTGCCCGAGGATAATTGAAGCAAATTGCCGCCCGGAAGCTACCAGTACGCCGCCGCCGGTGAGAGCCGGGGCTTTGACAACACCCTCGGTGACCATCGTCTTCATGTGTTCCAGTTCGCTCATGTTGCCGTTGTGATACCGGCGCAGCAACTGGTTATAACGGGCGGGCGCCAGGGCCAGCGCGTACGGCCCGTAAAATCCGGCCCTGTCGAGGACATCGATGGCATTAATGATATCATTCGCGGCCGTTCCCACCTCACTCCACGCGGACAGTTTCAGGACACCATGTCCCTTGGTGTTCAGCAGGCCGGCTTTTTTCTGGATACCATTGAAGATGATATCGTCTTCCTGGCGGGCGCATTCCAGCGCCGCCGCGGCGACGGGACCGGTATCGATGAGCAGGCCGTTACTCTCAAAGGAGGCAACGTCACGTTTTGCCAGGGTGAAACTTGTGCTGATGAGCGCCAGCGGCAGGACCTGGCCGGTAACCGGTTCAGACCCGGCTTCGGGATCGCTGAGCGGCACAGCCTTCAGTCCGAGGCCGAACGGGCCTTCGAGAGCCAGCAGACGCCGGCCGGACAACCGGCCCCTGGCGGCTTCCACCATGACCTTATCGAGCAGGTCCCACATTGCCGGTTCGAGCGGTGCATCGTCTCTGGAAAGGTATTTGTTCGGCATATTTCCCTCCCTCTATTCTTTCAATGACCCGATCGACGGCGGCTCCGGAGCGCCTTCTTCTTCAGGTTCGGCTTCTTCTTCCTCACCGGCCGCCATGGCATTGACTTCTTCGGCCCCTTCGGCGAGCCATTTGGCTTCATCTCCCGTCAGGATTTCCAGCAACCGGTTGAATTCACCGACGTGTACCCGTTCTTCATTGGCGATATCGATCAGCACTTTCTTCGCCAGGGGATGATCGGTGGCATCGGCGTGCGCCATGTACAGGTGGGTGGCTTCATGTTCCGCCGCGATATTGAGCCGGATGGCACGGACCAATTCCTGCAGGGTCATTTTTCGTTCCGGCGCCATGCCGCTGAACGGCTTTACGAATTCAGGCATACTTGTCCTCCTTCATTAAGATACGGGCCTGAACTGGTCTTTATGGACAAAACAGATCGGACAGACCCAGCTGTCCGGAATATCCTCGAACGCCGTGCCCGGAGCTATGCCGCCGTCCGGGTCCCCAACCTCCGGGTCATAGATATAGCCGCATACCTCGCACTCATACTTCTGCATATCTTCGCTCCTGGTTCAGGATACCTTGATAGCTTTTTCAGATTGCCACAGGCCGTGTATATTGCAGTAGGACGTAGCGTAGAGAGTACCTGATTTGCCGGTCTTCATGGATGCGATGGCTTCATGATGAGTGTAAATGGTGCTCGTGTCCGGTCCGTCCACCGAAGCCCCGTGCGCGGAAAACTGGAAATACCCGATCTCATACGGGAATTTTTCACCTTCCGGGTGAAAATAGAGCTTCACCCAGGCGATGTGGTGCGCCGTGGTGTTGGGGTGGGCGACCTCCTTGCCGATGGTCGCCTTGACGGAGAACATCTCGTTGGCCTTGACCGTGTCCGGGCACTCGATGACCGGGACATGTTTCTCGGTCTTCCAGTCCGCCGTCTGATAGAGTCTTGCTATGGTTTCCGTGGTCATATTGTTTCTCCTTTCCAGTTGTTAGTGCTTGATGCTACTGAATTGTCTCCAGTTTTCTCTCGATATATTCCTTCAATGCCAGAGCGTTATTGTGCTCGGTATCGCGGGAACCGTACAACAGTACGACATCTCCCTTCCTGGCAGCCTCCACCAGCGGGGCCCAGGCCGGAGCATGATCGTCCAGTTCCCGGAAGTAGCTGTCTTTAAATGCATCCCAATTACCGTCCGCATGGAAGCGCTGCCGTATCTCATCGCTCGGGGCTGCATCACGCAGCCAGGCGGCCCTGATATCTTCTTTTTTCAGACCGCGCGGCCAGACGCGGTCTACCAGGAACCTTTCCCCCTTCACATCACTCTCTATATCGTAGGCGCGCCGTGGGTATATCATGCGGATTACCGTAATAGCAAGGCCTCCTGATTACCAGATTGCCGCGACCCTTCAGCCTTTCCGTATTCTCCAGCTTTCCGGAGATTCAACATACTACTGTTAAGTATCAGGCGCTCTCCGATTATCTCCTATCCGTAACCATACTCATTTAAGACCTTGTCTAACCCTGACATGCATTGGCGGGATTTCTCCGTACCTGCGCCCGGTCCGCCATTTCCCTGTTTCCAGACGGATTTCAGGTATATACGGCTGCGAATTGCGTGAGGATACGGATATATCTCAATTCAAGCGTATGTTTGAATGTGATTACACGGACCGACATTTAAGCGAGAAGGCCTGTTGATGTTCTCCCGGATACTCGTCTGCATGGACCTGACACAGGAATCAGAGTTGCTTGTCAAATATGCCTTGGACCAGGGCCGGTGCTCCGGCGGCAGTGTTATTCTGGCGCATGTCATCGATATGCCGCAGGAATCGATGCCGATATCCTTCCGTCCCGGCGCGAATGAGAGAGAAGAACTGGTCGATGTCGAAAACGATGACATTCACGAAGGCGAACTGACCGCCATGAGTTATCTCGAAAATCATGCCCGCGACCTGCGCGATAAAGGCGTTCCCGCGGAGGGCGTCATCATCAGGGGAACGCCGGGAGAATCGATCACCGCCTTTGCCGAGGAGAACAGCATCGACCTCATTATCATCACCAATCCGCGTAAAAACGTCATCGGAAGGGCGGTATTCGGGAGCGTGACAGACCACGTGCTCCATCATACCGGTGCGGCGGTCCTGGCAATAAGGACCGGAGACAGCGGTCAATAACAGGAGAA
>CAZPSP010000085.1:0-11447 GCA_964589285.1 uncultured Dehalococcoidaceae bacterium | reverse complement strand
TGTCTCGGCGGCGTCATCAACGGCATGGTCACCTTTGTGCCCCGCATGATCAAGGCCGGAAGGGGAGGGCACATCGTCACCGTCTCCTCGATGTCCGGCTTCATGGCCGCGCCCACCGTCGCACCGTACGGCGCCGCCAAGGCCGCCGTCATCAACCTCATGGAAGCCTACTATATGGCGCTCAAGCCCTACGGCATCGGCGTCTCCTGCCTCTGCCCCGGCGGCATCAAGACCAACATCGCGGAGGCTTCCTACACTCGCCCCGCACATCTCGCCAATACCGGCTACAATACCAATGAGACCACCATCGAGTTCATGCGCCACCACTATTCCTTCGGCATCGAGCCGGTCGACCTGGCCAAAATCGTCAAAAAAGGCATCGAAGACGAGCAGTTCCTCATCATTCCTTTCCCGGAACCGGAAAAGATGATGCGCGACTACGGGGAACGCCTCGCCAACTACTGCAGCGGTGAAGGGACCCGGCGGCAACAGGAACTGGAAAAGAAACGCCGCGAGGAAATGATGAAGCACATGGGCGAGGACGGCCCCATGAAAGGCGCCGCGGAAGCCGGCTGGGGCAATGCCCGCCCTGACCTTGACTGGGTCAAGAACCAGCGACGTTAGCCTCGTCCGCCCCCGATGTCATCCGGTCGCTCCATTCAGCCCAAAAATCCTGGTGAGCCCGGGCGTCCCTGCTTGCGGCGGTGCCTTCCTGCCCTTCGTTAAAACCCGCTCATTTGCACTCCCAAGTCTGTTTATACTACGCTTTTTATAGACTAAGGAGGAACCATGAAGGATTTCAAAGACAAAGTATTGTTCATCACCGGGGGTGCGTCCGGGGCCGGACTCGGCCAGGCCGAGGTCTTCGGCAAAGCCGGCTGCAAGGTCGTCATCGCCGATATCCGCCAGGACCACCTCGATGAAGCCACCGCCAAACTGAAAGGCATGGGCATTACCGTCCACGCCATCAAGCTCGATATTACGGACCGCGCCGCTTATGCCGCCGCCGCTGACGAGGTGGAAAAGGTCTTCGGCACGCCGCCCCAGATGCTCTTCAATACCGCCGGCGTCAACACCTTCGGCCCCGCGGAAGCTTCTACCTATGAGGACTATGACTGGGTCATGGGCGTCTGCCTCGGCGGCGTCGTCAACGGCATGGTCACCTTCGTGCCCCGCATGATCAAGGCCGGCAAGGGAGGCTACATCGCTACCACGTCATCCTACGGCGCGTTCATGGGCGGCTCGACGACCGCTCCCTATTCCGCCGCCAAGGCGGCCGTCAACAACCTCATGGAAAGCTACTGGCAGGCGCTGCGTCCCTACGGCATCGGCGTCTCCGTGCTCTGCCCGGCCAACATCAAGTCCAACATCGCAGAGGCCGTCTATACTCGCCCTAAAAACCTGGAGAACACCGGCTACAACGTCACGGAAAAGACTATCGATGTCCTCCGCTCCATTCACGCCCAGGGCATGGAGCCGGTCGAACTCGCCAACTGGCTCAAGCGCGGCATCGAGAACGAAGTGCTCTTCATCCTTCCCTACGAAAATTCCGAACAGATGCTGCGGGAAAACTTCGACCGCGTTATCAACATGTCCACCGCCGAGGGCATGAAGAAACAGGAAGAGATTATGCGCCAGCGGTTCGAAGCTATCAGCAAGGACATGATGAAGGACAGCCCCTTCGGTACTGAGGACGTAGGCTTCGGCAAGGCCCGCAAGGACATCGATTGGGTCAAGGACCGCGGCTTCGGCGCCTGATGCCATAGTCCATTTTGAATCACAGTTATACCTGCGGCAGCCCGCCAATCGGCGGGCTGCCGCCTTTCCCCCCGGCTCTTTTAGAGATAGCGCTTTATACTAACCCGAACAGGTTCAGTCGAGCACCTCGTCGATGTCCGGAGGCTCCGCAAACCGGCTGAACAGCGGATCGCGGTTGGTATGCTCGTAGAGAATAGGCGCCGGCGAACAACTGCAGAAAACGATCGGCCTGTCTACCCGCTTGAAGGTGAACGGACAGTGGGAAAGCCCCGCCGGCACCGTGATGACGCAGGTGCCGGTGATCGTATGCTTCTCATCGCCGAGCCAGAACTCGACCTCTCCCCCCAGGTCGAAAGCATCGCCCGGGTTGGTCCCGTAGAGGGCTATGTACTCCGGATAATCATGCGAGTGCGGCTTGGCCGGTACGGAGCCGGGTGCGGTCGGCTGATGGACGACGACGCCGCTGAAGTAAAACCCGTTTTCCACGGACCTCTCGTCGAGGTACATTGAGAATACGTTCGGGTCGTCCGTGGGATGCTTAGGGTTGGCCTTCGTGTTGTAGACGATGTATTTCCCGTATTTGGTGGCCGGGTCTCCGCTCTTGATGATACCGTACTTCTGGTTTTCCATGCTTCAGTTCTCCTCCTCGAAATACCAGGACGGAATGTACCGGTATGCTACCCTGCCTGCGTCCTCGCCACGCTCGGCCCGTATTCGGGGGTGAGGGAGATTTCCAGGAATATGAACGGCTTTTTCACGTTCTTGAAGGTCAATGGGCAGTGGACCAGGCCCGCCGGGATGGACACGATAGCGGCGGTGTCTATGGTGTGCTTCTCCTGTTCTTCACCGAGGCAGATTTCCACTTCAGCTCCCAAATTGCGGAGGTCCGCCGGGTCCGCCCCGATAAAGCAGAGCAGCTCGGAAAAATCGTGGGCATGGGGCCTGTCGAACACCACCGGTTGTGAGATGCAGTGGTAGCCCATGCTGCAGTCCACACCCAGCTCTCCCTCGTGCGCCAGGATGGAGTACCGGGCAAAACCGCCCTCCGCCGCTTTGGCCGCGTCCCTCAGGATATGCTTGCCGTATTTCGTCTCCGCCATGTCTGATACCCCCTCTTTTTGCAAAAGCCCTTCAAAAAAGCATTTGCTGAAGTGTAGCACTAATGGAATTATCGCTCAAGGAAGGCGGATGAAATTTGGGACTGGGTGTCCGGGAAGGATGATAACTTCTTCCGATCTCCTCAGGGAGAGGGGATAAGTGAAACAACTCTTGAGAGAACGCTTTATCTTAGCATGGATAGGACAAAAGGGTCAACAAGGGCTAAACATTACAGGCAATGCTGTTGGGCATAGTAAGACAACAAAAGTTAGGCGTCAAACTAATCTGAATAAATATTTCCTATACGGTCTCCATTTTGCACAATATGTACGACACTAACGTGTCACGTTCTCATAATAATACGCTCGATATCCCTGAGAACAAATATTAATGTTCATAATGGTGTTAATATGTTGACATTTTGTAAGAATTGTTATATGATTTGTAAAAATAGTCGTCATTTCGGGGCAGGATGGGAGTATCGTATATAGCTGAGTGTTCATTTGCTCATTACATAGTCAAACACCTGCCATTATACTTTAATTAACTGTAATGAAGGAGGTGATACGCACTAGGAAACCTGAAGGTTCTGTGGATCAAGCATAAAATATGCATTTGTCCGGTTACTACCAGCATCCAATGAATTAAGTATGGAATCGTTCGGAGGAATAATGAAAACAATAACAAGTTCAAAACGGCTGTTTTTATCTTTACTAGCATTCGTTATCGTTCTTATACTTGTTCTCTGTCTTCAATCAACTGTTTTTTCCGATTCCAGTAATACAATTCAAAAAGATCCCCAACAAATTATAGCGGAGATATACGCAAAGCGTTTCAACGTGACATTGGATGAAGCTTCGTATCGTCTTGCATTACAGGATGCGTTCCCTGATTTGGGTGCGATACTAGAAACAAACGAGGCATCAACATACGGCGGACTTTGGATACAACATGAACCTGAGTATCAAATAATTGTAGCGTTCACATCCAGTGGAGACAAAATATTGAGCCAGTATACCAAGTATATACCAGAGGTAGTGGCACCATTTATAGAAACTACGAAGGTTGACAAATCGCTGAAAGAACTTCTGGAAGACCAATCATTATTGTATGAGTCGGTACTACAACAAGGCTTGAGAATACACTCCCGCGTGGATGTTATCAATAACTGTGTTAGTATTGACATATTGAAGGATGATATAGAGTTATTCCGTCAGGCTGAAAAGGCAAACACTCTTGTAATTCCAGAGAAACTAAACGTCAACACGGTCGATTCACTAATGGAGCCACAAACAGATATTTATGGTGGCTTGCCGCTTTCCTTAACTTCCGGAGGCGGCGCAATCGGGGCTTCCGGATTTGCTGTAGAAGACCTTTACTCCGATGATGAAGGCATTGCGACAGCGGGACATGCAGCTGACACGCTGTACTATGGTGGCACTCAGCTGACCTATGAAGGTGGCTATTATGTGTATGCCTGGGATGTTCAATGGCATACCACGCCCGGACTGAATGTTGAAAATAAAATCCGGTATTGGAGTGATGGATCGACACTTAGTATCACAGCGATAAAACCTCGAAGTCAACAAAAGGTCGGTGATATCGTTTCAAAATATGGGAATACAACGCACTATACTGCTGGCATGATTATTTCCACCACGGCGCTGGGATGTCCGCCTTCTTCATCTTCGACATGGATTGAAGTGGATAATGTTTTCGATTATGATCTCTTATCCGATGAAGGAGATAGCGGAGGACCGTGGTTTTCTGGTAATACCGCGCTTGGTATACATCACGCCGGTAACGGTGAACAAGCAACCTATATGGCAATCGACTATATCAGTATACTTGGAGTAGCGGTAAAAACATCTCCATGAATTGATTTGTAATCTATCATAATACGTGTCTGTAAGATACGCGCCGCTTTTTACCGACTTTTTTGGTATCTTTCAAGCATATTGAGTAGACAATGAGTATTTTTACAGAAAACAAAAATACACAAATCGGTCTTCCCCTGTTTGCCGGAAAAATGGTGCTACTGGTACTGATTATCCCGGTCATAATGCTGGCTGGCAGCATCGGGTGCGGCAGCGACAATGAACAGGAACCTCCTGATGTATATTTTCCCGTACAAGCAGAACCACAGCATATGTACCTTCAAGCCCGACTGGAAGGTACCTTGCACATAGAGGATGGTACTCTTTATGTAGATGACAGTCTAATTATCTGGCCCTTTGGCTTTACCTTACGAACGGATAATGATGAAATCTGGATCAATGATGAAACCGGAAAGGCGGTGCTGAGGATCGGGGACAGGGTACGTATCGGCGGCGGTTATATACCGCTTTTCGATGCTGAACACAGGATCGGCCAAAGACTGCCGGATGGCATCGATAAAAATGCCATCTGGATGGCCGGCCAAATACCTGATGACCAGCCTAAGTAGGATACGCTCACAGTTTTGGGATCGGTCTAAGTAGAATTATCCGGCTTCATTGGCGGGAGCGCATGGGAGTCGAACCCACCGAAGACAGCCAAACTGCCCCCCAACGGATTTGAAGTCCGCGAAGCCCACCGGGACTCATCCGCTCCCCCTTCTTCCTACTATATCCCAAAGACCGGCTTTAGTAAACTTGCCACCCTCTCCCTGCACAGAAAAAGACCCCGGTTTTTACACTGGGGCCTTGGTCGCCTGCTGCGGATGAAATCTATCTCTTCGGCGGCATCGGCGGCGGTCCCATCTTTGGCTAAGACCCTCTCGATGCCCGCGCCGATGCTACGTCTTAACAGAACCTATCTCCCGCAGGACAACATCGGCGATGACGGGCAGCCGGGCTTCGAGTTCCGGCGTCAGGTCCATGCCCAGGCTGATCTCCTTCGGCTCGATACCGATGATGACGGTCTCTCCCGGCAGGCTGCCGCTCATCTCCATCAGCTTCAGGTTCGGCGCCACGCCCATTTCATGCGCGGATGCCAGGTCGCCGCCGCCGGCATCGAGGTCTTCCGGCCTGAACCGGTAGACGGTCCCCGGCTCGCCGCCTGCCTTGGCTGAATCGACGATGATCAGCTTCTCGTTCGTCCTCGTGTAGGCGATAATGTCCGGCGACGTCCCTCCGTCCACGAGCTTCACGTCATCCGGTAAATCGATCGTCTGCAGGTGCTGGATGACGTGGATGCCGATGCCCTCGTCCTTCATCAGCAGGTTGCCCACGCCGATGACCACGACGCGCGGAATCCGTTCGTTCGATTGCTCGGATAAGGTCATGACAGTTCCTTTCGATACTATTTAGGGATAAAAAAGATGTGTCATCGCGAGTCCGCCTCAGGCGGGCGTGGCGATCTCGGAGATCGGGAGTGCTTTATCTTCTGGAGCGGACTCGTAAAGACAATAAGGGAGAACAACCAAAACCAAACAGGACCGTCCTTTCAGCAGATCCTCGGCAGCAGTTCGCCCACCGGCACGTCCACGATGCGGGAAGCCCCCAGCGCCGTCGTCATGACCACCCGGCCGGGGTGTTTGTCCGTCACTTCCCCGATGATGCAGGCGTCTTTCCCGTATTTGTGGTTTTTCATGGCCGCGAGTACGGCGTCCGCTTTTTCCGGCGGTACCACGGCCACCACCTTGCCCTCGTTGGCGATGTACAGCGGGTCCAGCCCCAGCAGTTCACAGGCCGCCAAAACGGAACGGTCGATGGGAATCGATTTTTCCTCTATCCTGATGCCAACGTTGGACTGCGCCGCGAAGTCGTTGAGCGTTGTCGCCAGGCCGCCCCGGGTGGGATCGCGCAGGCAGCGGATCTCCGGGCAGACGTCAAGCATGGCGCTGACCAGCCCGTTCAGGGGGGCGCAGTCGGAAGGTACCGGCGTTTTGAACGTTAGTCCTTCCCGCTGGCTCATCACCGCGATGCCGTGGTCCCCGATGCTCCCGTTGATGACAACGATGTCCCCCGGCCTCGCGTTGGACGCCGAGATGGCCGTACCTTCACGCACCAGTCCCACACCGGCGGTGTTGATGAACAATTTGTCCGCGCTGCCGGCGTTAACTACCTTCGTGTCCCCGGTCACGATGCTGACCCCGGCTTCCTCCGCCGCGGCTTTGATAGAGGCCAGGACCTTCCTCAGTTCATCGAACGGAAGCCCCTCTTCGATGATGAAAGCCAGGCTCAGGTACAGCGGCCTGGCCCCGGCCATGGAAATATCGTTGACAGTGCCGCAGACGGCCAGCTTTCCGATGTCCCCGCCGGGAAAGAACAGCGGGTTCACGGTGTAGCTGTCCGTGGTGAACGCCAGCCGTCCGGAGACCTCGAACACGGCGGAATCGTCGAGCTTGTTCAATATCGGGTTCGCCAGGTCCGGCATGAAGCCCTTGATGAGGTCCTGGCTCATTTTCCCGCCGCTCCCGTGCGCCAGGAGCACTTTCTCTTCATTCATAGTTGGTCCTATTTTACCATGAGACAAGTCTGTTCCGCTCCCATGAACTATCAAGAATGGAAATGAACGATGTCAGGGTGAGGGGGTTCTTCCCGCATCGCCCGGCAGTTCGACATCAGCCAGCGCCGTCTCGCCCTTCTCCGTTGAACCGATTACGGACAGGTTGCCGTCCGTCTCCAGCACCACGGCTTCGATGTCCTCCAACGCAGCGTAGCCGCTGGACCGGGCTGCCTGCCGGACCTCCGCTTCCAGTACTCGTTCCTGCTGCATGGCATCCTTCAGAAACCTGCCCCGGTACAGCAGCAGCCGCGGCTCACTCTTGACCGCTCTGGTAACGGGCTTCCACCTGGTGGACACCCAGGTCACGGCGAACTGCAGGCCGATTAGGACGATGAAAGCCACCATGCCCTCGGACAGGGATACCTCGCTCGAAAGGAGTATTGTCGCCAGCGTCGAGCCCAGCGCTACGGTCACGATGAGGTCGAAGGCGTTCATCTTGGACAGGGTGCGTTTGCCGCTGATGCGCTGGACCAGTATCAAGCCGGCATAAGCCAGCACCCCCACCACCAGGATCCTTACCAGGTCGTACCAATCGTCGTAGAACATCCCCATCCTCCCCGCCGGACGATACTACAAGTGTATCTCAGGTAACGAGTGTGCGCATCGGGGCACGACTCAAAGCGCGCCATAAAAAAACCACGGCCCGGGTCGCTTTTAACCTCTAAGCTGTGGCTTTAAACTCTGAATTCTGAGCTTTTGAGCTATTCCCCAAACTTGTAGTACGTCGCGCAGCAGCCTTCGGACGATACCATGCAAGGCCCCACCGGGTGCTCAGGCGTGCAGACCGTGCGGAACAATGCGCACTCCAGCGGCGTCGCGACACCGCGCAGGATGCTCCCGCACAGACAGCCCTTCGGTTCTATCGCCGGGCCGGGGTCCACCTCGAAGTGCCGGTCCGCATCGAAGGCCTCATACTGCTCCCGTATGACCAGCCCGCTCTCCGGCACCACGCCGATGCCCCGCCAGTTGGCGTCGCCCGGCTCGAAGACCGCGTCCATCAATTTCAAGGCCGGCAGGTTGCCCTCCGCCTTCACCCCGCGCCCGTAAGCGTTGTCCACTCTCGACTCACCGTTCTCTATTTGCTCGATGAGCCGTTCCACCGCCAGCAGCATGTCCACCGGCTCGAAACCGGATACCGCGCAGGCGATGCCGTAGTCACGCGCAATGAACTCGTACGGCTTTGTCCCGATGATGCTGCTGACGTGGCCGGGACAGATGATGCCGTTGAGGTTGACCTCCCCGAGATCGAGGATGGCCTTCATAATCGGCGGCGCTACCTTGTGCAAAGAAAGGACGAAATAGTTCCTCAGTCCCAGCCTTTCCGCCTGCAGGATGGACGCCGCGATGGTCGGGGCCGTCGTCTCGAACCCGATGCCGATGAAAATGACCTGCCTCTCCGGGTTGTCCTTCGCAATCGCTACCGCGTCCTGCGCCGAATAGACGACGCGGACGTCCGCTCCTTCCGCTCTCGCCTTCTGGAGACTGCTGTAGCTCCCCGGCACCCGTATCATGTCCCCGAACGAGGCGATGATCACGCCCGGCAGCCGCCCCATGGCGATGGCCCTGTCCAGGTCCGCCGCGGCGGTCACGCAGACCGGACAGCCGGGACCGGACAGCATCTCGATGTTGGACGGCAGCAACTGCCGCAGCCCGTTCTTGAAAATAGCTACCGTATGCCCGCCGCAGAACTCCATGAGTTTGGCGGGTTTGCGTGATATGGCATGGATCCGGTCCAGCAGCTTCTTCGCCAGTTCCGGGTTCCTGTATTCTTCAACGTATTTCATGGTTATAATATTGTGTCATTGCGAACCCGTCTCTGGCGGGCGTGGCAATCTCGATATCCATTCAAGGGGATCAGGTTACCTTTCCTTTTCAGCCTCGTTCAGATCGTCGATCTCCCGCAGGGCTGTAGGGTGGGTGGAGCAAGGCGCAACCCACCGATAAATCTTCGGCGCGCCTGGCACACTCGGGTAGCGCGGGCGTCCCTGCCCGCGGCCTCTCCGCTTTCGCTTTCTGCCTGTTCTCATCGCTGTTCATTAGATTTGTCATTCCCGACCACGATCGGAAGCCATCATTGCCAGCGATAATTATCGCTTTCGCCGTTAGAAAACCGCTCAGCTCGATGGATCGTCTCACTTTCGTAGAGGGAGACCGAGAGGGATTTGTTTCCGTCAAATTTATCAGCGTTCCTTCGCCGCCGCCTCGTTCAAATCGGCGATCTCCCGCAGGATGTTCAACGTCTCCTCCGCCTCCGCCGCATCGATGACGCTGATGGCATACCCTGTATGCAGCAGCACGTAATCGCCCACCTTCGCCTCCGGGGTCAGTTGCAAGCTCACGTCCCGCGTCACCCCCTCGATGTCCACTTCCGCCTGCTCTCCCTTGATCGTCTTAACTAATGCCGGTATCGCTAAACACATTGGTTATTTCACCACCGTTTTTGTTGTCATCCTGAGTCCGCCGCGGGCGGATAAAGGGTCCCTTTCATCCTTCCCTGTTACTTCTTGAAATCTTTGCCGGTCACGAACGGCTCACCGATGACCGGTCCCACGCCGTTGTATCGCGGCGGCTTCCCACGGCTGTAAATGATGGGCCGTATCTTGGTGATGTCCGGCATCCCGTCCGTCAGGCAGAAGCCGGTCACCCGCGTGCTGATGACTTTGCCGATGACCAGGGCGTGCAGTCCCACGTCCATGATATGCAGGACTTCGCACTCCAGGTTCACCGGGCACTCTTCGATGAGCGGCGTCGTCTTCAGGGTGCCGTAGAAAACCGTGAACCCGCAGTCCTTTATCTTGTCCGTGTCCCGCCCGGAGACGGTCCCGCAGTAGTCCGTTTCGGCGATGAAATCTTCGGCAGGAACATTCACCGAGAACGCCCGGTTCTGGTAAATCCCCTGCAGGGTGTGCCGCTGGTGGCGCACCGCCAGGGTCACGATGGGAGGCTCGCCGCCCCCGATGCCGCACCAGGCATACGTGGCAACATTCGGCTTGCCGTCATAGACCGTCCCGACAAGAACGGTCGGATTCGGAAACAGCCAGGGCTGGGGTTCGAACTCTTTTTTGCTCATTACTTGCCTCCCTTGATTTCCCTGCCGATTTTGAATGCTTCCGCGAACGCTTCACCCACGCGGTTGTACGTCCCGGGCCCGAACACGAACAGCCCGGCTTTCTCATAGGACGGCTTGCCGTCGACGATGATGTTCTCCGAGATGTGCGTTTCGATGACCTGCCCGACGATGAGGATGTGGCTGCCTAGGTTGAGCAGGTGCCGGACGATGCATTCCAGGTTGACCGGGCATTCCTCGATGAGGGGCGCGCCCTTGGTCTCACCGTGGAAGACGTGGAAATTGCAGTCCTTGACCTTGTCTGTGTCCTTGCCGGAGACGAGGCCGCAGTAGTCGGTCTCCCTGACGAGGTCCGCGGAGGGCACGTTGATGGAGAAAGCTCTCGTCTGGTAGATGCCGCGCAGGCTGTACCGGTGCGGTTGGAGGGAGACTGTTACCTGCGGCGGCGTGCTGGCCGCGACCCCCGTCCAGGCTGCGGCGGCGAAGTCCGGCTGCCCGTCCGTCACCGCCCCCACAAGGACGGCAGGGTGGGGCCAGACCATTGGCTGCGGACCGAGTTTCTTCTTACTCATCTAACTTGCCCCCTTTAGTTGATTTAAAGCAATTTGTACTAATATGGTTTTCATTAATTCGAAAGAAAACGGTATGCCTTTTTCTTTGAGCACTATCTTTGCTTTTTCCCAAATACCTTTGTCTTTGGCTTTCTCAATGAAATCATAACCTTCCCATGTCAACTCGGTTGGAATCCAGCCGATACCATCATGAGAAGAAACATCAATAGCTTTAACGAGTCCTTTACCGACTAATAAACCAAGATGATTCTGAATATCGTCATCAGGATAGCCTTCAATTTTCATTTTTATGCCGCTCGGATTAGGGCCTTCGTCCTCGATCTTTAGCAAAATATCTCGAATCAAGTCCATATCCCGCTTCATATACTACACTTCTCCTTTTGGAAGAATGAGTACCGCGCTATCGCCGCCTGTCCCAGCGAGATGCCCCCGTCGTTACAGGGTACCTGCCGGTGGGTATA
>CAZPSP010000084.1:0-11506 GCA_964589285.1 uncultured Dehalococcoidaceae bacterium | reverse complement strand
GCAAAAGTGTCCCGGGCTGGCAAATAGCTAAATAGGCTGGTTTATCTATAGTAAGCTCGTCAGGCTGGCTTTTTCCGGTGCTTCTTTTCGATGTGCTCCACGAACGTTAGCTTCAGTGCATTTGCAGTTGAAAAACCAGCATGACAAAATCCTCCCGTTGCATTACAACGGGATTGCCGGGAATACTCGAACCGGAGGTGAACCATATTGCCCTTGACAATACCGCTTTACGATGCAACTATAGGAGCGGAGTCATGCTATCTGTCCGGGCGGTTGGTACCTAGAACCAGATCCCGGTCAACAAAAAGGTTAATGGACCAACATCCGCTATTTAACGAAACGGATACCACGCGAGAAGTCCAGGCCGGGTTCGGCCTGGATGATGGCGGCGGCCTTCGCGTGGTAAGCGCCGGTTTCCGCGATGAAAGCAAGTTCGATTGGTCGTTGTTCAATGGTTACGATACTCTCAAAGTCATGACCTATTCCGCCAGCATCAATGCCATCGTCAGGATGCTGGATCGGTTCAACTATGATAGGTTCGAGTGTATCTTCGGCTACTTCGGGATACTCAGGGATTTCAAGGACATTCTTTCCTTCCAGAAGGTGGTTATCAGCGATATGCGCGCTGCGATCATGGGACTCCGCGACGAACGGCATGTCAATATCCTTGAGCATATTAATGAAGGTAAAGCGCGCTTTTTTGTCGTCAGAAAGAACATCGCCCACGCCAAGTTGTACCTTTTATCTCATCGCGATGGGCGCACACGGGTCGTCGTGGGCTCGGCTAACCTTTCTGAGAGGGCGTTTTCCGGAACGCAGCCGGAAACGTTAGTTAAGTTCGATGACGATGAAAAAGCCTGGCAGCATTATAACGCCATGTATGAACGGCTTAAACAGGACTCCGCGGATGAAATACCGCTGCCGGCTGAGAGAATAACGGAAGCGGACATAGAAATTTCAGAAACGCCGGTCATGAAGGATACCTCCGCCGTTCTCATCGTCGAAGCGCCCGACCCGGCGGAGGTGGAAGTATCAGCGCCGGTACACATAGGCCGGGTAGAAAAAGTGGCCGCGGCTCTTGGACCGGGAATCTCGGCGGCGCTGCCGGCAATTCACCGTGGTAAACAAAAAATCACGTCTGAAATTAAAAGAGAGATCAGCCGAATCAAGCTGGTAAAGACCGTTGAAGAAGCCGACAACCGCTATTTTACTATCGACCGGGAGAACCGAACCGCGTTACTCTCCGGCAAGAGCTTCCCTCTGGAATGGGATACCGCCAAAGTGAAAACGGATGCGGGGATACTCGTGGAATATTTCAATAATTATCAGGGCGCCTTCGAGGGGAATGTGCCGCGGCTCCAGACGGACTATTTTACTCTGGCCGCCTGGCTCTATTTTTCTCCGTTCATCTGCGATATGCGTTCCCTCGCCCTGCTGACTGACAGCGATGTGATCAAGTTTCCCTCCTTCGCTATTATCTTCGGTAAGTCAAATTGCGGCAAGACCAGCCTCGTCGATACGCTGATGACCTCGATGTTCGGGTATTCTCCTACCATCGATAAACAGAGCTTTACCGCCGCCAGGCTTATTGGTTTGCAGCAGGCTTATAAACGCCTTCCGGTTGTGTTCGATGACATCGGCCGCAACGCCTTCAACCGGCACGGCCGGGACATGATCAAGAATGAAATGCAGCCGCCGGTCAGTGAATTCCCGGGGTTTATCCTGTCCATGAATGCCGAGCCCCAATCTTTCCCGGACGAAGTAGTGAAGCGCAGCCTGATGATATACACCACGACAGCCCTGCCTCCCCACAACGAAGAACTGCGCCAGCGTCTGCAAGGTAAAATACAGGAAATGCGCAGGGAATTGACCGGCCACTTCTACCGGCGTTATCTATTCGAAGTGATGGAACTTCTCGAACAGGAGAGGCTGCCGGATGATTGGCTGGCCGTGTCAACCGGGGTGATGCACGATATCGTTACTGCATCTGGCATAGAACCACCTGCCTGGTGCATAAAACGAACATGGTTGAACTACGCGGAAAAGAGGTATGACCGCGTTAAAGCCCGGCTCGATAATCTACTCAGGCCATCTGTGTATTCCAAGCATGAGGGTGCTGTCCCGAGCGGTTGGAAGATAGAAAAGGATGCGGTCATCGTCTGGGAGCAACGTGATGCCTTCGGGCGACGCGGGTTCGATTGGGAAGACGTGCCTTCCACACTGATCAACGAGGAAGCCAGCGGCGGGAACAGGACCGTCCTTCACCGGGCGAGCCTGGAGAGTTTCCTGGGACACCGTGTGCGTCCGGTTAGACAATGGTGGCTGCCCTGGCGTGCCTGAGGGCGGTCTGCTTTGACTAAACCTGTGTACCGTGGTATCATTCGGGCGAAATTAACATGACCGGAGGAGATCATGGACCTGAAACTTACCGGAAAAACAGCTATCGTCACCGGCACCGGCAGCCAGATAGGCTTCGGTAAAGGCATCGCCCTGGTATTGGCCGGGGAAGGCTGCGATGTCATTTGCTGCGATATCGATAAAGAAGGCTCCGAGCAGACCGCCGCCGAGGTACGGAAGCTCGGCCGGAAAGCCACCGCCATCAAGGTGGACATCACCAACCGCGCCGACGTCGATGCCGCCGTCAAGCAGGCGCTCGATGAATACGGGCGCATCGATATCCTCGTCAACTGCGCCGGGCGCTCCAGCGGGCTGCGGCCCTTCGTTGAGACCAACGCCGACCAGTGGGACATCGATTTCAACATCAACGTCCGCGGCACCATGAACTTCACCCATGCCGTCCTGCCGCACATGCTCGGGAACAAGTACGGGAAGATCGTTAATTTCTCCACGCATGCCGCCAACCAGCCGACCGGCCTCGCCAACGCGGCATCCTACTGCGCCGCCAAGGCCGCCACGACGCTGTTCAGCCGGACGCTTTCCGGGGAAGTCGGTCACCAGGGCATCAACATTAACGTCATAGCTCCCGGACCGGGCGCGACCAAGTTCCATGTGACCGGCGGCGGAGACCCTTCCATGGCCGCCATGGTGGACAAGCTGGCCGAAGCGGGCCTGACCACGACGCCGGAAGACATCGGCAACGTGGTGGCGTTCCTCGTTTCCGATATTTCCAAGAAGCTGACCGGTCAGATCATCGAGGTCTCCGCGGCCATGGGCCCGCGCCGGTAAAATCTGCTGAGAGCGAGTGAGGCCGCACGGGATGTGCGGCCTTTCTTTTTCTAGGAACAGCGCTACAATGTAGTCATGGTCCAGCCGGAACGCATCACCAGACTTAATGATCAAGAACTCCGCACCGGTGCGTATGTCCTCTACTGGATGCAGGCATCACATCGGTCGGCCTGCAACCACGCCCTGGAGTACGCCGTCCGGCTCGCCAATGAACGCGGGGAACCGCTGGTCGTGTATTTCGGCTTGACGGATGGGTACCCGGAAGCCAATCTTCGTCATTACCGTTTCATGCTGGAAGGGCTGCTTGAAACGCGACCGGCCCTTCATGACCGCGGTATTGCCTTCGTCATCCGCTTGGAGAACCCGCCGGATGGGGCGGTGAACATGGCAGAGGAGGCTTCCGCGCTCATTTGCGACCGCGGGTATCTCCGTTTCCAGGAAGAATGGCGGCGCAGGGTCGCGGAACAGGCTGAATGCGCGGTCATCCGGGTGGAAACCGATGCCGTGGTCCCCGTCGAGACCGCTTCCGACCATGAAGAATACTCCGCGGCCACACTGCGTAGAAAGCTGGGCCCGCTTCTCTCCGCCTACCTTGTTCCCCTGGAAGAGGAACCGGCACGGGTAGACTCCACCGGGATGAAATTTGACGGTATCGATATTTCCGATATCGACGGCGTCCTTGAAAATATGAACATCGATACGAGCGTGCAATCTGTGGACGGTTATCGGGGAGGGACTTCCGAGGCCATGGCCCGGCTGCGCGATTTCATCGATAACAAAATGGACCTCTACGCCGATTCCCGCAACGATCCCAATGCGGAGCTCCAGTCAGGTCTCAGCCCGTACCTGCATTTCGGCCAGCTATCGCCGCTGGCGGCGGCGCTTGAGGTCAATCAATTTGGCGGCGAGGGAGCGGACGCGTTCCTGGAGGAGCTTATCGTCCGGCGGGAACTGGCCGTCAATTTCGTTCACTATAACCCCGCTTATGACAGGTTTGAAGGTCTCCCGGCGTGGTCGCGAAAGACACTCCGGGAGCACGCCGGGGATGCCCGGGAACACCTGTATTCGCTGCATGAACTGGAAAACGCCCTGACCGGTGACCGGTACTGGAACGCCGCTCAACGGGACATGGTACTGACGGGCAAGATGCCCGGGTATATGAGGATGTACTGGGGCAAGCGGCTGCTGGAATGGACGGAAACCCCGGAGGACGCCTTCAAGTACGCCCTGTATCTCAACAACAAGTACGAACTGGACGGCCGGGACCCCAACAGCTATGCCGGGATCGCCTGGTGTTTCGGGAAGCATGACCGCCCCTGGAAATCCCGGCCGGTATTCGGCTCGGTGCGGTATATGAACGCGAACGGCCTCCGGCGCAAGTTCGATATCGAGCGGTATGCCAACCGGTTCACATAAGCTACATAAAACGCTCGAAGCGGTCCTTGTTCGCTTTGCATATCGGGCAGACCCCCGGTGGACCGTCACGGGCGCAGAGATAGCCGCAGACCTGGCACCGCCAGACGGGAAGAGGAAGGTCGCCGGGGCCGTCCTTCGGCTGGTTTTTCCCGGCTTTGAGGGCGTCTCGCTCAGCTTTGGGTGGCCGGCGTTCCGGGATGGATTCGAGGATTTTTTCACCCGTCATCACTGCCCGTGAGACATACAGCCCGCAATAACAGGTGCCGTATTCCTCCACGTCCGCGTCCCGGTAATTGCAGGGGCAGACGATGTCCAGATCATCTTCCCGGTTGCCGGAAGCCAGGCGGCAAGGACAGGAACGGTACCCGTACCGCCGTTCGTTGACCAGGAGACCTCTCACCAATCCAAGGGTAATGTCCATGTCCGGGTTGATGTGATAGCCTCCAGACTCGGCTTCGCTAACCAATTGGTCAGTCAGAGAACGGATTTCCTCAGCGGATACATCAATGATGTCGTTCATTTCCCCAGCGCCTCTTTGATTTCAGCTTCCCGGAACCCGATAATACACCTATCGTTATCGATGATGATGGTCGGGAAATTTCCGGTTGGGTTCTTCTCCGCGATGACGGCCATGACGTCCTGTTGTTCCCTGGCCGGCAACAGGTCTACATCGACGTAACGGTAGGCTACACCTATGTCTTGCAGAAGCTGCTTGGTCTTGCGGCACCAGCCACAGGTGCTCAAGGCGTACAGCACCACGTCGCCCCGGTCTTCTCCCTCTACCTGCTTCAGTTCCATGCGCCACCTCTGAGAGATTATCAATTAACATGGTACAACGGGAACCGGGCAGCGGCAATAGTTACGTTATCGCTGGAAGGCTGAAGCAGAACTTGTAGCCCGTACCGTTTCTCTCCAGCCACAAACGGCCGCCGTGCATTTCCACCATGGTCCTGGAGAGCATGATATTGAGGCTTACACCCCGGATATCGTTATTGCCCTG
The DNA here is from genome assembly GCA_964589285.1 of uncultured Dehalococcoidaceae bacterium. GTDB lineage: Bacteria > Chloroflexota > Dehalococcoidia > Dehalococcoidales > RBG-16-60-22 > DAOUEG01. The sequence continues at coordinate 5,904 of CAZPSP010000084.1, read as the reverse complement.
TTCAAGACAGTCAGTACCTGGCAGCGGTCCGGAGCCTTGCCGGGGGCGAATATCCTGGTTCTGGATACAAACGGTAGCCTCGCCTTTACAGATCCCGGCTTTGACATCGATGCGGCTGCCCGGAGGAGAAAAGCGCATGGCATTATCGAGAAAATTATCGATGACCTCGCGGATACGCTGTGCATCTATCTCTACCGGCGGCGGAGAGGTCTCCAGAACGGTATTGATGATGAAATCGGGCATGCGGTGCCCGGCGTTTTCCGCAGCTGCCAGGAGCAGGTCTCCGAGATCGACGCGGGTCTTTTTCAGTTGTGCATCGCCGGTGGAAAGACGGGAGATATCGATTATCTGGTCGATGAGTTTGACGAGCCGGTCGCTGGCCTGGATGATGGCGAGCAGCGATTCCCGGCGGGCTTCCGGTTTCATCTTCTCCCCGTAATCGAGCACCATCGAAGCGTAACCCTTGATACTGGTCAATGGGGTTCTGAGATCGTGGGAAATGGCCGAAAGAAGGCTGTATTCCAGTCCTCCGGCACCGGCCTTTTGGGATGCAGCCTGTTTTTTTACGCGAGAAAGTTTTATTTTGTCCGGCATCGGCGACTCCTGACAGGGAATTGAGATATCGAGCGACCAGGTAAGCCCTGAAAGAGGGGCCGCAAATGAGATAAAGAAGAGATGGTTTCCGGGCGGTTGCCAAGTCTCATATTTGTTTCAGCCTAAGACCAATCGGGTGCGGATGTCAAGTATCAGGCTGGAGGGTTCTGCTTGGTTTTGGTTGGTCACACATGTTGTCTTTGCGAGCGTAGCGAAGCAATCCCGATCTTCGAGATTGCCACAGGGCCTGAAGGCCCTTCGCAATGACACTGGCTTTATCAATCAACCAGATGCAAATAGTACCGGCTGGAGCGGTTAAAAAAGGCCGGGGGCTTGCAAGGCCCCCGGCTGAAAGGAGCGTTATTTCAGGGTTTGACTGTCACGTCTTCGCCCAGGATTTCCGCCTTGATATCCGGCTGATAATAGGCGTAGGCGGAAGATGCGACACCTTTGGCTTTGACCGGGTACAGCGCCTGGACCTGGAATTCGAAGCTGACCGTATCACCGGGTTTCATGTTTTCCACGTAGAAGATGACCTTGCGGCCGGCAACCTCATAGCGTTTGATGTTGTCCATCGAGGAAACAATGTCCTCGAGAGTACCGGCAACGGGCTGGAAACCGGTGGGGACCGAGATGTCGATGATGGTCATGCCGGCTTCGGCGATGTTCATCTCCGCCGGGGGGTTGAACGAGACCGAGGCGGAGACGGTGACCATATCGTTCACTTCAACGGAGGTGGTATCGTAGTCGACGTCGATAGTGAGGATCTCACCCTCTGGAGCGGTGGATTGCGGCAGGTTGAAGCGCTGGACCACCTGGGCGATGGCTTCGCCCTTGCCGTCGATGCTGATATCGAATTCCGCATCGACCGGTACTTCCACCATCTGGAGCACATCGTAGTTGTTGGTGTCTATCTTGAGTTCTTTACTGAAGCCGCTGCCGGTTATGTTCACGGTCAGATTGACGTCCGACCGGGTCCCGGTAGCGAACTCGGTCAGGGCCTGGAGCGCCACGACGGTGTCCTGCGTGGAACCGTAACCGCCGTAGGCGTTCCGCTTGGATACCAGCCACCGGGCGGCCTGCGAGGCGTTGAAGGAATCGCCGTGCTTGACGAGGGCGAGAGCGGCATAAGCCGTGGTCTCGATCTCCGCGCTGCGGTTCGGTTCCGGCATGAAGCGTCTTTCCATATCGCCGGATGTTTCCGGTTGGACGATGGGATCATCACCCCAGTAGAGGCCGTTCTCATCGTTCTTCGCCAGGGCCATCAGCTTATCGTAAGCTGCCCCGGCTTCAGGGCTTTGCGCCAGTTCAAGGGCATAGGCCGTAATGGCCGCGCCGTAGGAGCCGGAGATAGAATCGAGGTTGGTTTCCAGGTAGTGGACGGCCTTCATCGCACCGTTTGTTTCGCCGGCTTCCAGGAGAGCAATGGCGACGTAAGCCGTCAGTGCGTCTTTCCCCTGGAGTCCGCCGAGCATTTCCTGGTGGTGGACAAATCCGACAGGGTCGAAACTGCCGTCCGCGTTCTGATGATCCAGTATCCAGTCAGCGGCGTTATCGAGGACCGCGTTATCGATATAGATGAGGCCTTTGGCCTGGGCGAAGCTTTTGAGCACGAAGGCGGTCAAGAAGAGACTGCCGGAGTCGTCGCTTTGGCCGAAGGCAGAGAACGAACCGTCGTTCCGCATGTAGGTCAGTTCACGCTGATAGCCGGTGACCATGAGCTTTTCTGCCTTGGCCATGATCTCCGGTTTGACCTGGCCGCTGCCCTGGAGGTATTTCATGATGAAGACATCCGGAGCGAACATCATCATGTTCTGCTCTCCGCAGCCGAAGGGCATCTGGAGAAGGGCATCCAGGCCTTCGATGGTCTGGGTCAGAAAGCTGGACGTAAGGGCGATGTAAGCCCGGCCGGAATCCGGGACGATGCCGTCAGGGATGAAGGTATCGATGCTCTTGGTGATGCCGCCGGCCAGGGTGATGTTCTGCACGAGTTCCCGGGAGACGCCTTCCGGCTCGATGATAACCGTCTTGATCATGGCGTCCGCCGCCTTGGAACTGCGGGCGGATACCTCGATATCATTGATGCCGAGTTCGACGGGACGGATGGTGAAGGTCGCGCCGCCGATATCGTTGGGGCCTATCTCGATGGTCTGGCTGCTCTCATCCAGCAGTTCGAACCAGCCTGATTCTTTCAGGTCCACCTGTACCGTCTGCGTTTCATCCAGGTAGTTGTAGACGGCGATGCTGACGGGGAATTCCTCGCCGCGGATAGCCGAATAGGGGAGGTCCGCGGTCAGGAAGAAGGGCTGGAACACGACGAGGGAATCTTCAGCCATGCCGAGACCGTATTCCGGCGATACCGCCACGGCGCGGAGCATCCAGGTGGTGATGGTATCGGGAACGGTGACCTCCATGGTGGCCTTGCCGCCGCTGTCAGTCTCGGTATCGGCCCAGATCCAGGTCTCCGGGAAGAACTGGCGGACCCGCTGGACCTCGGCGAGCGCCGCGGAGTTGCCGGATGGAGGAGTAAGCACGACCGTTGGAGCCGGAATCGCTGTTCCCGGAGCGTGCTGCAAAGCCCCGTCTTCCTCCATGTCCCCCCTTCCGCCGGCCAGCCAGAAAACACCTTTCTCGATGCCCTGACCCTCGTGGGTGATGCCCTGCGGGACTTCCTTGTTGGTCATGACGACGACGCCGGCGCTGTCAAAGATCTCTTCTGCGCCGGGAGTGGAATACGAACCGAAGAAAGAGACCTCATGGATCTCCGCCTGCGGTTCCATGTAAAGCCGCTCCAGTTCATCGAAGACCTGCTGGAGGTTGAGGCGGTTCTCCGCCAGGATGAACACGGACTTGTCTACAGCGGCCAGGCCGACCCTGGCCCTGCCTTGCGTCCTGATATCGATGTCCACGTTGTCAGCCGGCTTTACTTCGTCCTCGCTGAACTGCACGCTGACTTCCTGGGGGTAGACCGGATTGACCTCGAAGGGCAGGTAGTCGGCGGCAATCTCCGAATTGGGCAGGATGCGGTAAACGAGCAGGCGTGATACCGGGGCCATGAGCGGAGTGGTGGTTATGGTGATATCGCGGCTGGTGGTGTAGTCAGAGAAGACGACCATGCCGCGGGAAATGACCTCGTAATAGAAGTTGGTAGCGGTATCGGTGGCATATACCCGGAATGACATCTTGTCTCCCACGTCCGGCGTGCCTTCACTGGTCTGCTGGACATGGATGAAGCTGCCGGAAGGGGAGTAGGCGGCCCTGATGGTCTGGTTCACCCAGGCATCGCCGTTGTTAGCGCTGACACTCATGGTAACAGCATCATCGGGCGGTTCCAGTTCCAGTGTGGCGATACCGTTGGACGTAGTTACCGTATGAGATTCCCTGTCAATCTCAGAAAATTCGTCATCGAGGTAGGAAATATCGATGGTAACGCTGGTATCCACGGGCGAATTGTCCGGCGTTTCCGTCAGGACGAGAGTCCGGAAGGTCAGGCCGGGCTTGAAGACCTCGCCTTCCGGGACGAGCCGTATATTTGTCGCGGATTGGGAAACGGTCAGCAAGAGAGACGTCTTTTCCACGTAGCCGGTGGACTTTTCCGTGACGGTGACGTCCAACTGCACGTTAGCGTTGCCGCCTCCGGCCGGAGTGCCGACACCGTAGCCGACGGCGGGTATCTCGAAGTCAGCGGAGCCGTCGATATCTTTCGTCACCGTAGCGAATTCTTTCCACTCACCGACGTATTTCGTGGCGACGACGGTCATTTCACCCGCGACCGGCTTGCCGAAACTGTAAGTGGCATCGACCTTGCCGGTTATTTTCTCATCGACGAGAAACCATTCTTTGGGGAGGTCCACGGCAACCTCGTACTTGGGCAGGACGTATTCCTCGACGCGGACATCGAGCTGGCTGGAAGCCTTTTCCGTGACCGCCATGATCTTCCAGGCGCCGAGGTTGGGCTCCGTGGAAATCGGCAGTTCGACGCCGGCAAAACCGTAGTCATCGGTGGTGACAACCTGGCGGAAGACCTTAATCCCCTTGGCGTCGAGGATGTCCAAGGTGACTTCTTCCGAGTCCGGCTTCAATTCGGGGTCGAGGGTCATGATGCGGACATTGATGGTCTGTCCGGGCTTGTACAGGGGTTTATCGGTTTCCAGGAACACGACATAGCTCTTTTCGATGCGTACCTGGGCGGTATCGGTGAAGGTCCCGCCTTTGACCTGGATGTCATAAACGCCGTCCTCTACGTCCGGAACGTTCAGGTCCACGGTGCCTTTGCCATCGATGATCTGCTTGACGGAAGCTATTTCCTGGTTGTTCTGGAGCAATTTGACCTCGACGGCGTTCTTGACGAGGTTGTCCCCGGCAAAGAGGGCGAAAGAGATGGCCTCGGTGCGGCCGCTGTGCAGGACTTCCGGCACGATGGCGACGTAGCTGTCCGCGGCATCGGAAGGCTTGCCGCAAGATGGCAGCGCCCCGACGACCATAACGAGCAGCAGGACGATGCCCGCCAGTTTTAGGAATGACGATCTCATGTTCCGGCCTCCATACCCGCTTCTATGGTAACGGGCTGCGGGATTACTTACAACGGGTATAACGCCGGGGGACGGAAAAAGATAGGCCTTGTTCCACGGTTGCTGTCATTGCGAAACCCGCCTCGCAGGCGGGTTGTGGCAATCTCAAACATCGGGTTTGGAAAAACACTGACAAACTTGTTACCAGGCAGGCCGTTATTTTACTAAAGCTTGTTTTCCGGCACGAACTCCAGGGCGAAGCCGTTCATGCAGTAGCGCTTGCCGGTGGGCCTGGGGCCGTCATCGAAGACGTGGCCGAGGTGTGAGCCGCAGCGGGCGCAGAGGACTTCCGTCCGCACCATGCCGAGGCTGATGTCGTCCTCGGTGGTCACGTTCAGGGGAGAAATGGGCTGGTAGAAGCTTGGCCAGCCGGTGCCGGAATCATACTTGGTGCTGATATCGAAGAGATCCGTCCCGCAGCGGACGCAGCGGAAGATACCGGGTTCGTGGATTTCAGAGTAGGGACGCGTGCCGGGGCGTTCCGTGCCCTTGCGGGTGGTGATGCGGTACTGGTCCGGGGTAAGCTGCTTTTTCCATTCGTCGTCGGACTTCGCGATCTTCTCTACTTCTATTTCCTTGTCCTGCTTGCGGCTGTAAATGCGGACGGTGCTCATGCGATGCTCCTGCAATAGCTTTTGGTTGACAGTATAGCACGGTATTGGTAGATGTTATGGAAGCTGATGGTTGGATGAAACAAACAAATTAAAAGGCGCCGGACATTTTTTAACGGCGGAGTTAC
>CAZPSP010000083.1:0-11598 GCA_964589285.1 uncultured Dehalococcoidaceae bacterium | reverse complement strand
GTGTGTTTTGTCTATTATAGGAGGTATTGCAGTCCTTTCATACAATCAATGACAACTTCGTGTTATTTAAACATGTGCTCTTTGCCGGCCTGTTTCATGCCGTGGGTGACCGCCGCGCCGGAGATGTCCACGATGTGTGCGCCGCCGTCGATGAGCACCGCCGAGCCGGTCATGAAGGAGGAATCGTCGCTGGCCATGTAGCTGACCAGGCCGGTGATGTCTGCCGGCTTGGAAACGCGCCGCAGCGGCACGTCCTGGGAGAAGTAGGCCAGGGCGCCTTCCTTGTCCGTGCCGAGGTTCTCCGCCAGCGGCAGGATCATCTCGTCGAGGAGTTCCGTATCGATGCCGCCGGGGCAGACCGCGTTGACGCGGATATTGTCCGGGCCGTAGTCCAGCGCCGTCTGTTGGGTTAACATAATGAGGCCGGCCTTGGCTGTGCAGTAGGCCGGGCATTCCGGAAGACAGCGCGTGCCGCCGAGAGAGGCGATGTTGACGATGGAGCCGCCCCCGGCTTTCTGCATGTGCGGAATGACCTCCCGCATCATCAGGAACGGGCCGGTGAGGTCGACGTCGATGACCCGGCGCCAGTCCGCGGGCGAAAGCTCCGCCGTCTTGCCTTTCTTGTCCGTGGCGGCGTTATTCACCAGCACGTCTATTTTTCCGAAGGCGTCCAGCGTGGTTTTCACCATGCGGGCCACGTCTTCCTCTTTAGAAACGTCCCCGGCGCAGGTGACCACCGTGCCTTTGGGGAATGTGGCGGCGGTCTCATCGAGCTTTTCCTTGCGGCGCCCGGTAATGCAGACCTTCGCCCCGTCTTCGATGAAGCGTTTGACGATCGCCACACCGAACCCGGCGCCTCCGCCGGTAATAAGAGCAACCTTGCCTGTAAGGTCCATATATCGTTACCTCCTGTAGCGTTCATATTGGGTGCGGACCGGTTGTCAGTCGTTGCGCTCGCCGGTCATGGAAACGGCCATGCAGACGAACGGCCGGGTAATGCTTTCCGTGATGATAGGGCAGTGCCACAGCCCGGCCGGGGCGATGAGGACGGTGGGCTTATCGAAGGTGAACCATTCCTGCTCGCCGAGCGGGCCGATGGAGATCTTGACCGTCGCGCCGAGGTCGTCCAGCGCGTAAGGGTCCGTGCCGATGAAGTAGACTGCCTCATCATAGGTATGGACATGAGGCTTTGAGGAGAGACCGGTCTGGCCGGTGGCATACCCGCAGGCATAGATAACATGCTGTTTGATGCCGCCGAGCTGCTTGGCCCCGACGGCGAAGAGTGCTCCCGGTCCTGCCTTGTGAAAGGGAATAGTCTGGACGTATTGGGCATTGCTTGATTCCGCCATGAGTTCCTCCTCGTTCGATTATCGACTGTCGTAATTTACTTCTCCATTCTCTCTCTGAGTTCCTGCTCATATACTGCAACACGGGCGCGATGCGCTTCGCCGCCGGGCCCCGGCTGCGGCGGTCCTTCACGGTACTGGATAGCGGCCAGGTTTTCCATCGCTTCCGGCAGCCGTTGCCATGGGATGGAAATGAGGAACAGCCCCGGCGGAAAGATGTTGAGCGCCTGCATACCCAGCCCGAGGCCGGTAACGACATAGTTCATCTCGCCGCTGAGGGCCGGGTATATCATGATCCACGAGCAGGCCACCACCGGCGTGACTTTGCTGGTGATGACTTCACCGGTGGAGTAGTTGCACGCCCGAAGGATGGTGGGCGCCTGGTTCATCGTAGCGGTGATGACGAGTACGTCCGGAGCGAAGGGTAACTGCTTCGCCGGACCCATGGCAACGTATTTTACAGACCCCTTCGCCATCATCGGCAGGTGATTATACATCTGGCGGTTGGCGCGCGGCTCGGCGTAGAGGCCTTGATCGCCCCCGAAGAGCCCGCTGATATAGATAGGCTCCGGCTCCACGAAGCCCAGCAGGAACGGTTCGACACAATGCCAGTTGTCCGGTGTTACGTAGAACGGCTCATTTTCCTGGGCTTCCTTGATCATTTCGCAGAAGTTCAACGTCTTTTCAAGGGGCTTGATTCCTTCCGGTTTCTCCGGCAGGAATTTTACACCGATGGGCTTACGCTCAAAATTGAACTTATCGAGTATGGAAAAATCTCTCGGTTTTGACGGCATAGGGTCCCTCCTTATTGATTATTCGGACAGTTCCTGGCGAACTTCCAATTGTATACGCTTCATCTTCTCTTTATGGGCTTTGGGGCCGATGGAGAAGGATTCGAGGTGCCACTCCATCTCTTCCAGGTTTTGCATCATTTCCGGTATCCTGTCCCACGGTATCGTCATCAGTATCCGGCCCTCCGGGAAAAGCTGCCGGGCCTTCATTCCGAAACCGAATCCGGTCACGGTGAAATTGATCTCGCCGGTCACGTACGGCTCGACATAGAGCCAGGCGCAGCCGATCACCGGCGTTCCCTTGGCCGTCCACATTTCGCCGGACTTGTAAGAGCGCGCCCGGTTGAGTATTTCCGCCTGGCTTACGCTTGCCATGATGATAAGGATGTCGGGCTCGAAATCGAGCTTGTCCAGCGGCGCAAAGGATACATAATTGACCGAACCCTTCCTGGCACGGGGTATCACCTGGTACACGCGGCGGTTGGCCCGCGCTTCCTTGTAAACTCCCAGTTTGGCGCCTACCATGCCGCTTTCAAAGGCCGCGTTGTCTTCTTTCATGCCCAGGATTACCGTCCCAAGGCAGGAAATGTCTTCAGCAGAGGCATAGAATGCCCGGCCCTCCTGGGCGACGGCCAGCATTTCGCAGATATCGATGACCTCATCAATTCTGGAAAGTCCCTGCGGGCGCGCCGCGGTAAACTTCACGCCAACGGGAGGGCGCTCGAACTCGAACTTGTTCAATATGTCGAGACAGGACAAATCAAAATTCATGGTCTTGCTCTCCCTCGGTAAAATACTTCTCATTATCATAGGATTGTCAGCCCGTTAATTCAAGTCTACAGGTATACCCGGCCGGGGCCCTCCTGCCGGCGCCGGCGGTATTCACGGTACAGGAAGAAAAAGGTGAGCAGGAAGCTCAAAATGTCAGAAGAAGGCAGCGCCGCCCAGACACCGGTCAGGCCGAAGAAGTGTTCGAAGAGGTATATCAGCGGAACGAAGATGAGAAACTGACGGGTCAACGAAAGGAACAGGGCCATCGCTCCTTTGGAGAGGCCCTGGAACACGGTCACGAACATAATGTTGGCGCCGATGAACATGAGGGTGGAGAGCATGACCCGCATGGCTGGGACCGTCATGTCCAGGACAGCCGCATCACGGCTGAAAAGGCTGATTATCTGCGGCGTCAGCAGCTCGATGATGAGTGTGAAAAAAGCGAGCAGGCCGGTGATGCCGAAGGTCGCCAGCCGTGTGGCCTGCCATAACCGTTTTTCATTACCGGCCCCGAAGTTGTAGCCGATGACCGGCAGCAGCGCGTTGGAAACACCGATGATGGGCATGAACAGCAGGTCCGAAACGCGTATCGCCAGCCCGGCGGCGGCAATGGCCACTGAACCGTAAATGGACACGATCCGGTTGAACAGGATAAAGGCGAGACTCTCCGTTATTTCCTGAATGGACGCCGGAAACCCCACCCGGTAGATGTCTCCGAGTATGCGGACATTCGGTTTCAAGTGGTGGGGGCGGATCCGGTAAGAGGTGCGTTTTCCCAGCAGGTAGTAGAGGGCGATGACGGCGCCAAAGGCCTGCGCAATGACGGTGGCCCAGGCGGCGCCTTCGATGCCCATGGCCGGAAAGGGCCCGTACCCCAGTATCATGAACGGATCGAGGATGATGTTGAGCACGCTGGCGGTAATGGTGATGACCATCGGCTTCACGGCGTCTCCGGAGCCGCGGATAACATTACTGGACATGAGCGCGAAGATATGCGGCACCGTGCCATACGCGGTGATGACCAGGTAGACGGTACCGGGTTCCATGATGTCCGGCGTGGCGCCCAGCAGCGTCAGGATTGGAGAAGCGAAAGTCGTGGCGATGAAAGTGAAGAGCAGGCCCCAGAACAGACTGAGGGCAAAAACATGACCGGCGACGTGGTTGGTCTCTTCCAGGCTGCCTTCCCCGAAACGGCGGGATACCAGCGCACTGATGCCCACCCCGGTACCGAAGCCGATAGCCATGGCGAGTATCTGGTACGGAAAGACGATGGTAAGAGCGGCGATGGATTCATGCCCGAGTTTAGCCACCCAGAACGTATCCACCACATTGTACAGGCTGGCGGTAATGGTGGCGGCGATGCCGGGCAGGCTGAGCTTAACCAGTAAGGGGGCCAAGGGCGCGCTTCCGAGGCGCTCGGTATGTTTCTGCAAGATACTCTCCGGTGTTTGTTAACTATAACAACCAATCCGGATTAAGTCAACGTAGCTGATTGGAGCATCTCCTCCAGAACGATGGCGACGCCATCCTCATCATTGGAAAGCGTCCGGTAGGGACAGACGGCTTTGACCTCATCGAAAGCATTGCCCATGGCCACCGCCGTGCCGCAGGCCTGCAGCATATCGAGGTCCGGTATATCGTCGCCGATGGCGAGGACGTCAGCGAGGGTGAGTCCCTGTGAAGCGACGAGTCTTGCGATGGCTTTCGGCTTGGTAGCGTCCCGCGGGATGACGTTGAGGAAGGAGCTTTTATCGCTGATGACGATGGATAATTATCCGCCGAAACGGCGCCCCAGGTCCTCCGCGAGCCTTTCGGGTCCTTCATCAAGTCCGCCGACGGCCAGCTTGGAGGGGCCGCGTTGCACGGCCTGCTCGAGGGTCAGGACCATGTCCGGCGTGGCGGCATTCCGCCTGTCCAGGGAGACAGGGTCCCGGTCGAGCGGATGGCTGCCGAATTGCAAGCCATCCGTCTCAACCGTGATGATGGCATCCGGCGCGGCGGCCATGATTGCATCGATGACCGCCCGTATCAGCGGTTCCGGGAAAACGGACCTGGCGGTATGAGTGAACGGCGGGGCCGCCATGGTCACGGCGCCGTTGGAGAGCACGAGGGAACAGGCACCCGTCAGGTCCGGACCGAGGAAGCGCCGGGCGGTCCGGAGGGGGCGACCGGTGGCGATGATGACCGGGATGCCATGCGCGATGCACTCATCGAGGGCGTGCCGGTTCCGCGACGTAATTATCTTCTCGCTGTTCAGCAGCGTGCCGTCGAGGTCGATGGCGACCGCGCCGGGCAGGGTGCGAAACTCCGGCAGGTTCACACTTTTTCCCCGAGATATTCCTTGACCTTCTCGGGGTCGTACTTGTAGCGGCGGCCGGGGCAACCCTGCTGCGTGCAGAGAAAGCAGGTGGCGAAATCACAATCGTTTTCGAAGATGACGCCGGAACGCGACTTGACCGGTTTCATGATACCGCTCGGCCGCAACTCGACCCCGATCTCCTTCTCCGCGCCATGGAACAAGGCAAACAGGGGCTGCTGCTCGGTGATCGGCCAGTCCGGTATCTCGCCGGGGTTCATGTGGGCTACGCCGCAGAGGCCGTGTTTGTACTGCACCCGTTCCGCGAGATAATTGACGGCTGTCACGAGCACGAGGGTCTTGATGGTATCCAGGGCGAACCGGAGCATCATCTGACCGGGTTCCAGCGGGTATTCGTCCAGTTCCCGTCCGATGGTGACGAGGAACGGGTAGACCTTGTCGAGCTTTTCCAGGTTCTTGCTCAACGCGCGGCTCTTGAAGATGGTGCCGCCGATGTCTACTTTGCCGCGGTCGACGACTTTTGACGGCACCTCCATGTAGATGCCCAGCGGTTTGGCCACAGAGACGGCGCGATAGGCCAGTTCCCGGGCGGCTTCCCGGCGGGACTCGCTGTTGCCGGGAATACGGATATACTGGAAGGCTTTCTCCGGATCTATTTCACAGGGGATATCGAGTTTATGGATGGCGGATTGCTGTATGCTCATATCTTGAGAATAAGGAAAGGGAGGTGAGGTGTCAAGCAGGGAGACCGGCACAGGTCTAGCTGAAACCGGAAAAAAATACAATGTCATACGACGAAAGTAGCGGACGGCCGGGACCGCCGGGGCGTTAGGGTTTATAAGAAAAGAAACTACGTTTGTAATAACCCGGCTACAAAATGGAGAAACGGCGGGTCAACAAGATCTTGGATATGCCACCGCGAGGCGCAGAAAGAAATAGTCCTGTGTCGGAAAGGCCATAAACCACCTTGGTGGATTTCTTATTTCCGTAAATAAGGGGGGACCCTCCGGGGCGGAAGGAGGGTACTGCTTCCAGCCCGGAGGGCAACCGGTTGAAAAAGCCGGCTAGAACCGTAATTCGAGGCGCGGCTTCAGCAGATATTCGGCCAGGTTGGTCTCCCGCATATACTCCACGAGGAGCTGGTGCAGTTCCCTGGCTTTTTCCGGATTTTCATTGATGAGGTTCTTCAACTGCTGCGGGTCGTCCTTGATGTGGTAAAGCTCGGACATACCCGGTTCTGTATTATAGAGGAGCGTCCAATCGTCCGTGGTCACGGTGGCCGTGGAATCCTTTTCCGTCTGGCGGCTGACGCCGTCCACGGATTTCATCCATTCTCCGGCATTGATGAAAGGATGGGCGGAGATGGTATACGGCCGGCCGGGCACAGTCTGGTCTTTGACAGCGGGCAGGAGCGATGAACCCTGGACGCGGGACGGTGTTTCCATGCCCATCATTTCCAGTATCGTGGGCATGAGGTCCACGGCGGAGGTGATGCCGTTATAGACTCCCGGCCTGGCGCCCGGCAGGTAAACGATCAGCGGGGTGTTCGTGATCTCCTCATAGAACGGCGAATGGGACCAGATGCCGTTGCCGACCACCTTGCCGTCCTTGTCCCGGGCAAAGACCATTTTACCCAGGATGCCGCCGTGTTCGCCGAAGTAATAGCCGTGATCGCTGGTAAAGATGATGACGGTGTTCTCAAGGAGGCCCAGGTTCTCCACCTTTTTCATGAAATACCCGAACCAGGTATCCACCATGGCTATCTCACCGCAGTAAGAAGCGTGGGCTTTCTGCACCATCTCCTCGGTGATGCCGGGTATCTTTGGCCAGTAACCGTAGACCGGCGGCGCCTGCTTGCCGTCATGACCGGGCCAGAACATATCGCGGTAGTACTGCGGGGGGTCCCAGGGTTCATGAGGGTCCCACGTGTCTATATAAAGGAAGAAGTTTTCCCGGTAGTGGCGTTCCAGCCACTCGGCGGCCGCGGCAAATGATTTCGGCGCAAAGTGGTCGGCCTCGGAACGCCAATCTTCCCTGATATCTCCCCCGAAGATGCTGTAGTTGAGCCGGCCAGTCCCTGTTTCCGGATCCGTCACCCATTGGATGTTCATCTGGCCGGGGACTTCGGTGAAGTGATTGAAACCCTGGTCGTAGTTCATGCCGTTGCGGATGAAGAAGGGGGTATCCACGACGGCGGCGGTGATGACCCCTTTTTTGGACAGGATGTCCGGCAGCAGCACTTCATCCTCGGGCAACGGCGCCCACTGCATGTAGGACATCGTCCATCGGCCGGTCAGGTAGTCCGCCCTGGTGGGCATCGTCGGGAAGCCGGCGATATAGTGCCGGTCGAACCGTACGGACCTGGCTGCCAGGGCGTCGATGGCGGGAGTGAATTTTTGCGGGCTGCCGTAAACGCCGATATGGTCGCGCCGCAAGGTATCGGAAACAATCCAGATTACGTTCATGCCATTTCTCCTTATTCCATCCGTTCTTCTGCGGTCAGCCGGGGTACTGCAAAGGCGGGAGACCATTCGGGTGTCCTGAGCAGCCTTCCCCTGGTGGTATTCTCAAGACCAATTGTTGCCGCACTTAGTATTAACATGGATATATAGCGTTGTCAAGTCATATATCGTCAAATACAGTTATATATTCTGCAACAATGACAAACGTATTGGGAAATACGCTGGATGTGAGGCTGACGATTACCCGGTACAAGAAAAGAGATGGAATATGTTATGATAATTATGTAAAAGATTGACGATAGAACTGTTTGCATGCAGTATCTAGGGGTGATGATGCCTGTACGGAAATTACCGACCGAGGATGTGCTCCACACCAGGAAACCGGGGCGAAAAAAAGCGACGGAGACCGAAACCACCAGTCTCAAGGCAGTCTACCGGACCGCGGAGGTCCTCCGGTGTTTGCAGCGAACGCCGATGACGCTAACAGAGGTGGCAAACGAACTTAAAGTCCACAAATCCACCGCTCATCGTTTACTCCAGGTACTGGAAGATGCCAACATGGTGATCCGGAACAGGCTGGACCGCCGGTTCTATCTCGGCTCTCTCATCGCTGAACTCGTTTCCGACCCCGACGTCACGCATCAGTACCTCGTTTCCTGCGCCGTACATCCGATGAAACGGCTTGCCGAGCTCACCGGCGAATCCATCGGCCTCAATATACTCATCGGCATACATAACGTGCTGCTCTACGAAATCCCCAGCCGGTACGACCTCAGGATAGCCGCGATACGCAAAGTGACCAATGAACTGCACGCGGGCGCCCACTCCAAGATACTGCTTTCACAGCTTAATCCCCGGGACCTGAATATCGTTGTCAACAACCTCAACTACACCCCGTTCACCGAGCGCACCACCACGACCAAAGAAGAGTTGCTGGCGCAGGTCGACCGGATACGGGACCAGGGGTATGCAATGTCATACGGAGAAAAGATCCGGGAAGCGATGGACATCGACGTTCCCATCAGCAATTACTTCGTCCCCGCCTCGCTCGGTATCCTCGGGCCGGAAAGCCGCATAAAACCGAAGACCGAGGAATATCTGAAGGCGATACTGGAAGCCCGTGCCGAGATAGAACGCAATATTTCCGAAGCGTTCGCATAAGAGCGTCCCGCACGTCGAGGAGATCTAAGATTTGGAGTTGATATTCACCGCCAGCTTCCCGGACGGTGAGACCTGGCGTGAATTGCGCCTTTTCGATTATTCGTGGCTGCAGACGATGTAAGCGGCGGCCCATTGGCAAGAGCTCTCTTTGCGGGGGAGATACTTTTATAGGTACCACCGTACGTGGTACAATGCCCATTGCCGGCGTTAACAAAAAGCCGGCGCTCAAATAAACGGAGGTTTGCTAATGCAAGAGGTCTACGATTTTCTCAAAAAGGCTGGAACCTATTACCTGGCGACGGTCGATGGCAACAAGCCGAGGGTGCGGCCTTTCGGTACGGCCCATATCTTCGATAACAAGCTGTATATACAGACCGGAAAGAAAAAGTCCGTTTCCCAGCAGATGGGCAAGAACCCCAATGTGGAGATCTGCGCCATGGCTGACGGCAAATGGATCCGCATCCAGGCGACGGCCGTTAATGACGACCGCTTGGAAGCTAAAGAGAGCATGCTCGAAGCCTATCCGAACCTGAAGGCGATGTATTCCGCCACTGACGATAACACCCAGGTCCTTTACCTGAAAGACGCCGTGGCGACCATCTCCTCTTTCACGGACGCTCCCAAAGAAATCAAGTTCTAACCGGCTTAACTGAAGTAACAGGTAAAGAAAAGGCCCGCCGGCATCTGCAGACCGGATTGGATGCAGGAACGGCGGGCTTTTTGTATACTATTTGCCCCTGGCGCGGCGTTTGGCGCGCAGCCAGCGTTCCGTGGAGGATTCCGCAGCCTCGGCCGGCGTTTCGTCCTGTTTTTTAGGCTTTGGTGGCGCCGCGGGCCTGTCTTCCGGTTTTGCAGCCTCTTTGGGTGGTGCGCTTGCGGACTGGCGCGGCGGGTTTGGTGAGACTCCGCCGGGGTTGTACCTCACCCGTTGTTCGCGGCGGCGGCGCATTTCCCCGAGGACCGGGGAGGCGGCGCCTTCCGGCTGAGCGCGCTTGATTCTCGCGGCATGACGCGCGGCCGCCAGCCAGGCGAGTGCCTCGGCGGCCTGTACGTTCAAGCGGCGGAAGGCGATATCCAGCGGCAGCAGGCAGGCCGCCGCCATCAGCAGCCACCAGGCCAGGGGCAGGTTGCCGTAGGCCGGCGGAAGCCCGGGTCCGAACGATTCTTCCGGGCCGGCCAGCACCCTTCCGCCGGTGACCGCAGCCAGCCGTTCCAGCAGGCTTTCATCAGCTTCGAGGTCGGCGTATTCCGGAGAATACGGCACCACCAGCCCGCCGGTGGTGGTGCGGCGCTCGGCTTCCGGGATCTGTTCCGTTACCTGGATGAAGTACGGTCCCTGTTCGCCGGCGGGGAACGAAGCTTCCCACCGTTCGGGAGATGTCGCCCGGAGGGGGACATCGATCACATCCAGGTCCGGCCCCACGATGCGCGCGGAAAGGCCGGCATCCTCCCGCGCCTGCCCTTCCACCTGTATGACGGCTTCCCCGGCTTCAACCTCACCTTTGATGCGGAACGGCGCTTCTTCCGGCGGGAGCGTCCAGTCCACCAGCGCCGACCAGAAAGCCGGAACTTTTTCCCAGCTCGTAAGACCCGCGGTCCAGCGGCCTTCGCTGTCGCTCGTCCAGACGACGCTCCGGCCAAGGCCGTACTGCCACTGGGCCAGCAGGGGGTCTCCCTTCGGAGAGACCAGCACCACGCGGGCGGTGTTCCTTGGCATGGTCATGACATAGCCGTCCAGCGCCGGGAAGACGCTGCCGGTGGCCTGCAGTACCGGGCTGTTGCCCGCGATGAGAGGAGTCGTCGGTTCTTCGATGATGGCGCTGCGGGCGGCCAGGCGCGTTTCCTTGGTCAATATCTGCGGGATATCGCGCGCCCGGTCCGTGAAATAGAACCGGCCTTCGCCGCGGTCCGCCAGCCATCGGAGGAGTGTGGCGTCCGCGTCCGTACCGACGGCGATGGTGGATAGGGTTATCTCCTCCTCCTGCATGGTCGCCAGCATAGTGGAATAATCGCCCGGCTGGGAGTTGCCGTCCGTCAGCAGGACAACGTGCTTGCGCGGCGCCTGGGCTTCTGCCAGGGTCTGCACGGCCGTCGCGAGAGCGGGGTAAATGTCGGTGCCGCCGTTGGCGGTGAGCGTGCCGATAGCGTGCTGCATGTCCTCCAGGTTGGCGTCGTCCCCGATCTCCTCCAAGGGGACCAGCCACCAGTTGGCGGCGTCGAAGGCCACAACGCCGGCCAGGTCGTAGGTCTCCAGTTCCTCGAGGCTGAGGCGGGCGGCCTCCTTGGCCATCTCCACCTTGGCTACGCCGTCCGAGCCGGGGCTGGCCATGCTGCCGGACTTATCGATGACCAGCACCAGCGCCACCTTGCCCTTTTCCTGCCGTTCCGGCACCTCCGAGGTGACCGGCAGCACTTCTTCCAGCGGCGTATCCTTGTAATTGCCCATGGTCAGGCTGTGGCTCCCACCGACAACGAGAAGGCCCTTGCCGAGGTCGCGGACGGCCGCCCGGACAAGCTCCATCTTGTCCTGACCGAGGGCATCGGCGGGGACATCGACGAGGACGATGCCGGCGTAGCGTCCCAGGTCTTCCAGCGAGTCCGGGAAGAGGGAAGCCGGACGGGTTTCCACTTCAAGGCCGGTGGCTTCGAGGGCGGCGGCGACGTTCTGCCCGGCGCCGGTGCGGTCTTCGACGATCAGCACCGCCGGGGGACCGTGGACGTTGACGAAGGCATCGGCGCGGTTGTTCTCG
>CAZPSP010000082.1:0-11625 GCA_964589285.1 uncultured Dehalococcoidaceae bacterium | reverse complement strand
TAAGCTTACCTCTGCCTGTTTTCCCTGCCGGTGTGGTGCTGGTAGATGCTCCGAACGGTGTGGTGGAACTTCTTTGATACCCGGTATTCATGTAACCTTCATTGTCATAACAAATGTAGATGATCCGCTCGTTTCTTTCCGCGGCGCCGCTCAAAGGCTGAAATCCGATATCCGCCGCGCAGCCGTCACCGGTGAAACATACGACAGCGGCATCGCTGCCCGTTCTGCGCAAATACCTGGAAATACCGGTAGCGCTCGAGGCAACTCCGGTCATCAGGCAACTCAAAGAAGAAATTCGATGCCATGGTTCCTGGTTCTGACCGAAAAAAACGGTTGCCGAGCAACTGGGACAACCTACCAAGACAATATTATTCCCCAATACTTTGGATACAAATCTGGCAGTGAGTTCCAGCATACATCCGGCGCACCAGCAAAGTCCTCCGCTGAACCGGTCATCTTCAGTCTTGTAATAATTTACTACGTTCGGTTTCTTTTTCAGTTCCCCGCTCACTTTTCCTCCTGCCATTCCAGGGGAATCCACGTTACTTCTTGAAAGGAGTTTCCACGGGAGGCGGCAGTTGTTTCCTCGACTATGCGTTCGATATGCCGGACAGTGATATCGAGATTGGCCATGCCGTCGATAAAGCTCAGTATGGGAACGAGACCGATTTCCGGCATAATCGCCCTTATTTCCGAATATATCGGCCCGCAGTTCCAGCCAAAATTAATGCTGCGGTCGATGACCCCGATGGCTTTTTTGTTTTTCAGCGCTTCCACCAGTCTGGCCCGGGGAAATGGACGGAACAGCCGTAATTTCACCAACCCTGCTTTTACGCCATGCGCCCTCTTTGCATCGATAACAGTGCGAGCCGTCCCGGCGGCGGAGCCTGAAGCCACCAGAACAATATCGGCATCTTCAGTCCGGTATTCCTCTATTTGTCCTCCATACGCTCGCCCGAATGATTCATGAAATTGCCGGTCTATTTCATCCAATTTCAGAGTTGCCCGTTGCAGAGCCTGACAATGCTTGAAACGCCCTTCCACGAATCCACGCTCGATGCCATGAGAACCGAACCCCAGAGATTGGCCCGGGACCAGTTTCGGGCGCCGAGGCTGGGTTTTCAACGGTTCAAGAAAGCGGCTGACATTTTCCTTTTCTTCAATGCATACGGCTTCTGCCAGATAGGAAAGGTAAAATCCATCATAATTGACCATGACCGGCAACTGAATATCATAATCTTCCGCCAGGCGAAAGGCCATGATGATCGTATCGAAGATTTCCTGACAATCCTCGACTATTATCTGTATCCAGCCGGAGTCCCTGACGCTGATCAGGTCCTGCTGACCGCCGGATACCGCCAGTATTCCGGGAGTTTCCCTGTTGGCTACGGCCATGACTACGGGTACCCGGAAGCCGGCCGCCTGTTGAACGGCGTCATACATGAACGACAAACCCCAGGAAGACGTTGCGGTAAATGTTCTGCCGCCCATGATGCTGGCGGCAGCAACGACATTCATCGCGGAATTCTCACCTTCAACCTCAACCATTTCCGCATCCATGATACCTTCGGCGTGGAACGCGGATAATTGTTCAGCTACCTCACTCATTGGTGTGATGGGATACGATGTAACCACATCCGGACTGCACAGCATGACAGCATATGCGGCCGCGGCATTACCGGTTATAACCTTAAGATTTTCCATTTTCACCCGCCACGAACGTTCGTCACCCTGACCCGGTAATAGGTCCCGGTGTTTTTAAGACCGGTCCTATTCAAATACTCCCGCAACAAGATGTTTATCATATTCAGACTCAGACATACCCAGCAGTTCCCGGCAGATATACTCCGTGTGTTCACCAAGACAGGGAGAGGGCTGATACAACCGGGCCGGGGTCTTTGATAAACGGGAAGGCTGTCCGAGGAAAGAAAATTTGCCAAGTTCTTTATGATCGGCGATCCAGAAACATTCACGTTCTTTCAGTTGAACATCGTCATAAAGGTCTTCAGCATTCTGGACCACGCCGGCTGCTACGCCTGCGCTTTGAAGAAGCTGCATAACCTCTGCTGCTTCATGTTCCCTGGTCCATTGAGAGATAAACTCATTCACCTGCTGCTCGTTTTGTTTCCTGCCGGTCAGGCAGGAATACGCAGGCCCAGCCATCTCCGGCTTGCCGATGACCCTGCAAAGCGCTTGCCATTCCTCTTCATTGAAAACGCTGATCGCACACCACCGGTCTTCTCCCCTGCACCTGAATACTCCATGAGGCACCGCAAATTCACAGGCGTTCCCCCTGGCCTTTTCTTCAACCCCATTTACAGAATAGTTGACGAGAGAGGTCGAAAGGAGCTGCAGTGTCACTTCAAATTGAGATATATCGATCAGTTGCCCCGTACCGGTTTTCCGGCGGTAGTCCAATGCCCCGATGAGCGCCGCGGCAGCAAAATGCGGCACGAGATAATCACTGTAGGCGACCATTAAACATACCGGTTCCCGGTCCGGCCAACCTACCGTATTGACCATGCCTGTCAAGCCATTGATATGATTCCCGAGGCCGGCATGGGTAGCCACGGGACCGGTTATACCCTGATTCGAATTACATATCATGATGATATCGGGCTTGATTTTCTTAAGCTCATCGTAGCCAAGGTTCCACCGGTCCATTACACCGGGCCTGTGGCTGTCTGCCACGATATCCGCCCAGGCAACCAGCTTTCTGGCGATCTCAAGCCCGCCCGGTTTTTTCAGGTTCAGGCTGATGCTGTATTTGTTCCCGGCAAAATAGGCAAAATATCCAGCCCCATCCACGCTGGCAACTTCATTTTTGTAAGGTGTCGACGTTCGTAAAAGGTCAGGGCGTTGAAATGACTCCAGACAGATCACCGTTGCGCCATAGTCAGCCAGATATTTGAGGGTCAACGGCCCCGCGATCGCCCAGCCGAAGTCGATGACTTTTACGCCTTCAAAGACTTTATCGTTCACTTTGCCTTTTCTGTCCTTCCTGTGCAGATTCAATACTACCGGGATTAGGTTTTCAAATTACTCCAGCTTTTTTCAAGCTTGCACAGTCAGAATCAGAAAATCCCAACTCTTCCTGATATATTTGCAGGTTGTGCTCCCCGATCAATGGTGCGCGCCGCCTGATATTCAGAGGGGTTTCTGAGAGTTTGGCAAATACACCGGGGTAGGTAATGCCGGCATCGAGTTCCGGGTGGGACATGGTTATCCAGAAATTCCTGGCTCTTAGCTGCGTGTCCTGCATGATGTCTTTACTCGTGTTCACCGGACAAAGCATGATGCCGCGTTTTTGCGCTTCCCGGTACAGCTCTTCTTTGGTAAACTTTAAAAACAAAAGATCGATTTGAGATTCTATCGCGTCCTGCATTTCCTGCGTCTGCGTCGCCATGTCAAAAGCGTTCCAGTCAAAGCTCCGTAAATACTCCGGAGCGATGTTTTCTTCTTCCATCCACTTGACGATCGCGCGGTTCGTCTTTACGCCGAACGCGCCTCCCAAAATGTAAAACAATACATATCCGTTTTTACATTTCCACAAAAGGCGCTGTTTTGTGCCGGTCCATCTGCCGGCAATAAATGAACCAGCCCTTCTCAGGATCATTCGGTTCAGTTCCCAGAGCGGGATCGTATTGGCTATCTCCCAGAGCACGCAGGCTTGAGCGGAAACATCCACATGCTGCCCTTGACCGGTCGTTTCCCGGTGATAATGGGTTATCATGGATGCCGCGGCCGCGTGAGCCGATGCCAGGGAAAACGCTTGAGGTGAACTTATCCTCAGTGGAGGTTCATCCGGGTTCCCCGTGATATACATCAGTCCGCCCATGGCCATGATCTCAATATCCGACGCTTTATAATTTTTATAAGGCCCTGTCTGACCGAAAGGGGTGATTGAAGTCAAGACGATCCTTGGATTGACCTTCTCTAACGCCGCATAACCCAGATGCAAGCTATCGAGAAAGCCGGCAGGGAATGATTCGATGACAAAATCAGCGTTTTGTACCAGCTTTAAAAAGATCTCGCGTCCTTTTGCAGATTCTATGTTGAGCGTTATCCCTCGTTTATTGAGGTTATTGGCAAACCAGTGGAGGCTCTTTTCGGGTTCTGTTTCGTTATGATAAAAAGGTCCGTTCAGCCTGGATTTGTCCCCTCCCGGTTTTTCGATCTTGATGACATCGGCCCCAAGATCGGCGAGTATTTTTCCGCAGAGAAACCCTTTTTCATCGGTAAGGTCGAGAACCCGGTAAGGGCTGAGTATTCCGTTTTGTTCCATATTTAGTCAGCTCTCTCGGGAAGAGGCAGCTTACTTGTTCCAATAGACCAGTGAGACTTCTTTCCCGCAATCTTTGCCTGTCCAATCAGGGGTTCAGGGAGGAAGGTATGAACCTTCCTCCCTCCCGGAATGCATTGTTAACCTGCGCGAATGGTTATTTCTTCGTTAGCCAGATCTGCTCAGACCTGATAGCGTCAGTAGAAGGCGATTGGTCAAAGCCAGTATCCATGACAGCGGACTGCATTATCCAGCCTAATCCAGCGAGCATGAACGGGATCACCGAGGCTTCTTTCGATAACTGGTCGGTAGCAGCCCGAATCAGGTCGGGGTCTGCGACGGGAGCGGTATTACTGGCATCTTTAAGCGCGACAAATTCCGGAGACGGAAGCCAGTTCTTGTTCCACATAGCATTCTGGCCGAGGAAGAACATCCAGGTGGAGTTATAGTTGGCAGCCCCCATCACAGGCTGCATGACGAGGATGTTTGTCAGCGAATTGGTGTCTCCGATAAACTTGCCCATATTAGCCGGATAAGACAGTTCCGCCGTTATTCCTACCGCATCAAGATTGCTTTGCAGAGCCACGGCGATATTACGATCGATGATAGAGGGGTTGTTCAGGATCGTTGTGCTGAACCCATCCGGGTATCCTGCCTCAGCCAGCAGTTCTTTGGCCTTTTCAGGGTCATACTTTCTGGCATTGAAGTTGGGATTAAACGCCGGGCTGTCCGGGTAAGGTATCTGGTACTGAGCTTCCCAGAAACCGTAGCTGAAGGCATTGGCTATCGCCTCTCGGTTGATAGCATATTCAACAGCTTCACGGACTGCTTGATTCGCAAAAGGAGAATCAGGATGAGCCGTATCAGGCATCAGGCTGTAGACGGTCACCAGCTTGAATATCGTCTGGAAACCCACCGTTTGCAGGTCTTTTGCCAGCTTTCCGGCCTCTGTTTGCAGCATATGGGCTTCTCCGGACTGCATGGCGGCCTTTTGTGTCATGGAGTCCGCAACAAAAAGGACTTCAACGGCGTCCAGATAGGGTTTGCCTTCCATCCAGTAGTTCGGGTTCTTGACGAATTTATAGCTTTCATCCCTTTGAAAACTCTTGAACATGAAGGGGCCGGTCCCGACCGGATTGTTCCTGGCCCAATCAATACCGTTCTTATCGAAGGCATCTTTAGAAACCATCCAGGCGGCATTGCCGGTGAAAGAACTGATGATGGTGTTTACCCACATGCGGAAGTTAACCTTGACGGTGTAGGCATCGATGACTTCAGAGGAAGCCCAGTATTGATTGGTGGGACTGGCGATGTAGTTATCCAGGTTCCACTTGGCCACCTCGGCATTCAGTTCCGACCCATCGTGGAACTTGATGCCTTTTCTCAAGGTAAAAGTGATCGACAATCTGTCGTCCGCCAGCTTGTAAGATTCCGCCAGCCAGGGTATTGCGTTTCCGCTCTGGTCACCGCGGAGGAGAGGTTCCATGCAAAACTGGGCGGAAGTCGCATCGGGCCCAAAGATCTCCGATGGTACGCCACCGGGAGTCTGGGGACCGGCGATAAGCATGATTTTCAGGGTCCCGCCGTATTTATCAGCATCCGGTGAAGTAGCCGATGTTGTGGTGGTAGCCGTAGTCGTGGCAGTCCCGGTAGCACTTGTCGTCGTCGATGAGGTTGCTGTGGTCTGTGTTGTCGACATCGTCGTGCTAGTCGTGGTCGCGGTCGGAGTACTTCCTCCGCATCCAACCAGGAACGAAACACTGAGAAGGACGACCAACAACACCATGAGCGATTTTTTCATTTCGTGTTCTCTCCTTTTTGCTGGACAGCCTTTATTTAAATCTTGATCCGTAAGCCTTTGGCGTAGTTAACTTTACCGACATAGAATTCCTCTTCCTCTTCCGGCGGGTTTATACCCGCGGCCTTCACGCCGGCCCGCATGGCGTTTTTCATCCCCTGGGCCAAGGTCATTGACGGCTTCCTGAAGATACCTCCGTTGCCGCCGCACAGCCACTGCATATATTTCATGCCCAGCATGGCGGACCGGAAGGCCACTCCGCGAGCTTCGATCGTTATCGGGTAAAGCTCCCAATAGAGTTCCATGGCTTTGAGATAGTCGCCGGTCCGGAATTCTTCGAACATTCTTTTGATTCTGGTATTTTTTTCCTCGGGCGCGTCATAGATCACGTAGTCCGCCGGTCCGGCGTACTGCTGCTTGTATTTACCAACGGTTATCGGCCACTCGGCAGGTTCAGCGGATTGATAGAGTATCTTGTCACCTATCCGGTGGGCTAGTTCCGCCCATTTACCGAACCCGTCTTCCAGATAGGCTTTCGTGGCGACGACATTCGGAATGTCCGTTATCTTTTCAACGAGGGCGGGGTTGAACTGGCTCGGATGGAACCGGCCGAAATCAAAAAACTGCTTGGGCCAGAGGTCTATCAGCAGGTTTGTTGAATCGCAGATCTTCTTGGTTACCCGATATATCTCGTCCTCATTATTGGGACGGAACATCAGGGGCCATCCGAGAAGCACGTGAGTACCACCAACTTTCTCGAAGTGATGGAGCAGTTCTATGTCCTCGTCGACGGTGTTATCGCCGGAATACATGGAAACAAGAGCTTTACCCTTGGCTTCTTCACAGGCGATCTGGACGAACCGCTTGCGTTCTTCGAACGTCATGTCGCAAATTTCCTGCTGGCAGAAAACGCTGAAAGCGCCTTTGCTGATGTTATGCCGGACGTCGTGCCTGATGCCTTCTTCGTCCAGTTCCTTCAAGTCCGGTGTAAAAGACGGGCTGATGGTACTGCATAACCCGTGATAGTGTTCCTTTGCCCACTGCTTGGCTTCTGATTTCGTGAATTCCATCAAGTTACTCCTTAAAAGGTGAAGTTGTGTGAAACGGTGCTTCCCTCAATGTCGCGGGTGTTTATTTTTTTATCCATGCATCCTCGGGCACCCACCCGGCTCCCCTGTTATTAAATCCCGCATCCATCACGTAAGGTTGAGAAGCAAATCCGGTACCACCGTTCATAACGGGAATGACCAGGGCTTCTTCATACATGTAGTCGAGAACAGCCTTAATGAGGTCCGCATCCATGGTAGGCGCATTCTGTGAGGCGTTGTAGAGCTCGATGAATTCCGGAGTCCTCAGCCAAACGGAATTCATCATCGTCATTCCGGGGCGGAACGCCATAGCTAAAGCGCTGTTCCAGTTTGAACCGCCAAAGACGGGCTGCATGAGAAGGACATTCTCAAGCGTATTGGAATCTTCCAGCCACTTGGGTATCGCGGCAGGGATATTGATATCGATGGTAATGCCCGCATCGGCGAGGTTATTCTGTATGGCAACGGCGATGTTCCTGTCTATGCCGACCGGTATGACGGAAAGCGTTGCGGTGAAGCCATTCGGGAACCCCGCTTCCGCCAGAAGCTGTTTGGCCTTATCTACATCATGCGTCCTGGCAGGCACAAAGCCAGGGTCGTACACACCGCTGGCTGATGGCGACGCGATCTGGTACGCTGCGGACCAGAACCCGTAGCTGAATGCCTTGGCGATGGCTTCACGATCAAGGGCATATTCCACAGCCTGGCGCACTTTTTTATCGGCAAACGGAGAAGTCTCGTGAACAGTGTCCGGCAGCAGTAAAAACGTTGAAGTGACGTTGACATCTATGTTAAATCCGAGGTTCTTGAGATCGTAGGCCATCTTGGCCGGCTCGATCTGAAGAATATCAGCTTCTCCGGACTGCAGGGCAGCTTTCTGGGTCATCGGGTCGCCTATGTACAGGATATCGATCTCATCCAGGTAAGGCTTGCCTTCCATCCAGTAATCGGGGTTTCTCACGGCCTTGTAACTGACATCGCGCTCGAAGCTGAGGAACTTGAACGGCCCGGTACCCACCGGATTGTTCCTCATCCAGTCCTCGCCATTTTTCTCGTAAGCTGAGGGCGAGACCATCCATGAAGAAGCGCTGTCCATGCCCGTCACGATGGTGTTTGTCCAGTAGTTCAGATTGAGACGGATCGTGTAATCATCGATGACATCGACCGATTTCCAGCTGGGTTGAGACATCTTGGCAATGGTATGGTCCAGGTTCCATTTGGCCGCCTCGGCATTGAAACCGGTCCCGTCATGGAATTTGACGCCTTTTCTGAGTTTGAACGTTATGGAAAGCAGGTCGTCGGCAACGGAATAACTTTCCGCCAGACACGGAACAATAGTACTGTTACCGTCAACATGCAGAAGAGGTTCGATGACCTGGTGAGAGGAAATGAGATCATTCCCGAACAGCTCCCAGGGCAGACCGCCCGTCCCGGACGGGCTGGCCCACAGGATGAGCTTCAGCGTGCCGCCATATTTGTCATTAGTGGCGGTTGGAGTTGGGCTCTGAGTAGTTGTCGTTGTCTGAGCCGGAGAGGACGTGGTAGTCGTTTGAGCTGGCGTAGAGGTGGATGTACTTGTCGTGGTTGTTGTGGCGGTAGTGGTTTCTGTTCCGGAACTGCCGCAGCCGGCCAATACCAGAACAGCTGCAAGTAGGATAGCCAAGAGAAAAAATAGCCTTTTCACTTCTTATTCTCCTCCTCTTCTGACATGAAAAATCCTGCTGTATTTCAAGCTCAGGATATTCAGGCGTCCCAACGCTTCAGCCTGGCTCCTTTAGCGTAATTCACCCTGCCGACATAGAATTCCTCTTCAGGTTCGCGCGGGGTCACCCCCATCGCTCTGACTGCCGCCCTCATCGCTTCTTTCTGATAATCGTATAGTCTCCCGGTGGGCTGTCTCACAGAGCCGCCGTTACCGCCGACCAGCCAGTGGGCATACTTATCACTGAGAGCGGTCACGATACCGGAATGGAAATAAGAGTCCATGTTGCCGCCGCCGCCGCCCGGCCTTCCCTTCTGCCCTTCCCAATACATGTCCAGGGCTTTGTCAATTTCGCCTTCCGTCAGCAGGTTGAACAGGTTCACCATGCGGGGGTTCTCCGGGGTCTGCATCGTATAGAATGGCCCGGCGCCGCTCCATTGCTGTCCGTATACCGGGACCGTCATGAACCATCTGTCCGGCATGGGATCGTTGACCAGTATCCTGTCTCCCGCGAGCCTGAAAGCCATGATGGAGATAGCCAGGTTGCTGCCGCCGCCTACTTTCATACCCACCACGTTGGGTATATCAGCGATCCTGTTAAGCGCTTCCGGGGGGAAATAGCTCGGGTGCATCTTGTGGACATGAAGCCGGCCAGGGTAAAAGATGATCCCGAGATTGGTGGAATCGCAGACGTACTTGTATTCACCGTAAATGTCTTCCACCGACCGGGGGTAATACTGGATGGGATGGCCGACAGTGGCAAAGGTGCATCCTGCTTTTTCAGCATGTTTCAGCATTTCTATGTCTTCTTCAACGGTATCCTGCAGTACGGTCAAAGAAGTGTGAATTTTCCCTTTAGCTTCCTGGCAGACTATCTCCACGAACTTCTTGCGCTCTTCGAAGGTCAGGCCGCAGGATTCCACCGCGCACATGGCGGAGATAAACCCGTTCTGGATAATGTGGTTGACATCCCACCGGATACCTTCTTCATCCAGTTCCTGCAGGTCCGGAGTGAACGAGGGAAAGATAACCACTTCGAGCCCTTTGAAGTTTTGCTTTGCCCAGCTTTTTGCCTCCGACCTGGTATACTCTAGAGCCATTTTCAGTCTCCTTTTTCGAATCTGCCAATGCTTGTCCGGGCCAGGTTTTTTCGAGTAAATTAGTTCGTATCAAGATACGTATACGTACTTGATTTTTAGATACCCAATCATATACCATGCTTTCAAGGAATGTCAAGGGTCATCTTCTTAATCGAAACATGCCCTAGACAACCTGCGTTCCGTCCTGCAGGAGGCTGAATCCTGAAACGACAGCCGAAAACATCTATCGCTGCGGTAAGTGTATAATAAACGGATAACCAGTTCCGGAAGAAAAAGGCGGGAAGAATGTCAGTACAATACATCGAGGTTTTCGACCCTACCGGCAAGGTCGAGCAAAGCAGTATCGAAGCATCGAGCGGGATTGGCGAACTGGATGGGAAAACTATCGGGTTGATCGATAATGGAAAACCGAACTACGATATCTTCCTGGAGCGCGTGAAAGAACTCCTGAACGAAAAATTTCAGTTTGCGGAGACCGTTCATGTTAAAAAAGGCAATAACGATACCGGCGCTCCCCTGAACGCGGGCGATATAGACAGGCTCGCAACCCGGTGCGATGTCGTGCTGAACGGCATCTGCGATTGAGGGTCATGTACAACGTGGAGTATCCACGACTCAATCGAGCTTGAAAAAAGAGGGAAACCGACCGTCACGATCTGCAGTGATTCTTTCAATGCCCTGGCGAAAACGATCGCCGCGGCCAAGGGCATGCCGACTCTGCACCTCCTGGTCGTGCCCCACCCCATTGCCGGGATTCCGCCGGAACAGGTCCGGGCCAAGGCGGAAAAGGCTATTGAAGAAATCATCACATGCCTGATGGGCAAGTAATCCTGAGTATCTTTATCAAAGGAGAGCAGTATGGATTTTATCGATATCGACCCGCTGTTGAGAGATTCAATAGACATGCACATGCATCCCGGTCCGGGAGGCCTTTGCCGTCTGGATGCTATCGAGGCAGCCGAACAGGCGAAAAAGGCCGGCATGAAGGCGATAGTCCTCAAAAGCCATTCCTATACCGCCGCGGCCGTGGCGATTCTCGTGAACAAGATAGTGCCCGATTTTAAGACTTTTGGCGGCGTGTGCCTCGATTTCGAGGTAGGCGGCCTCAACTATCATGCCGTGCAAACCTCCGCGATGATGGGCGCCAAAGTGGTCTGGATGCCCACTTTCTCCTCGGTTAACTCGATCAATATGATGAGAGCGCTGGGGCTTCCGCTGCAGGGCGAAGGCATTTCGCTGATCGACGGCGAGGGCAACCTGGTCCCGGAAATGGGACCGATACTTGATATTGTCCAGCGTCATAACATGGTGCTGGCCAGCGGGCATATTTCTCCACGCGAAACGTTTGCGCTCGTTGAAGCAGCGGTCAGGAAACAGATAAAGAAGATCGTCATTACCCACCCAACTGATAGAGAGTTTTCAGAGAATCCCTTTACCGTTGACGAACTGAAGCAATTAACAAGCTTGGGCGCGATTGCCGAGTTCACCCTCGTCGGGATGCTGCCGAACGAATTCTGCCACGACCCGGCCGGAATCGTGAAAACCATCAAGACCCTCGGAGCGGAACACTGCCTCATGAGCACCGACCTCGGTCAGCCGCAGAATAGATCGGAAGAGCGTCGTGTAGGGAAAGAGTGTAGGAGAGGGTGGTGGTG
>CAZPSP010000081.1:0-11764 GCA_964589285.1 uncultured Dehalococcoidaceae bacterium | reverse complement strand
GGATAAAGCTCGTCCAGGAAGTAGCCCGTGAATTTCTCAAGGCCAAAATGCTGGAGCAGCCCTTCTGCAATTCTTCGAAGGAAGTCTTCAATTACCTCTACCACTCCATGCGTGGCCTCAGGCGCGAGGTCTTCAAGGTCCTCTACCTTTCTTCCCGTAACCAGGTCCTGGAGACCCTGGAACTGCCGGAAGGAACGGTCAACAGCAGCAGTGTTTCCCTGCGCACGGTCATCGAAGGCGCGTTCCGATATAACGCCGTTTCCCTCGTCCTGGTGCACAACCATCCGTCCGGCAACCCCGAACCAAGCGCCGCCGACCGCAACCTCACGAAGCAACTGGCGCAGGCGTGCCGGTTGTTACAGTTGAACGTGCTGGACCACATCATCATCGGGGACAACAGGTACTACAGCTTTGCGGCGGAGGGGGAGATGTGAGAGGGAAGTCACAACCCAGAGTTGAGAACTAAAAACCACAACTCAAAGGTCAAAAGCTGGTGCATGGCGGGGATAGTTGTTCCGGGATTGTGAGAATAATTCCAGCAGATTTCGTTTCACTCAGTCCGCTTTACGGTCTCAGTTGAATTATTAATCCAGGTCCTTTAACAAGACACTACAACGAATTCATCCCCATCCCCAGGGCTTTGACGGCCACGGGGCAGAACTGTTCCCGGCAGTTGCGGGTGAGTTCCGCATAGGCTCGGGTGCTGCTCATGGCCTCACGGTGGGCATGGCCGGTGGTCATGTAATCGTAGGCGTCCGCGGCGGCGATGAGCCGTGAGCCGAACGGTATTTCCTCGCCTTTCAGCCCTTCCGGGTAGCCTCGGCCGTCGTAACGCTCATGGTGGTGCAGGACGAGCCGGCTGGCCTCCTTGAGCAGCGGTATCTCCCGCAGCATCATGTAACCCGTGATGGGGTGTTTGCGGATACGTATCCATTCCTCCCGGGTGAGGTCTTCCGCCTTGTTGATGATGCGCTCCGGAACGCCAAGCTTGCCGACATCATGCAGGAGGGCGGCGTATTCGATGTCCCGTTGCGCCCGGGCGGTGAGTCCCAGTTCATGGGCGGCCTTCATCACGAGACCGGTTACCCGTTGAGAATGGCCGTCCCCGGTAATATCGCGGCTGTCCGCCAGGTTGATGATACCCTGGATGGTCCCCTTGTAAGACTCGGCCAGCTCTTCATTCAACCTGGTCGATTCCAGCGCCCTGGCCACAGTGCCGGCAATGTCCACCAGCGCCTTGAGGTCTTCCCGCTTGAAGCACTTGCCGTCATTCTTGTTGAGGGCTTCAATGACCCCGGCGACGGACTCATCGATGATGATGGGAGCGCCGATAATGGATACCGTCTTGAACCCGGTAAGGGTATCGATATGCTTGTAGAAGCTCTCGTTCTTCTCCGGGTCATTGACGATAAGCGGCTTCCGGTTGCGGACGATCCACCCGGCGATGCCGGACTGGCGGCTGATATGGAGCCGCCGCAGCATCGGGCCGGCGGCGCCGTTGGAATAACGGAAATACAATCTCTGGTTATCGTCATCGAGCAGCAGCACCGAGGACGCGGCGACACCGAGGGTGGACTCCGCCAGCTTCATGATACCGGAGATGAGCTTGTCCCCGTTCTCTTCCGGCTTGATACGCTCCCATAACTTCTCTACGAGATACTGTTTCTCGTTCTCCGCCGCCAGTTTATCGAAAAGGTCCAATAGAAGCTCCCCTCGATTATAAGAGTCGCTTCAATTATCGGGTGATAGCGATAACAGGGCGATAAAAGCGCCGGCGAGGAATATAAATATAGTGTGAATATAGGCAGATGGGCGGTCCGCAGGGTCAGGGCAGCAATTCCTGCAATTCTTCCCGGCTGGTCAGGCCCGCGGCGGTATCCAGAAAGTCCGCCAAGCTGACGCTCGATGCCCGCAGTTCTTTCATCTCCGTCCCGATGGGATCGACCGAAGCCGGGCCCCCGGCATAGGTGCCGTGGAAAGCGAAGTAAGCCTGGTTGAGCTTGCGGATGTAGTAGCCGTTGTCCTGGAGGTACTGACGCTGCTCGTTCATGTACTCTTCCGCCCGGTCGATCTCACCGACGGCCAGCAATTCATCGACGTGAAGGCGGATCTTCCGCATGGCGGCGTTAAAATCGAACGTATTTGCCGGCGGGGGTTCCGGCGTAGCTGCTAAAGCCTGTTCTTCCCGGTAGTAGCGGTCGTAGACAGCGCCACCGACCTCTTTAGCGACGATGCCGGCCACCGTCTCGTTCATCTTGGCTATCTCGTAGTCCGGCCTTATCTTGAGGATATCGAGGACGTAGTTGAATCCCAGCGGCGTGAAGGCCAGGTACTGGTGCAGCCATTCTTCCGCGGCGACATCCAGGGTGAAGCGGATACCGCCGGTCGCCATGACGTAGCTCGGGTAGGTGGCAACTCCCCCGAGTCCCACCACACAGGCCGAGTATCCCAGGGCTTCCACCTCGGCTTCGATTTCCTCCATGTCTTCCAGGGAGATATCCGGCAGCAGCATTACCTCACGATAACGGGAGATGTCATCGCGCGGAGATACCACGAGGAGGCGAGGGGGCCTATCGAGGTAGATGTTCACGGGAGGGAACGTCAGTTTTATCTTAAGCCGGTCATCCAGCGGGTTGTAGATGCCGAGGTCGCGGTACGCTTCGCGGACCTGTGCTTCGATGATCTTCTCCACCTGCTCGCGGGTCTCTTCGTCCTGGCGATTGCCGGCAAAGTAGTCCTTGACGATATCCGCCTGGGACGCCGAGGTATTGTCCGAGGAAAAAGCGTCTTTGATTATTCGGACCGCGGCGTTGACCTCGAAGGAGAGCAGGCTGAAACGTTGGTCTCCGGCGATGTCCCGAAGCTTGCGGTCTATATCAGACCCCCTCGAACAAGCGGACACAGCCGGTACCAGGAGGCTGATGGCAATGACCAGAAAAAGGGCTTTACGCCAGTAATTCTTTAACCCGGTCCATAACCCGGGATAGTGTTTCACCTGTTTTTTCCCTGATAACAATGTCCGCATACCGGTCGTGCGGTGTCTCGGTCAGGTTAAGGATGACCAGTTTGGCGCCGTTCCGCTTAGCCATGACCGGCATCTGCGCCGCCGGATAGACCACCAAAGATGAACCAGCGGCAAGCAGCACATCACACTGCTCCGAACGTTCTTCCGCCATCCGCGTTTCATACTCCGGCATCGCCTGCCCAAAGGCGACGGTCGCCGGTTTGAGCAGCCCCTTGCAGGAATCGCAGAGCGGGATGAGTTCCCCCGCCAGCATCTTGTCATGGACCTGTGCCCGCGGGTAACGTTTGCCGCACTCCAGGCAGTCCACCCATTTCATGGTACCATGGATTTCCAATACTTTGTCATCCGGCACGCCCGCCGCCTGGTGAAGGCCGTCCGTGTTCTGGGTAACGACCACGTCCAGCTTGCCCAGCCTGTCCAGTTCCGCAACGGCATGGTGCCCGGCGTTGGGTTTGGCCTCCCGGATGGTCTCCCACATCATCTTGTGCAT
Organism: uncultured Dehalococcoidaceae bacterium; assembly: GCA_964589285.1. Taxonomy (GTDB): domain Bacteria; phylum Chloroflexota; class Dehalococcoidia; order Dehalococcoidales; family RBG-16-60-22; genus DAOUEG01. The sequence goes on along the minus strand of CAZPSP010000081.1, from coordinate 8,249 downwards.
TCGCCAGTATTCCCGGCGGATGCGTTCGCTCCCCAGGAAGTTCTGGAGGTTCAGTTCCGAGGGATCAAAAACGTCCCAGACGCCGCCGGGACTGCGGAAATCCGGCACACCGGACTCCGTGCTGAAGCCGGCCCCGGTGAAGATGACCACTTTTTTGGCTTCCGCCAGCATGCCGGCAAGTGTTTCTATTTGGTCCATAATTGAGTCTCTTTTCTTGTTACATTGTCCGCAGGACGGCCCTCGCCAGGTCCCAGGAATACTCGTAGAGGTGCAGGCCTTTACTCATCGCCAGCAGGTCTCCGTCTTCCACGCCTATCTCGCTGGCCATATACTCCTTGAGGAGCTGGATGGCAGCCAGGTTGGACGGGAACCCCGCCCAGAGGTCCCATGAGCGGAAATAACACACAAAGTGCAGTTTTTTGTCCATGACGCGCGTATCTATCATGCGGAGGCAGGGAGGGTCCGGCAGGTAGATAGACCGTTCGTCCCCCACCGCCATGAATGCCTGATTGGTATTGAAGCCGTCCTCTTTGTACATGCGGATGACCTCCGCGATCTGCGGTTCCAGGTACTGGCCGTAGGTGTACTGCTCGCCTTCCTTGCGGTGCCCCGTCATGAGGTACGGCAAATAATTCTCCACGTATTCCATCGTGCTCGGGGCGGGCACGCCCTGGGGAACATCCGGTATCAGCGGACGCGTGCCGGGATAGGCGATCTTGATAACGGTAAGGGGCAGTTCCTTACGTCTCTGGCCGGCATAACTGCCGCGCTCGATGTTGTAGTCACGGCCGATCTCCAGCGCCCTGCCCAGGCAAAGGAACCAGGCCTCGGAAAGGTCTCTGGCTTCGACGACGGTTATATCCATGAGCGCCTGCCTCCTTGGCTACATTGCTCTGAAATACTCGGGTTTCAGCATCGAGGGATCGTCACTGTCGATGACCTCCTGAATATGCCGGACGAGTTCTGCCTTCTGCTGCGGCAGCCGCGCCCGGATGGGCAGGTAGTTGGACGCATGGTTGGCCGTGAAGAAGCAGTCCGTGAAATCCGAGTTCTCGATGATGAGCTTGAGTTCCACGAGGGACTGCATCGGGCTGATGAGCTTGAACCGACCTTCCTGCCAATCCTTATGTAAAGGAGTCCCGGGAACGAGCATCAGAGTCAGCGCGCCGGCGTAATCGGGATCGATGTCCGTGAGGATTTTCCCGGTATTGACGGCATGGCGTTCGCTCTGTTCCGCGCCGCCGAGACCGAGGATGACCGTTACCGAGGTGACGATGCCAGCCCTTTTCAGCCGTCGACCGGCCTCAACAATCTGCTCGTAGGTGGCGCCCTTCCTGACCTGCTTGAGAATTTCCGGGTCGCCGGTCTCCACTCCGAGATAGGCGATGGTCAGGCCGGACGCCCGGAGGTCTTTCAATTCCTCATCCGTCTTGTTAAGCACCGAGGCGGGAGACGCATACGTCCCCACCCGCTCGATGGCCGGGAACTTCTCTTTGAGATAAAGGAGTACTTCTTTAAGCACCGGGTACGGCGCGGCGAGGGCGTCCCCGTTTTCCAGGAAGACGCGCCGGACGCTGCGGCTGTAGTTGCGGGCGACGGCATCGATGTACGCCTTGATCTCGGCTATATCGATGGTGCGGAACGTGAAAGGATAAAAAGTACCGCAAAAGGTACACTTGTTGTGAGAGCATCCGACCGTCACCGGCAGGAGAAAGCTCCGGGCTTCACTCGGGGGACGGACGACGATGGTATCTTCAATCATTGTCTCTTTTTCATGCCGCGCACCAGGGCGTAGAAGCGGTCCTGGTATTCCTCGAAGACGCCCCAGCGGTTCAGTTCCCGCTCCAGTTCCCAGGTACGGAGATCGCCGTCTTCCACCTGTTTGAACATCTCTTCTATTTTCTGCTGGGCGCCCATCGGCAGGCCAGTACCGCCGGCATTGAGCAGGCCGCGGGACTTAAGCTGAGCAACGTTGTCCGGCAGAGAACGGGCGGTCATCTCATAAATGAACTTGAGCAGTGAAATGTCCCAGAGTTCGTCCTGGCCGCGGATAATGGACACGAGCGGATCGCTTTTTTCATCCAGCTCTTTGTTGAGCCGGTCGACAACGGCCGCCCAGGGGTCCGAGACGATGTTCAGGTTCTTGGGTTCGTTCTTGTAGGAATAGAACAGGCCGGGCATCTGGGGCCCATGGACTCCCATGAGCATATCAAAGTAGCGGCGGGCATCCGGGCTGAAGCCTTCGAGGTGGCTCAGATAGTAAGGCGTGACGATCTTGGGCCGTTCCGCGATGACCCGGCCTTCGCGGATGACCGTCTCGGGCGTATCGTCACCGGTAATCTCCGAGTAGACCGGTTCCGACACGAGGTAGTAGTAAATATTGGTAATCCCGAACGTATCGAGGTGCTGCCGCGGGTGCCGGAGGACTTCCGTCCGGCTGGCGGCCTCCATGATGCGTTCATGGTCCTTGTCCATTCCCATAGCTTTACTTGATCTCCGCCAGCTCCTGTTTATAGTCGTCCAGGAGGTTGAGGTATTGGGCTTCCATCTGCGCCTGGACGCGTTGCCATTCTTCCTGGAACTGGGGCTGTTTTTCCACGTCTATTTTCATCCGGGTGTTATTGCTGACCCCGGTCTGCTGCCGTATTGCCTGCATGAAACGCTGCTCGAACTCCTGCTTAAGCATGTCATACGCCTGTTTTTTCTGCTTTTCGCCCTCGTCCGTGTAGTGGTCGAGAACGTGACGCATCCGGCTGAAGACGTTTTCCACCGCGACCTTGTCCTTCTTCAGGCTCTTGATGCCGTCCATGGCCTTTTTGGTGGTCTTGCGGATGGTCTCATTGCGGGGCAGTAAAATATTGCGGAGGAGGATTTCGCTGACCGCGGCGATGACGACGTCCCTTGCCTTTTCATCCAGGGCCTGTATCTCTTTAACCAGGTTGACGTCTTCCTTCAGGTACCGCGCGGCGAGTTTTTCTCCCTCGGGGCCGTACTTCCACTTGAGACGCTCTTCCTGCGTCGGTTCGCCGATGGCCGCCAGTTTTTCAGCAGCGATCTGAGCGGCAGTCTTTATTTCACCCATGGTACGTCCTCCGGAGATGTGTATTTAGCTTTAACCCTATTATACAACATAGGGGAGGGGTTACAGAATCTTGACTCAGAACTGATAACTCAAAATTGCGCGGCGGCTGCCGCGATGCGGGAGCCGCCCTACAGCATTTTCCTCTGAACTCAGAATTAAAATCCCAGTAATGGAGTAAGGTGCTATCCAGGGGCGGGACGCCTGCACTGCTCAGGCCGGCAAAATGTCGAACAGGCTGCTGCCGTGAAGCAGGAGCCTCACTACAGCAATCATTTTCCGTATTTGAACAGCCAGTACTCCAGGCTGTCCGCAAGGGCGAGCCAGCTTGCCTCGATTATGTTGGTGGAACCGCCGACCGTCCGCCACTCATTGTTCCCGTCCGATGACTCGATGAGCACCCTCACCTGGGACTCGGTGCCGGTGCTTTCTTCCAGGATACGCACCTTGTAGTCCACCAGCTTAACCTGTTCGACGCTCGGATAGTACTGCACCAAGGATTTCCTCAGGGCGCGGTCCAGGGCGTTCACCGGGCCGTCGCCTTCCGCGGCGGTATGGTATATTTCGCCGTTAATCTTCACTTTAACCATGGCTTCGGAGAGCATCCCGTCCAGCTTTCGCGTGGAAGGTCTCCGGCGGCTCTCCACCACCACCATGAAGTCTACCAGTTCGAAGGGTTTTTCGTACCCCGGCTGGGCGCGGTTGAGCAGCAACTCGAAGGAGGCTTCGGCATTGTCGTACTGGAACCCCCGGCTTTCCAGGTCCTTGATGTGCTTAAGCAGGTCCTGGGTGGCCTTGGTGTCCTGGGAGAGGTCTATGCCGAGTTCTTTCGCCTTGTAGACGATGTTCCGTTTGCCGGACTGGTCCGAGACGACGGTCCGCAACTGGTTCCCGACCTTTTCCGGTTCGATGTGCTGATAAGCACCCGGCCATTTCATGATTCCGTCCATGTGGTAGCCGGCTTTGTGACTAAACGCGCTGGTCCCCACATACGGCGCATAGGGGTCCGGCACGAGGTTGGCAATCTCGCTGATGGAATGGGAAACTTCAGAGAGTAACGCCAACTGCTCGTCGGTGACGCAGTCGATGCCCATCTTCAGTTTGAGCGAGGGTATAACGGCACAGAGGTCGGTATTGCCGGTACGCTCGCCGTACCCGTTGATGGTACCCTGCACATGGACGGCCCCTGCCTTGACGGCTGCCAGCGTGTTCGCCAGCGCCAGGCCTGCGTCGTTGTGGCAGTGGATGCCGAGCGGCGCTCCGATTTTCAGCGCGGCCTTCGTCATTTCAGTTATCTCATCCGGAAGCATGCCGCCGTTGGTATCGCATAACACCAGGCAGATAGCGCCGGCTTCTGCGGCGACCTCGAGGGTCTTGAGGGCATAGCCGGCATCGGATTTGTAACCGTCGAAGAAATGCTCGGCATCGAAGAACACGTCGATGCCCTTCGCCTTCAGGTAGCGAATCGAATCGGCGATCATCGCCAGGTTTTCTTCCCTGGTGGTGCGGAGGACCCGGCTGACATGAAGGTCGGAACTCTTGGCAACGAGGCAGGTGTATTTGACCCCGGCGTCCACCAGCATGACGAGGTTGTTATCGTCCTCGGCCTTGATGTTGGCGCGGCGGGTGCTGCCGAACGCCACGATCTGCGCGTTCTTCAGCTTGAGGTCTCTGGCACGCTGGTAGAACTCGGCGTCCTTGGGATTGGACCCGGGCCAGCCGCCTTCGATGTAGTGCAAGCCGAGGTCATCGAGTTTCTTCGCGACATGCAATTTGTCCACCACCGAGAAGGAAATCCCCTCGGACTGCGCTCCGTCCCTCAGTGTGGTATCGTAGAGTTCTACCTTCTTCAACTCATGTCACCTCACATCATCACTCTCACATTGATTCCCGTAGTACATACGGCACGTTTTGAACTTGATTAAGGAGCGGGAGAGATCACCCTCACCCTCCCCTCTCCCATCGAGGGAGAGGGGAATCCTTTATCTGTTGCTTATCTTTTTCGCAATCGCTTCGCCCATTTCACGCGTGCCCAGTTTGGTCTTCCCTTCGCTCATTATATCATAGGTGCGGTTTCCGTCTTCGAGGGCATTATCCACGGCTTTCTCGACGGCATCGGCCTCTTTTTCCAGGCCGAGCGAGTACCGCAGCATCATGGCAGCGCTCATCGTGGTGGCGATGGGGTTGGCCATGTTCAAGCCGGCCCGCCGCGGGGCGCTGCCGTGGATCGGCTCGTACAGACCGAATATCTTCTTGCCGGACTGCGGGACGCCGGCCAGGCTGGCGGAAGGCAGCATACCCATGGAGCCGGCCAGCATGGATGATTCATCGGTGAGGATGTCCCCGAAGGTGTTCTCGGTCACCAGCACGTCCAGGTATTTCGGGTTCTGGATGATGCGCATGGAGCAGGCATCCACCAGCATATGCTCCAGCTCGACGTCCGGGTAGTCCTTCTTGACTTCCTCAGCCACGGTTCGCCAGAGGCGGGATGATTCCAGGACATTGGCCTTGTCCACCGAGATGAGCTTCTTCTTGCGCTGCTTCGCCAGTTCGAACCCGACGCGGACGATGCGATCGACCTCGTAGTCAGCGTAGACCATGGAGTCGACGGCCTTGCGCCCCTTCGGGGTCGTCCATCGCTTTTTGGGTTTCCCGAAGTACAGGCCGCCGGTGAGTTCCCGGACGAAGATGAAATCGACGCCGTCGATCACTTCCGGCTTGAGATTGGTAGAATTGACCAGGAACGGATAGACCTTGACCGGCCTGAGGTTGGCGAAAAGGCCGAGGGCCTTGCGCAGCAGCAGCAGGCCGTCTTCCGGCCGGACATTTGCCAGCGGATTGTCCCACTTGGGACCGCCGACCGCCCCGAGCAGGACGGCGTCCGACTTCTTGCAGAGCTTCAGGGTCTCGTCGGAGATGGCGACGCCTTCCTTATCGATGGCGATGCCGCCGATGTTCCGCTCGGTCATGGCAAATTCGTGACCATATTTTGAGCCGACGGCCTTGAGCACGTCGATAGTAGCGTTCATGACTTCCGGCCCCACGCCGTCGCCGGGCAAGGTTACCAGGTTGAATTTCATTTCCGTTCCTTTCTTTGATAAGTTAAAAGTCAAAGGTGTTTTATTTTGTTTCCGCCAGCCTCATCTTCGTATATTCCACGAGGCCGCCGGCGTTGATAAGCTCGCTCATGAAGGCCGGGTACGGCGCGGCGATGAAGGACGTGCCCTTCGTTACGTTCTTTATCTCACCTTTTTCCAGGTCTACTTCCAGTGCATCGCCGGTATCCGTGTTGTCAACGGCTTCCGGGCACTCCAGGAGCGGCAGCCCGATATTGATGGCGTTCCTGAAGAAGATCCGCGCGAACGTCTTGGCGATAACGCAGGAGATACCGGACGCCTTGATGGCGATAGGCGCGTGCTCACGGGAGGAGCCGCAGCCGAAGTTGGTGTCCGCGACGATGATATCGCCGGGCTGCGCCTTCTTCACGAAGTCCAGATCAATGTCCTCCATGCAGTGGGCGGCGAGCTGGTCCGGGTCCGAGACGTTAAGGTAGCGGGCCGGGATAATTGCGTCCGTATCCACGTTGGCGCCGTATTTGAATACTTTTCCTTTAAGTATCATCGTTGTTTCTCCTTTATACTTCCACATATTCGGTAAAAGAATTCGGTTCTGGTACAGGCAATCCATCTATGGTTGCCGTTTCGGTCTTCTTCTATTCCATCGGAAGACAGGGGAACTACCCCTCACCTTAATCCTCTCCCACAAGGGGAGAGGAGACGAGAAAGGGAGTTACTTCCCTGATTGTCAATTTCAACTTGATTTTGTCCCGCACCTTTCATCCCTTCTCCCTTTGATGGGAGAAGGTTAGGATGAGGGTACGTCTCCGTTTGTTTCATTCAGTATGATTGTCAGCACAAGGTCGGTATCTTTCAAAACATCGTTGTTCCAGAACCTGAGGACTCTCAAGCCGTGTTCTTCAAGCCAGGCTGTTCTTTCCTTATCCTTACTGATTTCTGGTGTTTCGTTATGTTGACCGCCATCTACTTCTATCACCAGTTTATGTTCATAGGTTACAAAGTCGACGACATATTTCCCAATCTGTTGTTGGCGGCGGAACTTGGTACCGTTCAATCGCCGGTCCCTGAGATGATACCACAGCCTGTTTTCGTCTTCCGTCTGATTTTTACGTAAAGCCCGGACAATAGATTGCGGTGGTTTTTCTCTCATGTACCCCTCACCTTAATCCTCTCCCTCAAGGTGAGAGGAGACGAGAAAGGGAACTCTTTCCTTACTTCATCACCTCGTCCGGGTGGGTGATGCGCCCGGTCACGGCGCTGGCTGCGGCGACCGCCGGGTTGGCGAGGTAGACCTCGGACCCGGTGTGGCCCATCCGCCCGACGAAATTCCGGTTGGTTGTCGAGATGGCCTTTTCGCCATTCGCCAGGACGCCCATGTAACCGCCGAGGCACGGCCCGCATGTTGGGGTGCTGACCGCAGCACCGGCGCGGATGAACAGTTCGATTAGCCCTTCCGCCAGCGCTTCCAGGTAGACCTGCTGCGAACCAGGTATGATGATACAGCGCACGTTCGGATTAACCCGGTTCTTCCGGAATATCTGGGCCGCCAGCCTCAGGTCGTCGATGCGCCCGTTGGTGCAGCTCCCGATGACGGACTGATCGATGGCGATATTCCCTACCTGGCTGACCGCCTTGGCGTTGGCCGGAGAATGAGGCAGCGATACCTGCGGCTCTACCCGGCTCATATCGTATTCCTTAATGTCGGCGTATGCAGCGTCGGGGTCCGGTTCGTAAACCAGGTAGTCCCGCTTCGCCCGCGCCTTCACGTAGAGCTGGGTCTTGTTGTCCACGTGGAACAGGCCCGCCTTGCCGCCGGCTTCGATAGCCATGTTCGCCATGGTGAAGCGCCCGTCCATGGGCAGCTCATCAATAGCTTCCCCGGTGAACTCCATGGCGGAATAAAGCGCCCCGTCCACGCCGATGTCCCCGATGGTGAAAAGGATCAGGTCCTTGCCGCCGACCCACGGGCCGAGCTTGCCGTGATAGACGAACTTGATCGTCGGCGGCACTTTCATCCAGATATCGCCGGTGGCCATCGCCATGCCGATATCGGTGGACCCCATGCCGGTGGAAAACGCCCCGACGGCGCCGTA
>CAZPSP010000080.1:0-12019 GCA_964589285.1 uncultured Dehalococcoidaceae bacterium | reverse complement strand
CAATGACACGGCCTTTGAGTAGTCAAACAGTATCTATCATATTCAGGGCAGCCGAGGAAGCGTCACCCTCACCTAGCCTCTCCCGTCAAGGGAGAGGAATGATTCGCTTGAATCGTGAAAGGCGCTTCCATCCGCACGTACGGGGGAGAGGCCGTTCAACGTTCGGTGAAGAAGGCAATAGTAACGCCGTGGCCGCCTTCACGGGAATCGCCGGGGCGGAAGGATTTGACCAGCGGGTGGCGTTTCAGCTCCCGGCGGACGGTATCGCGGATGACGCCGGCGCCTTTTCCGTGAATGATGCGGACCTGCCGGAGACCGGCGCGAAAACGGTCGTGGAGGAAGCGGTCGAGGAGGGGCAGGGCTTCATCGACGGTCAACTGCCGCAGGCGCAGTTCGTCGAAGGCGGGTGTTTCGGTGTCGTAGCCCCGGTGTTCCATACAGCAAGTGTAGCACGAAACGGGGAACGTGGGGAAACGGATTCCTTTTTCATCAAATCTCTCGGTCTCTTCCTTCGGCTGCGCTCAGGACAGGCTTTTGCGAAAGAGAGGCGCTCCATTGTGCCGATTCATTTGTTTTTCTGCGAAGCCACAGAATCGTGGCCGGCGGTGATGGATTCCCGATCGGGTCGGGAATGACACGGCGGGAGGCTACCCTTGGTGAGACGGGGGCAATTGGTGAAAGGCCTTCAGTCCCCGATGAAGCACAAGCAACCGGATTGCTTCGCTTTGTTCGCAATGACACTATGGTCTCCGGAAGACCAGCACGGAGTTATGCCCGCCGAAGCCGAACGAGTTGGAGACGGCCACCTGGATGTCTGATTTCCGGGCGTGGTTGGGAACGTAGTCGAGGTCGCACTCGGGGTCGGGGTCGGTGAGATTGATGGTCGGCGGCAGGATGCCGTGGTGCAGGGCGAGGACGGTGACCACCGCCTCGATGCCCCCGGCGGCGCCGATGAGGTGCCCGAGCTGCGACTTGCTGGCGGAGACCGGAATCCCGTAGGCGGCTTCCCCGAAGACGTTCTTGATGACGTTGGTCTCGGTGCGGTCGTTGAGGAGGGTGGCGGTGCCGTGGGCGTTGATATAGCCCACGTCCGAGGCGGCGACGTCCGCGCGTTCCAGCGCCATGTTGAGCGCGCGTGATGCGCTGATGCCGTCCGGGCTCGGCGCGGTCAAGTGGAAGGCGTCGCTCGTGCAGCCGTAACCCACCACTTCCGCCAGTATGGGGGCGCCGCGTTCCAGGGCGGTTTCCATGTCCTCCATGAGCAGGATGCCTGCGCCTTCTCCCAGGACGAGGCCGTCCCGCCCGGCGTCGAAGGGGCGGCAGGCTGCTTTGGGGTTATCGTTACGCCGCGACAGCGCCCGTATCTGGTTAAAGGCGGCGACGACGATAGGCAGCAGGGGGGCCTCGGTGCCGCCGGCGATAACTATCTTTGCCAGGCCGCGCTGTATGAGGTCGAACCCTTGTCCGATGGCGTCGCTGGCGGAGGAACAGGCGGATGACGGCGAGTAGTTGATGCCCCGCGTGCCCAGCAGCAGGGAGACCTGTACGCCGGCGGCGTCGCCGCTCATGGTCGGGGCAAGGATCGGGCTGATGCGGTCCGGGCCTTCATTGGCGAGGACCTCCATCTGTTCGAGGACGGAGACCAGCCCGCAGACGCTGTTGCCGATGATAACGCCGGCGCCTTCGCTGTTGCGGTCATCGATGGTCAGCCGGGCGTTCTCGACAGCCTGAAGGCTGGCTGCCACGGCGAACCTTGTGAAACGGTCCATCCGCTGGGCCTGTTTGCGGGTGACCCAGGCGGTCATATCGAAGCCGCGGACCTCCGCGGCTATCTTGACCTCGAAATTACTGGTATCGAACGAGGAGATGTAATCGATGCCGGACTTCCCCTCGATCATGGCGGACCACATCGAGGGCACGTCAAGCCCCAGCGAACTGATGGCTCCCAGTCCGGTTACGGCGGCGCGGCGCAAGCGGCAGTCATAGGTATTCACGGATGCCCTCCGGGAAAAATATGTCTCATGATAACAGAAGGATACAGGGTTTTACAACCGTGTCTGTTAACAATGGCACTGCCTCTCCTGGTGGGGCGGACGAAATAAACCGATCTCCGAGATTGCCACGCCCCGGCAAGTCGGGGCCCGCAACCACATGGCCCCACCAGCCCGGCTTCGCGGACGATAAAAATATACAGAATTAAGCCTGTTTTTGCGGCAGTCCGCGTTGTAATGGTTTGGCGAATGGTGATAAAATGAGAATTAGAACAGGAGTTTTAAAACCATATGCCGTCAAATTCGATCGTCGTCAAAGGCGCCCGCGAACACAACCTGAAAAACATCGATGTCGTCATCCCGCGCGACAAGCTCGTCGTCATCACCGGGGTATCCGGTTCCGGAAAAAGCTCGCTGGCGTTCGATACGATTTACGCCGAGGGCCAGCGCCGCTACGTGGAATCGCTGTCCGCCTACGCCCGCCAGTTCCTGGGGCGGATGGAAAAACCGGACGTGGACTATATCGAAGGTCTCAGCCCGGCCGTCTCAATCGACCAGAAAGGCCCGAGCAAGAACCCGCGTTCCACGGTGGGCACGGTCACGGAGATATACGATTATTTAAGGCTGCTCTTTGCGCGGGTGGGGCATCCCCATTGCCCCAAATGCGGGAAGGAAATCACCGTGCAGACGGTGCAGCAGATCGTGGACGCCGTGCAGAACCTGCCGGAGAACAGCCGGATCATGGTGCTGGCGCCCATCGTGCAGGACAGGAAAGGGGAGTACCAGTCCGTCTTCGAGGACCTGCGGCGGCAGGGGTATGCCCGGGTGCGGGTAGACGGGGACGTGCGCGACCTCTCGGAGACAATCACGCTGGACAAGTACAAGAAGCACTCCATCGAGGTGGTCGTGGACCGGCTCGTCATCGGGGGCGGCAGCGATCCGGGGCGGGTGGCCGATTCCGTCGAAACCGCGCTCAAAGAAGGCAACGGCATCGTCATCATCGCCACCAGCGACGGCCAGGACCTGCTCTTTTCGGAGCACTTTGCCTGCGTTGCCTGCGGCGTCAGTCTCGGGGAGATCGCCCCGAGGACGTTCAGCTTCAACAATCCGCACGGGGCGTGTCCCGTGTGTACCGGCATCGGCTACCGCCAGGAAGTCGATCCGGACCTGGTCCTGAACCGGGAACTCTCCGTGCTGGAAGGGGCTATACGGCCCTGGGCCACGCATACCTGGTACCTGCACCGGCTGGAGCCGTCAGCGCGCGCCCACGGTTTTTCCCTGAACACGCCGGTCAAGGACCTGACCGATGAGCAGGTCAACGTGATCCTCTACGGGGACAGCTGGGGGGAGCGCACTTACCGCAACCGGTTCGGGCGGACGGTGCACCGGTTCCACGGGTTCGAAGGCATCATCCCGGCCATCGAACGCGCCCACCGCGATACGCAGTCGGAAGGCTCGCGCGAAAGCTACGAGCGGTACATGGTCAACAGGCCCTGCGCGGAATGCGGGGGAGAGCGGCTCAAGCCGGAAGCGCTGGCCGTGCTCATCGGGGACAAGAACATCATGCAGGTGTCCACGATGCCGGTGATGCACTCCTTCGAGTGGATCAACGAGATAGAGAAGAGCGTCCTGACCGAGCGGGAGAAGCTCATCGCCCACCAGATATTGAAGGAGATACGGACGCGGCTCGGCTTCCTCGTGGACGTAGGGCTGGACTATCTCTCGGTGAGCCGCGCTTCCATGACGCTGAGCGGCGGCGAGTCACAGCGCATCCGCCTGGCGACGCAGATCGGCAGCGGCCTGATGGGCGTGCTGTACGTGTGCGACGAGCCGACGGTCGGGCTGCATCCCGCCGACGACTACCGCCTCATCACCACGATGCAGCGGCTGCGGGACCTGGGCAATACCATGATCGTGGTAGAACACGACGAGGCCATGATGCGGGCCGCCGACCACATCATCGATATGGGCCCCGGCGCCGGCGAGCACGGGGGCCACGTGGTTTCCACCGGCACGCTCCAGGAACTCATGGCGGACCCGAAGTCCCTGACCGGGCAGTACCTGAGCGGCGCCAAAAAGATACCGTACCCGGAAAAGCGGCGGAACGGTAACGGTAAGGAGATCGTCATCCGCGGCGCGCGGCAGAACAATCTGAAGAACATCGACGTGAGCATCCCGCTGGGCAGGCTGGTCTGCATCACCGGGGTTTCCGGAAGCGGCAAGAGCACGCTCATCGACGAAATACTGTACCGGCGGCTGGCGCAGGTCTTCTACCGGGCCAAGGACAGGCCCGGAGAATGCGACGAGATAACCGGGCTGGAATATATCGACAAGGTCATCAACATCGACCAGTCACCCATCGGGCGGACGCCGCGGAGCAATCCGGCCACCTACACCGGTATGTTCACGCCGATGCGGGAACTGTTCGCCACGGTGCCGGAAGCCAGGGTGCGGGGTTACGGACCGGGACGTTTCTCCTTCAACGTCAAGGGCGGGCGGTGCGAGTCCTGCCGCGGAGAGGGCTTCATCCAGATCGAGATGCAGTTCCTGCCGGACGTCACTGTGCCCTGCGAGGTCTGCAAGGGCCAGCGGTATAACCGGGAGGCGCTGGAGATAAAGTTCAAGGGCAAGAACATCGCGGAAGTGCTGGACCTGACGGTGACCGAGGCGCTGGAGGTCTTCGGGAACATACCGCGCATCAAGAGCAAGCTGGAGACGCTCCATGACGTCGGCCTGGGGTACATTCACCTCGGGCAGCCGGCCCCGACGCTCTCCGGCGGCGAGGCCCAGCGCGTCAAGCTGGCCACGGAACTTTCCCGCCGTTCCACGGGCAAGACGCTCTACATTCTGGACGAGCCGACCACCGGGCTTTCTTTCGAGGACGTGGCGGCGCTGCTGCGGGTGCTACAGAAGCTGGTTGACGCCGGGAATACGGTGGTGGTCATCGAGCACCACATCGACGTGATGAAGAACGCGGACTACATCATCGACCTCGGCCCCGGCGCCGGCGACCGGGGGGGCAAGGTGGTGGCCACCGGCACTCCGGAGCAAATCGCCAGAAAGAAGTCCTCCGCCACGGGCAAGTACCTCAAGCGGTCTTTTGAGGGGGAGAACCCGGTGGAGGTGATGGAAGAAGTCAAAGGTAAAAAGTCAAAGGTCAAAACTGCGACGGAATCTGTTACAGAGCCGGCATAAAAGTCGGGTAGGGTGCTTTCAAGTTCCGGCTTTGTACAGGCCAACGCTGGATCCTGACCTGCGTCAGGATGACGGCCTTCTTAGTTTGTGCCAGTTTCCCGTCATTCCAGCTTGAGGGTGGAATCTAGCGCTGGGCTGGCATAAAAGTCGGGTAGGGTGCTTTCAAGTTCCGGCTTTGTACAGGCCAACGCTGGATCCTGACCTGCGTCAGGATGACGGCCTTCTTAGTTTGTGCCAGTTTCCCGTCATTCCAGCTTGAGGGTGATTCTTTCATTTGAACCGGAAATGCACGAAGATACGTCCGAAGTTCTTGTCATCCTTTTCCAGGCGGTGGTATAGCTGCTTGATTTCCGGCTGGTTGAGGAACCGCAAAACCTTCTTCTTGAGCTGCCCGGAGCCTTTGCCCGGAATGATCTCCACGAGGGCTATCTTTTTACTGACCGCTTCGCTGATGATGCGTTCAAGCTCGGCGTCGATGGCGGCGCCGCGGTTGTAGATGTCGTGGAGGTCGAGGACAAGCTTGGCCATATTCCGATGACTTAATAGGAAAAATTGGTAAAAGCCGGGAAACTCAACAGGGCGGCTAAGGCAAACCAGATAACCGGCCAGGCGAAGGTCATGACGATGCCCAGAACCAGCAGCCCGTTGGCCTTTTTCTTGTCTTTTTCTCTTATCACGACGAACCCGATGAGGCCGCCTATCCAGGCGAGCACGATAGGGAGCAGCCACCAGGCGCCGGAGGTCGGCTGTTTTTCCTCCGTTGCCGCCACGGCGGTACGGGATGCCGTCGCCGAAGCAGCCGGGGCGGCTGCCGGTTGGGGCCGGGCTGAAGTTCTTGGCGTCGCCGGTGGCGCCAGGCGGTTCCCGCAGCTTTCGCAGAAAACACTGCCCGGCGGGTTGTTCGTGCCGCATTTGGCGCAGCGCAAACCCGTGCTGCTCCGAGGAGCGGCGGCACGGGGCGCCTGAAGGGGACTGCCGCAACCGGCGCAGAACCGGGCGGTGTTCGGGTTCTCGGTTTGACATTTCGGGCACTTCATAATCGGCGGGACCTCACGTACTTAGTTTAATCGAGGGGATTGCCGCAGCCGGTGCAGAACCGCTGGCCGGGAGCAGCAGCGGCGCCGCAGGCGGGGCAGAGGCGCGCCTCAACCGGAGCGGGGACCAGTTCCGCGCCGCAACTCGTGCAGAAGCTTATTCCCGGCTGGATTTGAGCCCCGCAGCCGGGGCAGGCCGGCGTTGCGGAAGGCGTACCGCCGCGCGAAAGGACCTGCTGCCGCCGGAGGAACAGCCCGAGATTAGCGCCGATGCTCAGGCCGGTGGCGAAATAAATGGTCAGCAGGCCGTAGGAGGCCATGCCGCCGCGAGCGAACAGCGCCAGCAGTTGCGTGATGGTGAAGGCAGCCCCCCAGACGACGAGGAACCAGACCGACCGTTTTCCGAGCACCCGGTCTCCCTGTACCGTCAGGGCGGTGGTGCGGCTTTGCAGTCCGCCCACGAGGAGGCCAACTGCTATTAGCGCCCAGGACCAGGCCGTGGGGGCAGCGATATTCAAGAGGGCGGAATAGATAATCAGCATGACGATGCTGATAACGACCTGAAGGAGCAGGCTGCGGATGGTGATGGTCCGCTCCTTCTTGAGGCTGCGAACCATCATGAAGATGGAGAAAATGAGCAGGGGGATGGACAGGAAGCCGATTATCTTGAACAGCATGTCCATTTACGGCCTCCTCGGGGCGCCGCAGGAAGTGCAGAATTTAGCGGAAGGCTGTAACGGCTTGCCGCATTTCCGGCAAAAGACCGGTCCGGCTGCCGGCGGGGGAGCCGCCCGGTCCGGGGTTTCAGCGGTCATGGGTTTGCCGCATTGCGGGCAGAAGCGGTAACCCTGCGGGACGCGGCTATGGCAGGCAGGGCATTCCCCGGCGCCGGTTTTCATGGCCCTAATAACGTTATGGGCGGAGAAAAGCTCGCCGGGGGGAATGCTTTTGAGCCATTTTCCTTCTTCGTAACGGTACCACGCGCCGCTGCCGATCCCGACCGTCCAGAGGGTGCCGTCGCGGTCGACAAGCATCACGTCCTTCAACTCTTCCCTGAGTTCATTGAAGGTCAGTTTCCTGGTGTGGAACCCGTGCGCCAGTATTGTGACATAGGTCTCGATGTCATCCGGCGTGAAGGAGAAGAGGTTTTTATGCTTTTCTTTCTGTTCGACCATACTATTATTGCCGCTTGAAATGTTTATAAAGCCGCATAAATTCTTCGAGCTGCTGCGGGTTATTTTCATCCGGCATGCTGCCGTGGCGTTCGTAGAACTGTTCCATGGCCTCATGGCCGGCGCTGTCATACTGGTAGACGGGTATATTCTCATGGACCCAGGTTTTCACGTCCGGTTCCGCGAAGTCCCGCAAATACTCCGCCGCCCCGGAGAGGTCCCGTACGGTCCCGCCGGGGCCGCTTTTGGAGTTCAGCAGGGAGCGGAGCTTTTCCAGCCGCCGGAGCTTGGCGATGCCGTCCGAACCGCCAATCTCGTGCCATTCCCGTTTTATCTGGGCGATGAAGTCCTTGTCACCCGCGCCGAGGGCTGAGGGGAGCGGGCTGGCGCTGCCGAACGGTGCGTTCTCGCGTATCTGCTGACCTCCCTTGACGGCCTCGGGGTCGTTTTCCGGCGCCGGAGCGTTGCGAAGCTGCCTCCAGAACCAGTCCCAGCCGCTTTCATTCTTATCCGGCGTCATGTGAGGCGGCAGTTTGTCAGGCACCTGGACCTGCATTCTGCGGCCTTCCAGGAATTTCTGCCAGAGCCATTCCAGGTCCCCGCCGGCCACCTGGATGCCTTCGCCGGGGTCTTCCGGCGGGGGGATTTCCGCGATCTCTATCGGCGGCAACAGTTCCGGCGGCAGCTGGCTGGTGGAGCGATCGATTTGAACGTCCTGGAAACGCGTCGGGTCGTCCGGCGGGGGGTATTCGACGTATTCTCTGTCCGGGTCAAATATGAGTTCATCTTCGGGAGTTACGAAATCATCGTCCGGCGGCAGGTCGTCATCAGGAGGAGTTCCGTCAGGTGAATCGAGGTCGGTCGCACCGCCGCCGCCGCTGCCTCCGTTCAAGATATGTATCAGGATTGCGGCTCCCAGCGCCGCTGCTGCTGTGGCCCCGCCGGCGGCAGCCGCCGCCTCCGGAGAAGCTCCGCCGCCGCTCACCAGTTGCTGGGCAGCCTCATCGTTGGTAATATCATTACCGTCGGTCTGGTGCCAGACGGCTTCCTGGCCGGTCATATTGAAGGCTTGCTGACGATTGATCTCCTGGAGGGTCTGAAGTGTATCGCCAGAAACGATACCGCCAGCAGTAAAGGTGTTATAACTGCTCGGAGCGTGATCATGCATTTCACCGCAAAATGCTTTGATGGGATAAGTGCTCTGGCCGGGAGGTACGGTGAGAGTTTCCCCTCCGGCGGTCAGCATCGTCTGGACGCCGGAATCGTCCGGTATCAATTGCAGCCCGATTGGCACACGCACAGAATAGGTCTGCCCGGTGTTGTTGGAAAATGTGACTGAGATGCAGTTACCGTAGTAGCCGCCGGCCCCTTTTACCAGGGTGGCAATACCTGGCACATTGCCGTTCATTACATCCTGGATTTCATAATCAGCGGCAAATACCGGTCCGGCCAGGCCGAACCAGCACAACGCGACAATGAACAAGGCGATGATTACCTTGATTGCCGCGTTTTTCCCCATGCCGTGAGTGTAGCATAACGTGGTGGATTAAGTAAACACTGACTAGAAGGTGGGTTATGCGTATCCGGTTGAGTAAGAAAGGTGATGTTTCCGGGAGTCCTCAGTTTTGGTGAGAATCGCGGAGATCGAGATTGCTTCGTCCCGACGAATCGGGACTCGCAATGACAGAGAGTGGGAACACCGAAGACCAAACTATACTTCTGGCGATGTCAAGCGGCTGCTTTTCATCTATAATGATTTGGAACCGAGCTTGGAAGGGGGGACAGGACACATGTCACTCAAAGGTAAAACAGCGCTCATTACCGGCGCGGGGAGCGGAATCGGGGCGGCGACGGCCCGGCGGTTCGTCGCGGACGGGGCGAAGATCGTCATCAACGATGTCAACCGTGAAGGCCTGGAGGAGGTCGCCGCAACTCTTCCCGCGGAGACCGTGCGCATCAGCGCCGGGGACATCACGAAGATAGAGGACGTCAACGCCATGGTCGAAGCTGCGCTGGAATCAGGCGGCAAGCTGGACATCCTCGTCAACTGCGCCGGCATCGATCCGCCAGACCGGGACCCCGATATAGAAAAAGCCCTGGCGACCTTCCAGCACATCCTGGAGGTCAACCTGACCGGCATCTACCTGGTCATGAAAACAGCCATTCCCCATATCGTTGCGGCCGGCGGCGGGGCCGTGGTCAATATCGCCTCGCTCTCCGGGCTGCGGTACATTGCCGGGCGGCCCGGTTACACGGCGTCCAAGGGCGGCCTCATTTCCCTGACGCAGATGGCGGCCGTGGAATATGGGGAAGCCAACGTGCGCTGCAACGTCATCTGCCCCGGCCCCATCAGGACGCCGCTCTTTATGAACAATAACCGTAAAACTGCGGACATGCTGGGCAAGGATGTGGAATGGGTCATGGAGAAGTTCTCGGCTTTTTCGCCGATGAAGCGGGTGGGCAGGCCGGAGGAGATCGCGGGCATCTGCGCCTTCCTGGCGAGTGACGATGCCTCATTCGTAACGGGCAATATCGTTACCGCCGATGGCGGAGCATCCATCGTGGATGTGGCCGGGCCGGCCATGCGCACCGCGTTCTCCGGGATGAGCCCAGGTGGCGGGCCTAAGTAACCGCGTATTTTATCAACGCCTAAGTAAATACGAATTGGCGCACGTAGTGCTTACTGTTACCATGAAACCGGAATAGTCATTCGCTTAGCCGGACCGCTCTTTCCACTTACGTATACCGAGGGGCTTCCCGGCGTGCAGAACCGGTGCAGGACATGGTATCGCAGAGCAAACGGTGGATCGTTCGGGCGGGAAGGAAATTCTCCCGCCAGCCCAAAGCCCTTCAGGCGGCCGAAATCCTGGCTGCCGGCGTGCCGCTGTTCTTCATCTTCGTGTCAACGGTCCTGAAACTTGCCAATCCCGGTTACGACCTCTGGCAGAACACCATCAGCGAACTCGTCCTCGGGCCGCTCGGCGGCATCCAGACGGCGGTCTTTTACCTGGTCGGAGCTTCCATCCTGTTCGTCATTCTCAAGCTTTTCATCACACCGCGCGCTTCCTGGCGGCTGCGTATCGGCCTGGTGCTGATAGCCCTCTGCGCTGTCGGTTTCATCATGCTCGGTATTTTTCCGACCGATGTCCCCGACACCAAAACGCTCACCGGAGTAATACATCTTAATACCACCGCGGTCATCATCTTCCTGTTCCCTCTGGCCTGTTTCCTCCTGGCGCCGGGGCTGAAAAAGCTGTTCAAAAGCGGATGGCTGTCCCATATCACGCACGGGGCCGGCATATTACAGCTTGTCCTGGTGGCCGTGATGGCAGTGCTCGTCCTGGGCAACCTGGGCTGGGTGGGCATGGTGGAGCGCATGATCATGGTCAACAGCCTGGGCTGGATGCAGATCATCGCCATCAAGGCGCTTACCGGATAAATCATCCCAACCTTCTACATAGCCATCGGGTGTTGATAACCTGATACGGCCGTGTCCTGTTCTCCAGTCACCGGGTGGGGGAACGAGTACGGGAAGCGGTACCCGGATGGATACGGGAAAAAGGCCGTGGGCGGGTTATCGTAATCCGGCATCGGGAGGAACCCCACGAGCGGCTGCACCTGCCAGCCCGTCTCGAACCGCGTGTAGAACGTGGTGTTCCAGAACAATTTACTGAACAGCCATATGCCGTTCTCCTTCACGAATTCGTTTTCATAGTACCCGTGCAGCCAGTACTGGCCCATCGTCCCGCCGAACGGGAAGGTCTCCGCCAGCCAGGTATGCCAGCGCCCTTTGGCGTTGACGCCGTCTTCAGCCACGGTCACCACCCCGCCGATCTGGATGATGGTGGTGCCGCCCCCGGCGAAGCCTCGCTGCGGGCGTTTTGAGACCGGCTGTCGGTTCCCGCCGCCCGCGCCCAGCTGGTACATTTTCCGTACGCCGTCCTTGCCGAGGAATTGCCCGTGGCTTTCTATCTCCACGGAGACGGTGTTCTCGGAAAACAGGTCTACTATCTTGTCCATCTGACGGGTATCGAAGTAGTAGCCGTAGATGCGTTCCAGGTCTTCGATGGCCTGGATATCTTCCAGCCGTGTTACCTGCTTTTCCAGTTCTTCGATGTTGATGTTATCGTTCATGACTCTTCTCCTTATTTCCCGGTCACAGGATGCCGGAAGGAAGTCGGGACCCGGTAAGGCGAAGGGTAGGGTTCGTAGACGGTCGGCGGGGCGTCCGGCGGGACGGACTTGTCCGGGCCGTGCTGGCCCACGACCGGCACCTTGAGCCAGCCGTCTTCATAGGGCGTCCGGAAGGTGAGGTGGAAATGCAGGTCCTTGATCTTCCAGGTCCCGTTTTCTTTTATGTAGCTGTTCTCGTAGACGCCGTTTATCCAGGTCTGGCGGAGTTCGCCGTCATGCAGGGATGCGATGGGCTTGACCTGCATGCCCATCCCGTACCACCTGCCCCGGGCGACGCTCGCGCCCGGTTCCAGGGTAACGACGCCCTGGAGCTGGAAGACGATGTTCATGATGCCCGGCCGCCGCGGCGTGCCCGGACCGTCGCCGAGCAGGTCTACATAATACCTGCGGACGCTCTCCTTGCCGATGTAGACCCCGCTGTCCGCCTCCTCGA
>CAZPSP010000079.1:0-12126 GCA_964589285.1 uncultured Dehalococcoidaceae bacterium | reverse complement strand
TTAGCTTTTTCGGGGTCATAAGGATCGGGTTCCAGGGCGTCGGTATAGCCGTAGCCGCCGCGATGCATATAGAACAAACCACCAGGCGTAGCATAGCCTGCGTACCATGTATCGCAGATCTCCTGCCGGTTCAATGCGTAAGAAAGTGCCTGGCGAACGCGGATATCATGCATGGGACCCGCTTCTTCGTACCAGCTTCCCTGTATAGCGATATTACTCAAGGTCGGCAAACCGACTGCAACTCCACCGAATCCGGCGTTTTCCAGATCAGGGAGACGATCGTACGTTATACCGTAGGCGATATCGACTTCGCCCGTCTTAAGCATAGCGATACGAGTCGCTTCTTCCGGAACCATCAATTCGACATAGTTCTGGAAATAGGGGACTTCATCCTGTCGCCAGTAGTTCGTGTTAGCTTCAAGAGTGAGTTTTTGCTTCGTAATCAGTTCTTTGAATATCCATGGTCCGGAGCCGATCGGGTTCTTGCGGAATTCATCCTGGCCGACCGTTTCAAAGTAGTTTTTAGGCAGAATACGCGTCCAAGCAAAGACAATCTGCTGGGGCGGTTCAGGGTGATCAGCTACGAACTGGAATGTATAATCATCTACTACTTTAGTTTCAATCTGGTTATAGGCTTTACTAATGTAGTAGGACCAGGGATTGCTTGATTGCCCCATATCGCTGAATCGATCTACGGTAAATTTAACATCATGGGCGGTTAAGGGATCGCCGTTGTGGAATTTGATGCCCTGATGAATCTTGAAGGTCCATACGTTACCATCAATAGACCAGCTATCAGCAACGCCGGGAATAAAGTTCCCATTTTCATCATAGCGTAGTAAGGAGTCATAAAAAGCCCAACCCCAGGTAGTCTCGTAGAACACCGGGTCCATTGATTCATAGCCGAAGTCAGCACTGGCTGCGACGATTGTTCCATAAGGCTGCCGGTCGGTTGGTTGAGTGGTAGTAGTGGTGGTCTTGGTGGTCTGGGTAGTTTGGGAGGTCTGGGTAGTCTGGGTAGTCTGAGTAGTCTGAGTAGTCTGGGAGGTCTGAGTCGTGGTAGTGGTTTGTGCCGGGGTATCGTCTCCGCCACAACCTGCAAGAAGCATGCTTACCAGTAGGACGAGTGATAACGAGATTAGAAGAAATTTCTTCATTGTACCCTCCTCGTAAAAAATCAGAACCTTTGCCAGGAATCCTACGTTATAACTCTAATATCAACCTCCTCTTCCCTTAGATTTTTATGTTCCCTGTGACTGTACAGGGAATGGGCATTACTGTTTAACAGCCTTGCCCGCGAGCGTGGTGAAATCTGATTCTCTAAATATATGCCACAACTTTATTTCCTGTCAACTACTTATACCAAATTTCTAACTTTACGAACATTTATACGTAAATACTTAATTCTTATCACCGATAGTAATTACTCAATGCGGGATGAAGGCAGACCGCCGTTGCCCCGCTCCCGCAGGTATAACTACCTGATACAACAGACGTGATACGCAATTAACCCCGGAACTTCTCTTTCCGGAGAGACCTAATTCCGTCATACTTGACTTACTTTAACCCAAAACCGGCAAAATATCAACCACACGGCAAACAGGCCGGGAGACCGGAGTAAATAGAAAAACGGCACGGTACGTCTTTGTTGTGATCCTGTACCGTGCCGTCCGGTTACCGTTAATGAAGAATGGTTCCTATATCATGCCTCTGAGGCGTGGATCGAGTGCGTCTCTCAGGCCGTCTCCAACCATGTTGAAACCGAAGACCACGAGCATGAGAGCCACGCCGGGAGCGAACGAGAGAATGGGATTGGT
This sequence comes from uncultured Dehalococcoidaceae bacterium, assembly GCA_964589285.1. Taxonomy (GTDB): domain Bacteria; phylum Chloroflexota; class Dehalococcoidia; order Dehalococcoidales; family RBG-16-60-22; genus DAOUEG01. The sequence continues at coordinate 10,309 of CAZPSP010000079.1, read as the reverse complement.
CAGCAGGTATTCACGCCCGTCATTGATCATGCCGCCCCAGGTGGGGATTTCTGCTTCGACGCCGATGCCGAGGAAGCTCAGACCGGCCTCGGCCAGGATAGCGTTGCCAAGCATCATCGTGATAAAAACGATGATAGGGGGCAGGCAGTTAAGAATAATGTGCCGCACCATGATATACCATTGATTAGCGCCCATGGACCGGGCGGCAAGGATGTAGTCCCCTTCCTTGGTAACGATCACCTGTCCGCACATCAGCCTGGCGTAACCCGGCAGGAGGCTGACCGCGAGGGCGATGATGACATTTTCTATGCCGCCTCCCAGGACCGCTGCTATCATGAGGGCCAGGAGTATCATGGGAAAGGACATCAGGGCATCCATTATTCTCATGATAATGGCGTAGGTCCATCCTCCCATGAAGCCGGCGATCATTCCCAGCGATACGCCGATCAGGGCGGCGAAGGTGACCGACAGCAGGCCAATCTGGAGAGACGTGCGGGTCCCGTAAATGACGCGGGACAGAGTATCACGACCCACGGTATCCGTTCCCAGCCAGTGTTCCGCGGAGGGATTTTCCAGGCGGTTGGTGATATCCAGTTTATAAGGATCATACGGGGCGATGAAGGGAGCGAAGATCGCCACGAGGATCAGGCAGACCAGGATTACCAGACCGACGATGACCACGAAGCGGCTGGTCAGGACCCGGAAAAACCGTCTGAATTCACTGACGTGAGGGGGCGCTTCTGAAAACTCATTTATAACTGCAGCGTTGTTATTCAAAGGAAACCTCACCTAGGAATATCTTACTCTCGGGTCGATCCAGCCGTAGGCCAGGTCCACCACCAGATTAGCAAAGACCACCGCGGCGGCCATGATGAGTGTTATTGCCTGAACGTAGGGGTAGTCCTGGCGCATGATCGCGTCGACGGCCAGCCTGCCCATGCCGGGGATAGCGAAGACCTGCTCGATGAGAACCGAACCGCCCAGCAACAAGGGCACAGCCAGGCCCAGCAAGGTGACGATGGGTACGATAGCGTTACGCAGAGCATGTTTGAAGATGACGACGCGGAAACTCAGTCCTTTGGACCAGGCGGTCCGCACATAATCCTGGCGCAGCGTTTCAAGCATGGCGGAACGTACCTGCCGGGTATTGCCGGATACCGCCCCGATCATCATACAGAAGACCGGCATGACGAGCATCTTGGTGCTGAGCCAGAAATCATCGAACGGAGATGTATAACCCATGGTCGGCAGCAGGTGCCAGTGCAGTGAGAAGAGGTAGATCAGGAGCACGCCGAGCCAGAAGTTGGGCACCGTGATGCCGAGATTAGCCAGCGTCGTTACTACATTGTCTATCCAGGTACTCCGCTTGACGGCGCAGATTATGCCCGCCGGTATACCGATGAGAACGCTGAAGATAAAACTCAACACTCCCAGATGAAAGGTTATGGGAATGCGCCGCAGTATCTCCTTGTGGATCGGTAGCTTGCTGACTATAGACCTTCCCAGGTCTCCCTGCAGCACGTTCCCGAGCCAATCGAAGTATTGAACGATGAGCGGCTTGTCAAGTCCGTACTGGTGCCGCAGGGCTTCTAATTGTTCCACCGTGAATTCTTCAGTCTCGGTGGAAGAAATCAGCATGAGTAGCGGATCCCCGGGTAACAAGCGCATGGCGATAAACACGATGACGGTGACAATGAGCAGTACGACTACGCACTGAAGGAGTCTTCTTATCAGAAAAGTGGTCATAATTCAACCTGCCGAACAGCTACTTTTTCTATCGCCCGTGTTTGGTTACAGATAAGGCAATACGGTATTACGGAGTCTTTTAACGTGCGGGAACTGGAACAGGGCGCGGACGTTATGCCCGCGCCCTGTCTCCATGGTTACTCCTTCATCCAGATGTACTCGGCAATGAAGTAGGGCGGGAACGACAGGGTCAGGAAAGCGTCTTCCGTGCCTCCGACCTTATCGGAGAATGCATAGCCCATGCCGCCGTCATGAACAGCGACCAGATAACAATTCTCGTGGATGTAACGGACCATGTTCTGAATGATATCGATATCGGGATATATAGGCGAATAAGCCAGATCGTCCAGGAATGCCTGCATTTCATCAGGCTTGTTCATGTTCGTAAAGAAGATGCTGGTCTGAGAAAGGTACATGTTGAGCGACATCCCGAAGTTGGCGAAGGCGGCGAAGGGTTCGAGGATCATGCCTTCGAATTCGCCGGTCCTGAGTTCGAGATATTGTGTGTCGGTAACATAGTTGATGCTGGTCTGTATGCCGACGTTGTCAAGGTACTGCTTGATGGCCAAGTTGATGTCTTTGTCCGAAGCGATATGTGGCGTTATCTGGGTCTTGAAGCCGTTGGGATATCCGGCTTCGGTAAGCAGCTGTTTGGCTTTGTCCGGATCGTACGGACGGTACGTTATGCCTTCTTCCGTATAGGCGACATTATCCCTGGCGATGATGTTCTTGACGGGAAGGAAGAGGCCGTAGCCGAGCCCCTCGGCGATCTCTTCACGGTTGATAGCATATTCCACCGCTTCCCGGACCTTCTGGTCGCGGAAGGGCGAAGCTTCGTTATTGGTATCGAAGAAGAGAGAGAAGACCGCCTGGTGCTGGGTCAGGACATCGAACCCCATATCGATAAAGTCCGCGGCCAGCTTGCCGAGTTCCACGGGTACGGCGTCGGCTTCGCCATTCTGCATGGCTGCCTTGTATGTCATGGCGTCCGGAATGAATTTGATGACGATCTTATCGACGTAAGGATAACCGGCGCGCCAGTAGTTGGGGTTCTTGTTAGCGACGAAATTCTGGTCCTGGTGGAATTCCTGGAAAACGAACGGGCCGGTGCCGCAGGGGTTCTGCCTGATGTAGTCCAGGTTCCCGCCTTTCTGAGCGGCGGTGGGGGATGCGATCCATTGTCCAGCGGGGCTGAATTCGATACCATTGCGGTATTCTTTAAAGACGATCTTGATGGTCATTGGGTCGACGACTTCGACATGGTCCCAGTAGACCTGCCGGTTAGCTTCGATCAGCGCGTCGAAGTTAAATTTGACCGCTTCCGCGTTAAAGTCGGTCCCGTCATGGAACTTGACGCCCTCGCGGAGGTGGTACGTGGCGGAGAGTTTATCATCGGCCAGTTCCCAGCTTGTCGCCAGGGACGCTTCGACGGTGCTGTCTGCGAGGCCGCGCATCAGGCCTTCATATATCATCTGGGGAGTGGTTGAGTCATTGCCCATAAATTCGGGGGGCCAGCCAACGTTGCCAGCGGGGCTGCCGGTCAGAATGAGTGTAAATGTGCCACCGGTCTTGGGGCCGGTGGAAACCGGAGTGGTTTGTGTTGTCGTGGTCGCTGTGGTCGTGGTCGTTGCGGATGGTTTCGAGGTGGTAGTGGTATCACTGCCGCATCCGGCCAGCAAAGAGACGAGAATGATGAAGCCAACCAGTGCAAAGCAAACTTTCTTCATTTTGCCCTCCTTTAGCTCAATCTCGATTTCTGTCACGAGTCCAACATTTTGTCTGATTCAGTTAGTTTTTTGTGCCCTCCTTTCTTCAGGAAGAATATCTCACATGAATATCGTATATGACAGGTAAGTATTTTGACCTATATCTTATATTATGTGATTGCATTTGTCAAAGCCTTGTTCCACCACTTTAGTATTGGTAAATACCTGTTCCCGGCTGACCGTAAGAGGCCGGCAATCGCAGGGGCGGAGGTAAAAATGGTATAGTGTGATAATTCCTTGATGAACGGAGGAGATGCATGACTACGAATGGTGTGTATGAAACACTCAGCCCTTGGGCTGAAGCCGACCCCGTCAGCCCCCGCGGTCTGAGCGCGGACCGCCCGGCGGACCTTGCCGGAAAAACCATCGGCCTGTTTCATATCTGGAAACGGGCTTCCCGCCCGATACTGGAAGTGCTGGAGAGGGAACTTAAACAGCGTGTCCCTTCCGCGCGGTTTTCCTGGTACGAGGAGACCGAGATGAACACGCCGGAAATCGAATCCCGCGGCAAGGCGAAATTCGAGGATTGGCTCAAGGAACTGGACACGGTAGTATTTGCTTACGGGGACTGAGGGTCCTGCACCAAGTACAGTGTGTACGATGGCATTTCCGCCGAGGAGCGCGGCGTTCCGGCGGTGGTCCTTATCAGCGACGGGTTTGTTGAAGATGCCCATTCCGCTGCCTCCAGCCGCGCCATGCCCGGTGTCAGGTTCGTCCCGACCACCGTTCCGGCGGAATCGACGTTACCGGACATCATCGAAAAAGGCACGACAGCCGCCGTGGATGATATAGTAAAGGCCCTGGTCTCCCCGCTGACGGAAGCAGAACGCGCTCCCCAGCCGAAACAGGTGGAAAAGGCCGCCCGCATTGTGTTCAAAGGCAGCCTGGACGACGTGAACCAGTTCTACTACCAGCGCGGCTGGACGGACGGTTTCCCCATCGTCCCTCCGACGGAGGAGAAGTTAGCCGAAATGCTGACCGGCACGGACCTGGCGCCGGATACAATGCTCGGCAAACTCCTTCCGCGCATGGGCAAGGTCACCGTGGAGAAGATCGCTATCAACGCGGTCATGGCCGGAGCGTTGCCCACCTACCTGCCGGTGCTCATCGCCGGAACGAAGCTCCTGCTCGATTCCGAGATGGGCTTTCTGGGTTTCTGTACCTTTGGAGTGAGCACGGGCTCATGGTCGCCGTTCTGGCTGGTCAACGGCCCTATCCGCAACGATATCAATCTCAACCATGGTTCCGGCACATTGAGTCCGGGCAACATCGCCAACGCAGCCATCGGGCGCGCCATGGGACTCATCATCAAGAACATCGGAGGTATCCGTAAGGGCATCGAGGACATGGGGACCATGGGCAACCCCATGAAATACACCATGGTCATGGCGGAGAACGAGGAAGAAAGCCCGTGGGAACCACTGCACACCGAGTACGGGTTTTCCCCCGATGACAGCACCCTGATGCTGACTTTCCCGCAGTCATATATCCAGCACTACCCCGGCAGCAATGATGAGAACGGGATCCTGCACTCCGTGAGAAACAACATCGTGCCGGGCATGGTCTACTCCATCATCTTCCCGCCGCTCCATGCCAAAACCCTGGCTTCGTTCGGGTGGACCAAGCAGGACATAAGGGAGTTCATTTCCGAATATGCCCGGATGCCGGCCGCCCACCGCGGCCTTTCCATCGGGCAGGCGAACCCCAAGCTGTTCAAGGGCAGGGTCACCGCCCGCGAGGGAGACACCGTGCGCATCATCAATGATACCCGGGTCATCCGGGTCATCGTGGCGGGCGGGGCCGGCTCGTTCATCGCCCATGCCATCGGCGGCGGTCCGACCCCCGGCAGGGCGGAAATTCAGAAGATAGAGTTGCCCGCCAACTGGGACAAGCTGGTGAAGAAGTACAAGAACATCGTACCGAACCACGTGCGGTATTAGGAGAGTCTCTTCAATTTACAAAAAAGAAGCCACCGGCAGATGCCGGTGGCTTCGCTGTTTTCCACTGATTTCACCATGCCGGCCGTTTTTTACGAGCCGCCCAGGTCAGGGGCATCAGCATCAAGAATCTATATCCAAAACGGTATTAGTAACGGCCGTATTCCCGGATGGACTTCAGCATGGCCTGGATCTCTTCCGTACCGGCCTTGTCCGGGATACGGATATCGAGGATGAGCCCGCCTCCCTTGCCGCATTTATCGATCATTTCTTTCATGTAGGCCTCGACCTCGCTGCACGTCCACAGCTTGGAGGACAGCGGCCCCCTGACCAGGATGCAGGTGTGACCGCCGAGGATCTCCTTGGCGCGCACCGAGTCCATGTGTTCCACGGAAGCCACGATCTTGCCTTTGGGCAGTTCCAGGAGCCGCTCCAGCCGGTCTCCGAACTCGGCTTCGAAGAACGGAATTGGCACGAAACCCAGGTCGATGGACGCCTGCAGGGCCTTCTTCAAGCCCGGCCAGTAGAAGCGGTCGAACTGCTTCTCGGACATGAAGGACTTATCGCCCCGCCAAAGCGGCATGCCGAGCCTTCTCGGGTAGTCCCTGGCTGAGGGGTCCACGGGCTGGGCCACGGCGATGCGGCGATCGATGATGGCATCGCAGGCCTGTATCAATTTCTCCGGGCGCCGGTACATGTCCAGCATAGAGCCTTTCATGCCGCGCAGGAAGCTGGAGAGGGTATCGAACGGCGCTCCGCCCACGCCGCCGGCGCTGACCGGCGCGAAGGCCGGGAACCCCAGTCCGGCCATTTCTTCATAGGCATCGCCGATGGTCTTACGGAATTCCCTGCTCTTGCGCCCCGCCTCGGCAATGCGCCGGGCCATATCCATGAATTCTGGACTGGCGAAGAGGGTGGTCAGCATTTCAAAGCCCATGTAGAGGCTGTCCATCGGCGGCAGTTTTTCGAGCGGCGCCAGCGCTCCATACATCCTCGGGAGGAAGCGCCGTATGATGAAACCGGTGGGGTCGGAGAGGAACATATCGTATTCGTCCTCTTTCATGTATTCGCCTTCGATGAACTGATAGTCGTAATCCGGCGGCAGCGGGCCGCCCGGCCAGAGGCGGTTCCGGACATCGAGCAGTTCCATGGCGCTGCCGCAGGTAGGCAGGCCGGTATTACACAGGTCCGGTTCGAAGTCGATGGCGATTTTCCGCATCGCCCACTTGAAGGAAGTGGGGTCGTAGTAGCCGGCGGAATTCGGCACGCCGGTATAGGTCTGAACATTGATGTTGGCGGTATAGGGCACCCGGTCCGGCACCCTTAACTCGATGGCGTCCCGGGTACGCCGTTCCCTTTCCTCATAGAGTTCCGCGGCACTCTTGCCGGTCCTGCCTTCGATCTCTTCACGAAGGGCGGTTAGTTCACGGGCATATTGATCGGCTGAAATCGAGGTTGACATCGCCACTCCTTTTTAGATAGAGTTATCTTATTTCGGTAGATTATATCACATGCGATGATACATTTCCGTTCTTACCGTTAAGACCAAGACTTCCGGGCTAAAAAGGATTCAGGAGGAATAAATGACAAAATGGCATGATGTTCTGAAACAGAGAGGGACTCCGCCGCGGTGGCCGTATCCGCTGCGGTACGGTGACGAGCAGGTCATCGAAGCTGATGTGCTGGTCGTGGGCGGCGGCATCGCCGGCTGCTGGGCGGCCATCAGCGCCGCCAGGAGCGGGCTGAAAGTCGCCCTCGTGGAAAAAGGCGATACGGTGCGCAGCGGCGCCGGCGGTCCCGGCTGCGATCACTGGTGCGTGACGCCGGCAAACCCCCATTCCAAGGTGGACCCCGACGAATGGGCCAAAAAACTGGTCGAACACCCGGTACACGCCGGAGACCCGCCCGATAAAGCAGTGCCGATTTCCTATGCCAACGGCATCGGCACCCAGATCCAGTGCCGCGAGGACTTCGATACTTTGCTGGAAATGGAACAGATGGGCGGCAAGATACGGGATACGGAAGACGAATGGGTGGGTGTGGAAGGCCGCTATGACGATACCAAGTTCATGTTCTCTCCACGGATGAGCCCCAATCACTCTACAGAAGTAACCATCCGGGTCTGGGGAACGACCTTCAAACCGGCCCTGAAAAAGGAGTGCAAACGGCTCGGCGTGCAGATATTCGACCGCACCATGGTAACCAGCCTGCTCACCGAGAAGGGCGTCCAGGGCGCGAGGGTGGTCGGCGCAACCGCCTTCAACAATCGCAGCGGTGAATTCCTGGTATTCCATTCCAAGGCCGCCGTGCTGGCTACCGCCGGCAACTACTCACTCTTCATGCTGAACACGGAACTGGCCGGCTATAACACCTTCCGCTCCCGGACCATGACCGGGGACGGCGTAGCCATGGCCTGGAGGGCCGGCGCTGAACTCACCCTGATGGAGCAGACCGCTCCATTGATGCTGGGCACCGGGCATAAACACACCTGGTACGGCGGCGCCGGGGACGCCAGTTATGAGAACATACAGCTTGTCGATGACAACGGCAAGAAACTTCCCTGGCCGCTCCAGGGGTGGCCGGACGGCGGCTCCATGCGGCCCGGACCGGAGGATATGGCAAAAATCCTGCAAGGAGTCAAGGACGGAACCTATGCGCTCCCGTTCTACGGCGATTTTCCGGCCATGAAGGAAATCGAACGCAACGTAACCTGGTACATGATGCTCGGGCAGGAATCCACGACCAAGAACCTCATCAAGACCTATAACGACGCCGGGTTCGATCCCGCCAAACACCTCCTGATGAACTACAGCTTCATTGAAGGAAGCAGCCCCGGCCACTGGCGGAACGCGGGCCGCGGCGGTCCTGTGGTGGACTGGGACCTCAAGTCCAGCCTCGATGGCCTCTATGTTGCCGGCGAGCAAACGTTCTCTCCCGGCGACCACAGCTACGCTGCTTCGACCGGACGGTACGCCGGCCGTAAGGCGGCGGCTTATGCCGCGGGCATCGACCGGGCGCAGTACTCCAAAGACCAGGTGGCGATGGAAAAAGCCCGTGTGTACGCGCCCATGCAGCGTGATGAGGGCATCGACTGGAAGGAACTCAACGCCGGCATTGCCCGCGTTATGCAGATGTTCTGCTCAGAATACAAGACGGAGAAGCTCCTTTCCATGGGCCTGGATGCGCTCAAGGAGATTGAAGAGGTGCATGTTCCGAGGCTTTACGCCCTCGATCCGCACAAGCTGATGCGCGGCATCGAGGACCTGAGCCTGCTGACCCACGGACGGATCATCCTCGAAGCCTCACTGGCGCGAAAGGCCAGCAGCCAGGTCCTGAACTTCTTCCGGATAGACTACCCGCAGATCGATCCGCCGGAATGGAACAAGTTCGTCACCGTGAAGCTGGAGAACGGCCGGGTCAAGGCCGGAGAACTGCCGTTGAAATACTACGGCGATTTGAAAGCCAACTACGAAGCCCACAACAAGGACTACACCGGCGTCTACCGGGGTAAGTAACCGGGGCGGAAGATAAGGAGAAAAACATGAACAAAGACGAAATAACGTACGCGATGCCCAACATCGTGACGCCGAATACGCCGGTGTTCTTCGACGAGAGTGTCTGCACCGGCTGCAATACCTGCGTCCAGGTCTGCCAGGTGGATGTTTTCATCCCTAACGAAGAAAAAGGCAAGCCGCCGATCATCCTCCACCCGGACGAGTGCTGGTACTGCGGGTGCTGCGTCACCGATTGCCCCTCCGGCACGATGCGGTTCAACTGGCCCGTGCAGCAGCGGGCTTTCTGGAAGGACAAGGCTACCGGGAAGGTATTGAGAGACAGCAATAAGTAGCATTTAAAACTTTGATGCCGGCTGCTCCAGCCAGTCAATCACCGGGGGCAGCCGGTTATCGTTCCCGGTAGAAAAACCCTCTATTCAGGGTTCATCAATGGTAATCAGGGAAAGTAACTCCTGGCTGGATAAGGTCCCTGCCAGAAAAGATGCGACATCGGTTGCCTGCATAACAACTCTGGCAATAGCCGAGTTTTCCGTAAAAGGAATGACAACTACCGTCTGCGGTTCCTCCATAAAGCTCATGGCCGCCGTGGCTAAATCCAGCCATCGTTTAACGAGCACGGTCTGACTGTCATCCGTTATCTGGTCATAGGAAATGGTTACCGTGCTTTTGTCTATTTGAACATTGCGCACCTGGAGTCCGGTAAGGGATTGCAGAGCCGTTCCCATGAACTCCTCATCATCGGGTTCCGTGGCCTGTGTACTTACCGGCTGCCCTTGAGATATGGATGAAGTCGTCGTTGTAGTTTCTGTTCCACCGGAACAACCTGTCATAAGCAATGTGAAGAACAGCACAGCAATGAACAATCGTTTCACGGCTGCCTCCCAATTCGCTGGGCCAGGAGATAACGCTGGTAGGCCTGCTCATACATAGTGAAGATAACCCCTGTTTGAGCTTGGGCATCGATTCCGGAAGACGCCATCAGTGAAGATGTGCCTCCAGACACGGCCTTACCGCTGCCGATGTCCAGTTCCGGCAGTTCTCCTTCTCTCATGCGTTCATAGATGAGGTCGATGGTATGGCCTGCTTTCCTCTCCTCGATATACGCCCGCGTCCGGACCGCGAAGTCTGTATCCTGCAGGTTTACCGCCATCGTCTTGATGCACTCCACTGCGAATTCGCCGCCGGCGACGGAGTATCCCGCGGCCTCGGTCAACTCGAAGAGGTCGAGACCTGTCTGGTTTTTGAATTCCGCCCAGGCTCTGGGCGTCGTCATTTCTCCGCCATCGAACTGGTGTTTCAGATCCCTGAACGAGGTCAGATACGTATCATGTAACTCAATGGATAT
>CAZPSP010000078.1:10272-12300 GCA_964589285.1 uncultured Dehalococcoidaceae bacterium | reverse complement strand
GGTGGGGCTTGTCCAGCCGCCGTATTTCGTCAACAATTCGTTCCAGTTCCCCGGCAGATCGATCGGCTTGGTGACGAACTGTGAAGGCCCGTATCCCCAGGTACCGATATAGGCGATCATATCGGGACCGGGACCGCCGGTTACGCAGATCTTGAGTTTTTCCGGTGAACGGAGGATCGGCACCAACGCTTCAGGATCGGCTGTATGCTTCTCGATGACCCAGTCCGGAAACGGAGAAGCGCCTTTGCCTTCCCGCCCATCGAAGACCAAATTTCCGGGGAGCTGTATCTTTTCATATAAGGTCTTTTGAAGATCGACCCTGGAAATCCCCGCTCTCCGGACGGCTTCAAAAGCAGTCGGAGAAATCAGTACCAGATTATCATAAAAGCAGTTATTGGCGTACCGGTCGTACTTTACCTTGGCCTGGTAGACGATATGGTGAATGATTCTATCGATGTCCGGCGGCGTTGGCAGGACAAGGTCCGGCTGCCAGGACATGGCCGGCATAACGCTTATCGTCGGCTGGTCCGGTGCGAACCCTTCGCTTACCCTCAGGGGTTCCCAGGCGCCGCCGTAGGCCGCCTCATTTTCCGCGATCATAGTCACGTACCGGAACGGGTTCCCGAAGGCTTTCATATCATTGATGCCCGGCCAGGAATGGCCTATGTTGGTCATGATGAGTTTGATGGCGCGCCCGATGGTGGAGTTTGCCCGCCATCCCGGCCCCACGGTGCAGAAGCTGGAGTTGATGTTCAGGTCTTCGATCAGCTTAGGCCCGCTGATGACGAACAATGGCGACAACTGGCCGGAGGTATTCTGCACTCCGACGAGGTCGAAAGCCGGGTCGATGATCGTATTCACGGCAGCCAGGATGACCGGCATATACTGCGGCAGACATCCGGCCATAACGGCATTAATGGCGATTTTTTCCACGGTGGCCTTCCCGTTACCCGGAGGAAATACGGCTATCTCCTTGTCTCTAGGCAGTTGCGTGCCTTCAAGCATCCTGTTTACCGTTTCTTTGGTAGGCGGTATGAGGGGCAGTCCGTCACTCCAGCCCTGCCGGAGGAAAGCCTTTTCCATTTCTTCATAAGCTTCCTGGTATCCGGAGCCGGTAAATGCAAGGTGATTTTCCGTTACTTCCCTGATATCGGGAGGCTCGGGAGCCCATCGGGTCAGGGCATGAATTATTTTGTCGGCGAGCTTTCCCGCCAGATCGAGCTTTTCAACTTCCTCCGCCGGCGGAACATAGTCCAGGTCCAAGGGAGCTATCGCCAGGTCCTCCAGTCCCTGTCCCCTGGCGATGAACCGGCCGGTGGCTTTAAAACATTTGGTTAGGACCAGGGCGACCGGTTTGCCCATTTTTTCTATCTTAATGGCTTCCGGTGCGATCCTGGTCGTGCTGCCGCCGGATATCGCCATGGAAATGACAACTCCATCGCTGTTATCGGCCACTTCTTTCAGCTTGGCGGCCCTGTATTCGGGGTCTTTCATGACAGGTATTTCCCAGATACGCCATTCGGTATCCGGGGCACGGTCTTTCAGGGCTTTTTCCAGGAACGGGAAAAGTACTTCGGCAGCCTGTATTCGCATACGGATAATACCGACCTTTTTGCCCTTCAGATCCCCGAGACGCGGGGCGGGTGGAGCCAGGGACGTTATTCCGGACTCACCCCTTGGATTCAGCACCTTGAGTACAACATTGTTACCAGACATCTTTCCTCCTGTAGATTACCGAGAGGCTCTATGGTTTCTTTATCAGGTCACATCAACTGAGACGCTTTTCAAGAAGACTGTTCAGACTTTTGCTGACTATAATCAAGAGATTCGGGTGAAAGCGGCGGGAGGGTTGACCGCCCTCACCCCGTTATATTTACGAATGATTTTTTCGGCAGTTCGCGGCAGCCATAGCCGGCTGATCATGTTCGATGGAACACCGCTTGTAACAGCATCCATGCTAATACGTGTACGTACATAATGGCTCTAATTTATACGATTTATGAATCTATGTCAAGGTCGTTGTCCATT
>CAZPSP010000078.1:0-10172 GCA_964589285.1 uncultured Dehalococcoidaceae bacterium | reverse complement strand
TGTCCATTTGACCTTGCCCCGATTTTGCATATAAGATGTGTACGTGTACGTACTAGACCGAATTTAGTAAGGACGGTTGTATTATGCCAGATTTTGATGCAGTGATTGTAGGCGGCGGTCCTTCCGGGCTGGCAGCCGGCATTTATTTGACCAGGGGAAAGTACCAGACCCTGTTGATCGAGAAAGAAGGTTTTGGCGGACAATTGACCAAAATAGAATGGATAGAAAATTACCCCGGCTTTCAAAAAGGAACAGATGGTCCGGGACTCGCCTCGGAGATGCTGGCGCAGGCCGTCGCCTTCGGTTTACAGGTGGACCTTGGCGAGGTCACGGGCATCGAGAATTATTCTCGTTCTAAATGCGTCCAACTGGCCGATGGTCGCACGATTACCGCCAGGGCGATAATCATCGCCAGCGGTTGCCGGAGAATGAAGCTCGGCGTACCGGGTGAGGCTGATCTGACCGGCAAAGGAATCATCAGTTGCGCCCTGTGTGACGGCGGGCAGCTGGCCGGGAAAAAAGTTGCCGTCTGCGGCGGCGGCGATACCGGCATTACCGAAGCCCTCTATATGACCAAACTTTCTTCGAGCGTCGTACTCATCGAAGCTGCGGAAAAGATCACCGCCAGCGAGATATTACAGGAGAGGGCGCGCGCCAATGAACTGCTGCAGATAATTTGCGGGACGAGGATCACTGCGATCAAGGGCGATACCTCCGTAACCGCGATCGAGTATGAAAACTGTTCAACAGGGAAGAAGGAAACCCTTCCGGTAGATGGCGTTCTCGTCGATATCGGCCTGGAGCCGAATACGGACTTTCTCAACAGGCTTTTGCCCCTCGACGGGCACGGACGTATTATCGTGAATGAAAAAATGGAAACCGGACTACCCGGTATCTATGCAACGGGTGACGTGAGGAGCGGCTCTCCGGGACAGGTGGTTACCGGCGTCTCGGACGGAGCTGTTGCCGCCATCTCCATCCAAAAGTTACTCCAGCAGTCCGGGTGATCCGGGCCGCTACAGCGAATTTTTACGGCGGTAATATTTTGAAATCTGCGACGGACGTAAAATTGTTTTCTGGCTGAGCGATAACTCGTTTATAGCAGCATCTCGCATCAGTTCCAAGGCGGTTTCAAGCTGTTTCTTTTCCGTCGCACCGAGCGAAGCCATGACCTTATGGAGGAATTCCCTATTCTTCGATAGTTCAAGAGCATGCTTTCCTTTGTCTGTCAGAGTAACGAGCACTCTCTTTTTCCCTCCGCCCTTGTTTGTCTTGGTGATGAAACCCTGTCGTTCGATCCGGTTGAGAATATCGGAGATCGAGCTTCTCTGCTGATAAACGTATTCGGAGATTTTAGAAGGAGTCGCTTCTTCTCCCAGAGCATTAATGATAAACAGTATATATGATTGCACCGGAAGTATATTGTATTTCGATAGTTCCAGTTTTCTCAGCATCGCGATAAGGTGGTAGACGCGGCTGAAAAGGATCCATATATCATATTCTTTATCTTGAACTCTGCTCATGGATCGTCCGCCTCAGTTAAAATTCGATATACCGGGGAACTGTATATAATGTAAAGTATTGCTCCGGCGAAATCAAGCACGCTCCCCAGCCTCAGGCAAAGTACCCGGATGCTTCCCTTGCTGTCAAACCTCCTGAAATTTGACAAATCCCCCGAAACCGATATATTATGGGGGCATTCTAGTACGTATACGTATTATCAGGTAGTAGAAGCAGGCTGGTTTTAAGGCTCCATCGCGTTAGTTTGAGTACGGGAAGTGTACCATGTCAGACAATACCGTAAAAATGGCGGATGCCCGCATCAGTCAAGAAATGATCGAAGAAATGCGGGCGAAGCTGGGCACAAAACTCCGCACTCAGGATTCGACCCATAATGAGTACGCCACAAGGATGGCCATCCTGAAATTCGCGGAGGGGATTGGTGATTCCAACGGGCTCTGGACCGATGTCGATTATGCGGAAAAGAGCCGGTTCAAGAGCATCATCGCACCTCCTTCTTTTATCTGGGCCTGTTTCGCCCAGGTGCAGTTCGGCTGGCGGGGGCTCGGCGGCTTTCATGCCGGCTGTGACGCCGAGTTCCTCAAGCCGGTCTACCTGGGAGACAAGGTCACGGCGGAATGCGTTTTTTCCAGTTTCGAGGGACCCAAAGAAAGCAGCTTTGCCGATGAAACCATCATCGATCACTTCAATAACCGTTACTGGAACCAGAAGGGCGAACTGATTGCCAGATATCATTGGTGGGTGGTGCACTTCGGCCGGGGGAAAGCCCGCCAGAAAGGGACACAGCAAAAGGTCCAGGTCCCGCACCCATGGACGGAAGAAGAACTGGCGAAGATTGAAGAAGACGTCCTTAATGAAGAGGTCCGGGGGGATGTTCCCCGCTACTGGGAAGATGTCAACACCGGGGACAGCGTGGGACCGGTCACCAAGGGGCCGTTGGGACTGACCGATGAAGTCGCCTATATCATCGGAGGAGGAGTCCCGATTCCCCGGATGATGGCTCACGGAAGTGCCCTCAGGGCTTACAGGAAGCATCCTGCCTGGTCTTTCAGAGACCCCAATACGCATGCGCGTGAACCCATATTCGCCGTACACTACAATAAACAGGCGGCTAACGCCATGGGGGTTCCGGAACCTTATGACGTGGGAGTTCAAAGGCACTGCTGGGGCATCCACTTAATCACGAACTGGATGGGTGATGACGCCTGGCTGAAAAGGAGCTATACCGAATACAGAAAGTTCGTTTATCTTTCGGACGTGGTCCGGCTCCACGGCAAGATAACCAAAAAGTACATCGATGATGACGGAGACCATTGTGTTGAGATAGAACGCGCCGCCGTAAACCAGAGGGGAGAAAATGTCATGCCCGGCCATGCCGTCGTGGCCTTACCGTCGAAGGAAAAGGGAATATCTCCCCTGGACAACCGCCTGGACCCGGAAAGATAAGTCTGTTCCATCCGGGATATGAAAAATAACACTGGTGAAGACCGAATGAGAGAAAACCAGATTACGTTACAAGTGCTGAGCCCGCGAGGCAAGCTCGAACAGGTTCCGCGTTTCCCGGCTTCTCCCCGCCTCGACACCCTGGCAGGTAAGAAGATCGGTGTCTTGAAATTTACGGGCAACTGGGGACTGACCGAGCAACTGCTTCCGCCGACCCAGAAAATCCTGCAGAAAAGATTTGAAGGCATCGAGTTCCGCGAATGGCCGATGACGATCGCCCCTGCCTCCAGAGGTGAAAAACTGAAAGAGATCATCGATTACTCTGATGCCGTTATCGTCATGCTGGCATTTACCGGCACCAGTTCCGCCAGGACGGCCCTGGAAGCGGTGGCTATAGAGAAACTCGGCAGACCCGTGGCGTTTGCCATTACCAGTCCTTTCATCGCCAACGCCAGGTCGGTCGCCACCCGCGAGGGGCTGCGGGATATCTCGATCATTGGAGTGCCCCTGGAATCGCTGCCGCATCCCGGCGAGGTGGAAGAACTGGGCCTCCCGGAAAGATTCGCGGAAGATGTCATCGAAGCACTGACCAGGACTCCGGAGATAACTCCCGAAGAGACGATAGAGGAAGTGATTACCGTCTCCGGAGCCAGCTATTCCGGGGCCGTGGAGAACATGAATGCCTTCTTCCTCCGGCACGGCTGGAGCGACGGGTTCCCCCTTGTCCCGCCCACCCGGGAAGCCGTGGACGAGATGCTGGAAGGCACCGACCTGCCGCCCGGCCACGTGGTTGGGTTGATCGAACCATCCGGCGCAGAAGCTACCGTGGAGAAGATCGCCGCCAACGCGGTGTTGGCAGGCTGTCTTCCCTCGTACTTACCCCTAGTGATAGCCGCCGTTGAAGCCATTACCGATCCGGATTTCAGCTTGAGGGAAGTTCAATGCACCTCCTGTAACATGTCCCCGTTCTTGATCGTGAGCGGCGGTAAGCTGATCGACGACCTCAATATCAATAGCAGTTTCAGTACGATAGGTCCGGGATTCCGGGCCAATTCCACCATCGGCCGGGCGGTCCGGTTGGTTATGACCAATATCGGGCATACTTGGCCCGGCATCAATGATATGAAAACCCTGGGCAGCCCCTTCAGGTTCATCCCGCTCATGGCGGAGAATGAAGCGGCTTACAAAGGCGCCTGGGAAACCCTCCGGGCCAGCGAGGGATTTTCACCGGACCAGCCGACCATAAGCGTCATGCCGGCCATGTCCTGGCAGCCGGACATCGTGCAGCCGGAACCGCCGACCGCAAAGATGATCATCGAATACATCGCCAGGCAGGGCAAGGTCAAACACGACAGGCTCATCGCCAATTATGCCATGGATAATCTCGTACTACTCTGCCCTGCGACGTTCGATTGCATCCGGCGGGAAGGCTATTCGAGAAAGGACCTGCAGAAAGCTCTTTATGAAGCCATCCGTATCCCTGTTTCAGACTTTCTGCATGGGAGAAAGCTTGAAGAAGTCGCCGCCTCCGGGCGCCTGCCGGACTGGCTCATCGAACTATGCAAGTCCGGTCCCGACACCCTGGTACCGATACTTGCCGGACCGGACTCAATCAAGCTATGTGTCTCCGGCGGCGCCGGTCCTTACGGCATCACCTATACGAGCACGTTTGGTTACATGCCGGCACGATTCGTTACCAAGCCCATCAAGTTGCCTTCAAACTGGAACGGCCTGCTTGAACGGTACAAGGAGTGGAGAAGCCCTCTCGTCAGGTAACGCTCACTTATCTTAAAGCTCAATTCAGTTACTGAAAATGTTGGCGGTAGCATGACAGAACAAGCGCTTTCCGACATAACTGTACTGGACTGCTCCTGCGGAGTAGCCGGATCATACTGTACCAAATTACTCGCTGATTTTGGAGCGAACGTGATCAAGGTCGAAGCGCCAAAGACCGGAGATATTACAAGAAGAATGCCCCCTTTTTTGGGTGATGACGATCATCCGGAGAAGAGTGGACTCTTTTTTTATCTGAATACCAACAAGAAAAGCATCACCTTGAACCTCGATGACGACAGAGGGGCCGAAATATTCAAAAAACTTGCCGCTACGGTGGATGCTGTCGTTGAAAGCTTCTCACCCGGAACGATGGCCGGGTTCGGTCTAAGTTACGAAACACTCATGCGGACCAATTCTCGATTAATAATGACCTCTGTTTCCAGCTTCGGTCAAAGCGGCCCCTACCGGGACTACCTGGCGACCAACCTTACAACTTACGGCTTGGGCGGCGCCATGTACACGATGAGGTCATCTGAAGAACCTACGGGAAGACCGGTGATTGAAGGGGGGTTCCAGGCGGATTATGTAACCGGTGTTCTCAGTTTCATTGCCACGATGGCGGCACTCACCAGCCGGGCCGATACCGGTGAAGGGACCTGGATCGACATGTCGGCAATGGAATGTGTTGCCAGCACGCTCATGGGACACACCGCGGAATATCCCTACATGGGCTTGGTCAGAAGGACCAATCCATTTGCGATACATGGTTATCCAATTGGTTACAGCGTTCCCTGCAAAGACGGGTGGATAAGCCTCACCCCGGGTATAGGAGGCGCACCCAATATCAGCTTACTGATCGGAAGGCCTGAATTGCAGGATGACCCTCTTTTCGCGAAACCGGGAGCCCGCATGGCCGAGCCGGAGAAATTCGATGGTATTGTCTTACCCTGGCTGAAAGAACATGGCAAATGGGAAATAACCAAAGAAGCCCAGGAATTGAGATTGGCCTTTACACCGGTCCTGAGTCCCGGTGAAGTGTTTAAAGACGAGCAAATTGCCACAAGGGAATTCTTTGCCGAGGCCGATCATCCCGTCATGGGAAAGGTAATCTACCCCGGTGCTCCGGCAAAGCTCAGTGTAACCCCGTGGAATGCGGGCAGACCGCCGCTGCTCGGCGAGAGCAATGAAGAGGTATACCAGAAGCTTGGCTACAGCAGAAACGACCTGGTCCGGTTGCAGGAGGAAGGGGTTATTTGACCCCAAGAAGGTCATTTAACGCCAGATACAATAATGGGATACAAATTACTCGAGGGAATACGAGTACTCGACCTTACCATGGTCTACGCCGGTCCTATGGCGACGAAAATGTTGGCTGAGCTTGGTGCGGAGATCATCAAGATAGAATCAAGCGTGCGCGCTGATGTATTCACCCGAGCCAACATCTATCCGGAGAATGAGCCGGGGGAAGATTCCTGGAACCGGGGTTGTTTATTTCACTCGATGAATGCCGGGAAACGCGGCATTTCACTAAATCTCGGCAGCGAGGAAGGCAGAGACCTTTTCCGGCGACTGGTCAGGATCAGCGATGTCGTCATTGAGAATTTCTCTCCCCGGGTGATGGATAACTGGGGCCTGAGCTACCAGGAATTGGCAAACATCCGGCCGGATATCGTTATGGTATCCATCAGCGGCCTGGGGCACTATGGTCCGCTGAGGAATTTTTATATGTACGTACCCGGAATGGAGGGGATGTCCGGGCTGACATATAACACCGGTTATCCCGATAAACCGCCGCTGCAATCCGGTTATGCCTATGGGGATTGGGTAACCGGCGTCAACGCTGCGGCAGCTCTGTTGGTGGCGCTCTACCATCGGAAGATGACCGGCCAAGGTCAGTATATTGATGTTTCCGGCAGAGAAGCGGCGAGTTGCCATATCGGTGATATCTTGATGGACTATACCTTGAACGGTCGGGACCGGACGCGGGCAGGCAACCGTCATTTTTCCGCCGCGCCGCACGGTTGCTACCGCTGCAAGGGTGAAGACAATTGGGTCAATATCGCGGTAGAGGATGAAGAACAGTGGCAGAAATTCTGCAAGGTCCTGGGTTGTCCGGTATGGTCCAGGTCAAAAAAATTCGCCGTTGCTCAAAACCGATGGCAGAACCAGGAAGAACTCGATCAGCTGATCGAGCAGTGGACCAGTCAGCATGACCACTATGATGTAATGCACAGGCTTCAGCAAGCCGGCGTTCCTGCAGGGGCCGTCCTGAACATGAAAGAGTTATATCTTGACCCTCACCTTGTCGAACGTAATTTCTTTCAGGTAACCGATCACGGGGAAGGGATAGGCAAGAGACCCCTGGCCAGCCACGTACCGGCAAAGCTCACGGGCATTGAACGGTCCGCTCAAAAGAGGGCGCCGCGTTTCGGACAGGATAATCAGTATGTCTTTGGAGAGTTGCTGGGAATTCCTGAGGACAAGCTGAAAAAATTCGAAGAAGAAAAGGTGATAGGCGGAATACCGGCCTTTCCTCCGGGAAAACCGACCCGCACGAATCTGATTGAGAAACAACAGGCCGGTTGGCTGGACCCGGATTACTTGGATGAAATCAAACGCGTATACGGTAGGGATATCGGGAAACCAGAGAATGAACCTACGTGCCGGGATTGGTAAAATTTAGCCTTAGAATATCACAACTATGAATGAGAATATATTATTGGCAAATACAGCATTCGCCCATTTACAATCCGGTCTGCCGTTGGTGCTGATATCCATCGTGAGCTTTCAGGGGTCTACTCCCCGACATACCGGGAGTAAAATGCTCGTGGGACCGGACGGGCAAACGTACGGGACTATCGGCGGCGGCCTGATCGAGGCGGATGCCATCAATCGTGCGAAAAAATCTTTAGCCTCGCCACATTCAGGAATAGTGTCTTTTGATCTCACCGGCAAGGATGCGTCCGACCTGGGTATGATCTGCGGCGGAATAATGGACGTACTGCTGGACCATATTGCTCCCACGCCGGATAATCTCGAATTCGCTCGCCGATGGCATACTGCTGCCAGCCTCTCCAGGCAATTCTACATCTTCACTCACCTCAACAGAGAACAAACCCAAATCCTCGGCCATGCAATTTGGGCGCCCGATAGCGAAGAATTTTTCAGTACATCGTTTTCCAGAGAATATCTAGAATTGCTCAGACCGGAACTTCACAAGGTAACAACTACCGAGGTCATATCGCTGAACGATGAACGGGTTATCGTCGAACGTATCCGGAAAACGAACACCTTATTCCTGTTTGGGGCGGGCCACGTGGCGGTACCCACAGCCCGTTTAGCGGCGATGGCAGGCTTCCGGGTAGTTGTACTGGATGACAGGTCGGACTTCGCCAATGCAGACCGTTTCCCGGAAGCAGAACGGATCATTGTCCTAGATGAATTTGACAACGCTTTAAATGGACTGGAAATCGACCAGGATTCTTTTATCGTCATCGTAACGCGCGGGCACCAGTACGATCGCACGGTACTCGAGCAATCCCTCAAAACCGGCGCGGGTTACATCGGCATGATCAGCAGCCGGAAAAAACGCGATGCCATCTACGCTGCCTTGAGAGAAACCGGCATACCGCAGCATGTGTTAGACGCCGTTCATTCACCGATCGGGTTGGATATCGGCGGTGAGACACCGGAGGAAATAGCGGTCAGTATCGTCGCGGAACTTATCATGATAAGAAGCCGGGCATCCTGAATTATTCCAATTCCTTTGGATGCCAAGCATCGTGGGACACCGTTGCGCTTTCAGGATACCGGAAGATGAACGTACCGGAATGTCCGGAAATCATATGAAAGGTGGGCCCCATGCTCCGTAAAACAAGAACAGAAAATGGACTGGTACGAGGAATCCCGGCCTCTGACCCCAGGATCACCATATTCAGGGGCATCCCCTTTGCCGCTCCGCCGGTCGGCGAATTGCGCTGGAGAGCGCCCCGGCCCGCTGCCGACTGGGAAGGAGTGAGGGATTGTCTTGAATTCCAACCGATAGCTATGCAGCGCACCCCCGGCGAAGATCCAACGGCTT
Organism: uncultured Dehalococcoidaceae bacterium; assembly: GCA_964589285.1. Taxonomy (GTDB): domain Bacteria; phylum Chloroflexota; class Dehalococcoidia; order Dehalococcoidales; family RBG-16-60-22; genus DAOUEG01. Next base: position 1,351 of record CAZPSP010000078.1, on the reverse strand, counting down.
TCTACGCCCGGGAATGGCACGTGGAACCGGAAGTAGCCATGAACGAGGACTGCCTTTACCTTAATGTCTGGACAAACGCCGTGACCGGCAACGAGAAAATGCCGGTCATGGTCTGGATTTACGGCGGCGGTCTGCTGGAAGGATATCCTACCGAAATGGAGTTCGACGGTGAACGCATCGCGCGCCGCGGCGTTATTCTTGTCTCGGTCAACTACCGTCTGAATGTATTCGGCTTCCTCACGCACCCGGAGATCATCGAGAGTTCTCCGGACGGGTTCGTGGCAAACTGGGGTTATCTCGATCAGAAAGCCGGGATAGACTGGGTACGCCGCAATATCGCCAATTTCGGCGGTGATCCGGACAATATTACCATTTTCGGGCAGTCAGCCGGCGGCGGGAGTGTATTGGCCCACTTGAATTCACCCATGGCCACGGGCTCTTTCCAGAAGGCCATCATTCAGTCCGGCGGAGGTATCGATGTCAACGGCCCGGTCTTCAAGTTGATGCCATTTCTTGACCTGGAAGGTCTGGCAAGGCAGGGGCAGGATTTCTTCAATTTCATCGGAGCAAGGGACCTTGCCGGGGCAAAAGCTATCGATGCCAAAACCCTGCTAAAGAAGCACCTCGAGTTCGGCCAGTACTGGAACGCCACGATTGATGGCAAATATGTTGTTGAAGGTTCGAGCCAGAGTATCCTGGCTGGCCACCAGCACAAGATACCAATAATGAACGGATCCACCGTTGATGAATCTCTTTATGGACCGCCGGATGACGATATTGAAGCCTGGGCTCAAACCAGCATTCCGGAAGTGGCGGAAGAGTTCTGCCGGCTGGCTCGGCAAAAGGCCGCCGCGGAGGGAACGGGCCTGAAACAGGCGGCAATGATCAACTTCTTTGAGCTTTCGGCCAGTCTCGTCAGGGACATTATCGCTGAACAGGGCGGCCAGAAAATTTACGGGTATCGTTTCGGCCCTGAAATACCCGGTGACGACGCTGGCGCGTTCCATTCTTCAGACCTCTGGTTCGAATTTGAAACCCTTGCCAAATGCTGGCGCCCGTTCAAAGGCAAGCACTATGACCTGGCCCGTCAGATGTGCAACTACTGGACGAATTTTGCTAAACACGGGGACCCGAACGGGCCCGACGCTGATGGTACGCCAATGCCGACATGGGAACCGTATACGTTGGCTTCTCCGCGAATTATTGAATTCCTCGATAGTCCGGTAATGGAGAAAGAGGAGAGCAAAATCAACAGGTTACTGATTAACTATAATAAAAAATTACTCCGTGAAGGTAACGGTCAATAATACCGGCCCGGCAACGGCCTGCCTCTCGTCTGCCTGTTTCCCGG
>CAZPSP010000077.1:4659-12514 GCA_964589285.1 uncultured Dehalococcoidaceae bacterium | reverse complement strand
CGCCCGCCACGATTGCCAGCCAGTCTATCCCATTGACTCCCTGCGGGAACACCAGGACATAGGCAAGCGTCGTCCAGGGTAGAAAGATCGCCCCCAGGAGAGGCCAGACGAAGGTATCGAAGGCCCGTTGCCAGCGGGACATGTCCAGCAGCCACCAGATGAGAATGCCCGCTCGCGGGCCGATGAGGATAAGTACCGTGACGATGCAGCACATGGTCCCTCCTTTACGCAACCGGATAAAATAAGGGCGGTTATCTTTCAGTATACAACCTCATAAAAATGAGAGGCTGCAAAACGTTTGGCCCTGTTTCAGGCTTGACAGGTTTTTCCGCACAGGGTACCATAAAGTACCTAGGTTTTCGAGGTATAGCGCGACCTGGGTGGTTGGAGCACATGTCGGAATCTAAACTGTCGTTTCAGGACCTGGAAACCGGCCGCGAATTTCCCGGCTCCGTCTTTTGTCTCGATAGGGACAGGGTCGAAGCCTACCTCGACGCCACCGGGAGTTCTCCGGACCTGTTCCTCGAAAAAGGTCTGGTGCCGCCGATGGCCGTCGCCGCTCTTTCCATGGGCGCCATGATGGACTGCCTCGTTCTCCCGCCCGGCGCCATTCATGTTTCCCAGGACGTCTCGTTTCTTCGTGCCGCCGCCATCGGGGAACAACTCGCCGGCAGGTCCTTCGTCAAGCGTAAGATCGACCGCTCCCGGATGCGCATGTTGACCGTCGGGATCACGGTCACCAACGAAATGGGGGAAGAGGTCATGACCGGCGAAACCGGCTTCATCATACCTCAACCGGCGGAAGGTGCCTCGTCATGATGGATAGACACAGCCTCCAGCCGGGGACGGTCTTGCCGGAATCGGTCCGTCACGTTGTCCAGGAGAAGATAAACGATTATGCCCGGGCCAGCGGCGATTTCAACCCCATTCATATCGATCCCGCCTTCGCCGCCGGGACCGCCATGGGCGGCACTATCGCCCACGGCATGTTGATATTGGCCTATGTTTCAGACTATATGACCGGCCTTTTCGGACTGGACTGGGTCAACGGCGGGCAATTGAGCTGCCGGTTCAAAGACCCCGCCCGCCCCGGCGATGTCCTGAACATCAACGGGAAAGTGACCGCGGTGGAAAATGTGGAAGGCCGCACCATTGTCTCCGCCAACGTGGTTTGTGAAAATCAGCAGGGCCGGACGATACTGCTCTGCGATACGAAGGTAAAACTGTCATGAAGATCGCTGTTGACGCCATGGGCGGCGATTTCGCGCCGCAGGAGATCATCAAGGGTTCTGTTCAGGGCGCTCGTGAATACGGTGTCGGCATCATCTTTGCCGGACCGCAGGACGTTATCCAGGCCGAACTGGACAAGTACGATACTTCCGGCCTGGACATAGAAATCCACCACACGGATGAATACCTCCTTGAAGGTGAACATCCCGCCCAGGCCATGCGTACCAAGCGCAAGGCGTCGATCATGGAAGCCGTCAAGCTCGTTCGTGACGGCAAGGCGGCCGCCGCTATCGGTGTCGGTCCCACCGGCGGCGTCTTTGCCGCGGCGCTCATGGCGCTTGGCGCCATGGAAGGCCTCAGCCGCCCGGTCATCGGCGGCCAGTTTCTCGGCTTTACCCCGGAAAGCATCATGATCGATCTCGGCGGCAACGTCGATTCCCGCCCGGACCAGTTGCTGGATTTCGCCATCATCGGCACCGTCTACGCGCGTAAATGGATGAACATTGCTAACCCCACCGTCGCCCTGGTCAGCAACGGCAAGGAAGAAGGTAAGGGCAACGAGATTGTCAAGGAAGCCTATGAACTGTTCAAGGCGTCCGGCCTGAACTTCATCGGTAACGTGGAAGGTAATGATGTCGCCCTCGGCCGGGCCAATGTCATCATTTGCGACGGCTTTATCGGCAACGTCGTTGCCAAGTTCTGTGAAGGTCTCGGAGCCCAGATTTCGAACTGGCTCAGGACGCACCTTGCCGGACGTCTTCAGGAAGCGGCAATCCATGAGATAATCGATGACCTGGGCCGCAAGATGATACCCGCGGATTACGGCGGCGGTGGTCCCCTGTGGGGCATCAACGGAGTTGTCTGCAAAGCCCACGGCCGCAGCAAGGCGCCGGAGGTGGCCTTGACCGTCGGTACCGCCAAAAAAGCGGTCGAACTGGATCTGGTCGGGACCTTCGCAGCGGAACTGGCTGCGGCCCGGGCGAATATCAATATACCCTATACTGAAGGGCAGTAAGGAGTCTCAGCATGACAGTCGAATCATCCGTCGAAGAAGAAGTACGCAAGATAGCCGCCAGGATTTTGAGAAAACCGGACTTCGAGATCAAGGAAGGGGCCACTTTCAAGGATTTCAAGGCGGACTCGCTGGATATCGTCCAGATACTCGTCGCCGTCGAGGACAAATATGATATCGAAGTCCCGGAAGAAGCGCTGAAAGAGGTCACCGATATCAAAGGTTTCGTCGCCTGCATTGAACGTACCATCGCTGAAAAAGGGTAACGGGGACTATTACCATGTTGTTCAAGGGTAAGGTCGCCCTCATTACCGGCGGGTCCCGCGGTATCGGCAAGGCCATTACACTGAAACTGGCATCGCAAGGGGCCGATGTCGTCATCAACTGCCTGCGCCGGAAAAAGACCGCGGAAGAGACCGCCGCTCAGGCCCGCGAACTGGGCGTTCGTGCCCATGTCATCAAGGCCAATCTCGCCGAGCCGGAAAAGATCGAAGCCATGTTCCGGGAAATCCGGGACATCTTCGGCCGGCTCGATGTCCTTGTCAATAACGCTGCTTCCGGCGTCGCGCGTCCGGCTATGGAATTGGACTGCGACGGCTGGGACTGGACGTTGAACATCAACGCCCGCGCCGCGCTTCTCTGCGCTCAGCAGGCCGTTCCGCTGATGCCGGATGGCGGGGCCATCGTCAACATATCCAGCCTCGGCTCGCGCCTCGTCATGCCGGTCTATACCGCTGTCGGCGTTTCCAAGGCCGCCCTGGAAGCCCTGACCCGCTACCTGGCCGTCGAACTGGCGGAGAAGAGCATCCGGGTGAACGCCGTCTCCGCGGCAGCCGTGGAAACGGAAGCCCTCAAGCTGTACGCATCCGCGCCGGATATCCCGGTTAGCATGGTCACGACCACTCCCGCCGGGCGCATGGTACGGCCGGAAGATGTGGCTGATACCGTCTCTTTCCTTTGCAGCGAACAGGCCGCCATGATACGCGGCCAGGTCATCATTATCGACGGCGGGCTGTCTCTCACTTCATTGTCAAACCGCAAGGAGCTGTGATGTCTGTCCCCAAAATTGTTATTACCGGAATGGGCGCGGTTACCCCGCTGGGGCTGACGGTCGAGGCCTTTTGGGAAGGTCTCACTAATGGCCGCTGCGGTATCGGCCCGATTACCCGTTTCGATACGGAGAAATACCCCGTCAAGGTCGCCGCCGAGGTCAAAGGCTTCGATCCTGAGAACTATATGGACGGCAAGCGCGTTGACCGCACGTCAATGTGCACCCAGTTCGCTATCGCCGCTGCCCGCATGGCACTGGAATCCGCCGGACTGCTTTCTGCTCGTAACGCGCCAGATCGTATCGGGACGGTCATCGCCACCAGCGGCGCCATCCAGCATGTCGTCGATACCGGTGAACTGCTGAAGGCCCGCCCCACGCGCATCAACCCGCTCATCCTCAGCAAGGTCGCGCCCAGCATGGTCTCCGCCATCGTCGGTCTTGAATTCGGTCTCAAAGGACCGAACAGCAGCCTTAACAGCGCCTGCGCCAGCGGTAATGACGCCCTCGGTACCGCCATGAACATGCTCCGCCTGGGCCACGCCGATATCATCGTCGCGGGCGGCGCGGAATCTCAGGTGAACCCGCTTGCCATCGCTCTGACCGGACGGATGGGCGCCTTGAGCCGGGAAACCGATCCCATGAAAGCCTGCACGCCGTTCGACCTCAATCGCGGCGGCTTTGTCTACGGAGAAGGCGGCGCGATGCTGGTACTGGAGACCCTGGAGCATGCCCGGAAACGCGGCGCTCATATCCTGGCCGAACTCGCCGGCGTTGGTTGGTCCTTCGATGCCTTCAATGAGACCGAACCCAATCCCGAGCAGGAAGCCGTCGCCATGAGTTCCGCGATAAAAGATGCCGGTTTGTCTCAGGACGACATTGATTATATCAACGCCCACGGCACCGGGACCAAGTTCAATGACGCCAGCGAGACTACTGCGATTAAAAAAGTGTTCGGGGAACGGGCTTATCGTGTCCCGGTCAGTTCCAACAAATCGATGATCGGGCACCTTGCCTGCGCCGCCGGGGCTGTCGAGGCCGTGGCCGCCGTGATGACCCTTCGGCATGGCATCATACCGCCGACGATCAATTACCGGACGCCGGACCCTGACTGCGACCTTGACTGTGTGCCCAACGAGGCACGACGGCAGCCGGTGAATGTCTGTCTGTCAGATTCTTTCGGTATGGGCGGCCAGAACTGCTGCATGGTCTTGAAACGGTTTACCGATGACTGAAGCAGAAAAGCACGATAGAAAAGTGGCTCTGGTGACCGGTGCGTCACGGGGTCTCGGCCGCGCCGTCGCGCTGCGGCTCGCCCGGGACGGCGTGCGGGTTGCGGTCAACTACCGCAGCCGGGATGAAGAAGCATCTCAGGTCGTGGATGAGATCGTGAAAAACGGCGGTACGGCATTGCCCTGGAAAACAGACATCACCGATGCGCAGCAGGTCCGTTCCATGATAAAAGGCATAGTGCAGGAGTGGGGCCGGCTGGACATCCTCGTCAATAACGCCGGCATTGTACGGGATAACCTGCTGCTCCGCATGCCGGACGATGCCTGGGATGAAGTACTGAACACCAACCTGCGTGGTGCGTACCTTTGCACCAAATACGCGCTCCGCCCCATGATGGATGCCGGTTGGGGACGGATCATCAATATCGCCTCATTGGCCGGCGTTATCGGCAGCGCCGGGCAGGCCAACTACTCCGCCGCCAAGGGCGGCCTCATCGCCTTTACCCGGAGCGTCGCCCGCGAAGCCGGTCCGAAAGGGATCACGGCCAACGCCATCGCGCCGGGATTTATCATTACCGATATGACGGACAACCTGCCGCCGGAAATGCGGGAAATGGTCATGGGACGCATCCCGCTGGGACGTTTCGGGAAGCCGGAAGACGTCGCGGAACTGGCGGCATTCCTCGCCGGAGAACCGGCGGGATACATCACCGCCCAGGTGATAAGCGTGGACGGTGGTATCATTTGATTTGAGGAGGCTGTTTCATGGCTAACGTGGCGATTCTGTCTGATTCCATTGCCTGCCTGCCGGAAGAACTCATCCGGCAATACGACATCGGCTTTGTTTCGCCGATCATGAACATCAATGGGAAACCGTATCGCGATAGGTCGGAGATTTCCCCAGACCAGTTTTGGAAGATGTTCCCGGACATCAAGGAATTCTCCACCGGCGCTCCCCCCATCGAGGACTACATCAAAGTCTTCGACGAAGCCGCTAAAAAGTCGAAGGACATCGCTATCGTTCACGTCTCCAAGGCACTCAGCGCCACTCATGAGGTTTCGCTCCAGGCCAGAGAGCTTTACATGAAAGAACATCCCGGCGTCAACATCGAGGTCATCGATAGCCGCAATGCCTCGGGGGCCCAGGGCTTTGTCGTCCTGGAAATGGCCCGCGCCGCGGAGGCCGGCAACAGCCTGGCGGATGTTGTCAAGGTCGCCGAGGACATGATTCCGAAAGTACGGTTTTTCTGCGCCCTGGAAACCCTCAAATTCCTTATCAAGATTGGCCGCGCGCCCAAGACCGCTTACATGGGAGAACTGTTCCAGGTGAAGCCGATTATCGGGATGGTCAACAACACCGGTCTGGTGGAGAATATCGGCCGGGCCCGCGGCATGGTAAAAGCCATGGAGAAGATGGTGGAGATGATGGGTCAGTACCTGGATCCTTCCATCCCCTCTCATATCAACGTGCATTACAGCAACTCGCTTGAAGAAGGCGAGCGTTTGAAAAAGATGGTCACCGATCGTTATAAGACCTCGGAACTGTTCTTCACGCCGTATTCCCCGGTGATGGGCGGCGCCGTGGGACCGGAGGTAGCTGTCTCTTTCTATGCATAAAGCGAGGGAGTGATGAAATTTCGGCAGGAAAGTGCCATGAATCAACTGAATACCATCAACGGGCAAGTCTGGAAAGCCATGTTCACCGCCGGCGTGAACTGGCTGGAAAAGATCGTTCCGGATATCAACGCCCTGAATGTCTACCCTGTTCCGGACGGCGATTGCGGTACCAATATGGTCCTCACCATGAAGTCCAGCCTGGCCCAGATGGAAAAGTGCGATTGCGAGACCGTCTCATCCATCGCCGAGGCCATCGCCAGGGGGGCGCTCATGGGCGCTCGGGGCAACAGCGGCGTGATACTTTCCCAGATATTCCGCGGCCTGATGCTGGGACTGGAAGGCAAGGATACCATCGGCGCGTCAGACCTGGCCTCGGCGCTCCAGAAAGGTTCCGTCACTGCCTACGCCGCGCTCAGCCATCCCGTGGACGGCACCATCCTCACCGTCATGCGCTCCATCGCGGACGCAGCGCAAAAAGCCGCCTCGGAACCCGGAGCTTCTCCCGTTTCCGTTATGGATTCGGCGCTGACGGCGGCCAGGGAGGCCGTCATCGATACCCCCAACCTCCTCAACGTCCTGCGGGAAGCCGGCGTCGTCGATGCCGGCGGCCACGGCCTCTTCACATTCCTCGAAGGCGCCCTGCTGGAACTGAAGGGAGAAACCGACGGTCGCTCCCCGGAAGTACTCTCGACGCTCCTGCCTCTTACCGAATCAGCCGGTGTAGCCCTTGAGGAAGAAACCTACGGCTTCTGCACCCAGTTCATGCTCAACGGTAACGGGATGAGCGTGGAAACGGTGCGCCGGATGCTGGAAAGCATGGGGAAGTCCGTCATCGTCGTTGGAGATTCCTCGGTCATCCGCGTCCATATCCACACGCTGGAACCGGACACGGTCATTGAACAAGCTTCGGTTTACGGCGCCGTGGTGGACGTAGACATCAACAATATGGACGAACAGCATCGCGATTTCCTCCTCATGAAGCGGGACAGGAACGCGCCTCTCCCGGCTGCAGTTATCGCCGTGGTGCAGGGAGAAGGTCTCATCAAGGTGTTCTCGGACCTGGGCGTGGCCGCCGTCATCACCGGCGGCCAGACGATGAACCCCAGCACGATGGATTTCCTGGAGACCATCGAACAGATACCGTCCGATAATATCATCCTCCTGCCGAACAACCCGAACGTCATACCTACCGCGAACCTGGTACAGACCCTCAGCGGTAAGAACGTCAGGGTCATTCCCACGGAAACGGTGCCCCAGGGCATCGCCGCGATGGTCACCTTCATCCCGGAAATCGACTTCGATCAGAACATCGCGGAGATGATGGAAGCGTTCGGCTCCGTGCGGACTATCGAGATCACGCACGCCACCCGGGCCACCACCGTCTCCGATATCGATATCAGGGCCGGGCAGATGATCGGCCTGCTGGACGGTGAATTACTGGCCGCGGCTGATACTCCCGCAGATGTCATCATGGACCTGCTGAAGCGGCTCGATATGACCGCCGTGGAATTCATCACCCTGTATTACGGGAAAGATACCACGGTTGAAGAAGCTCGGGAGATAGGGGATGCCGTTTCCGGCGCTTATCCCGGCGCAGAGGTCGGTGTCGTGGCAGGCGGCCAGCCCAACTATTTCTACCTGATTTCCGTGGAATAAACCTTGGCGCAAGTCTACCGCTCGTCCTGAGCTTGTCGAAGGACAGACGGGCTCAGAGAA
>CAZPSP010000077.1:774-4559 GCA_964589285.1 uncultured Dehalococcoidaceae bacterium | reverse complement strand
AGGACAAAGTAGCCCTGGTGACCGGCGCCGGCAGCCAGATCGGTTACGGCCGGGCCATCTGCCTGGCGCTGGCGGAAGAAGGATGTCATGTGGCTTGCGCGGACATCGACCTCGAAGGCGCGCAGCAGACCGCCGCCCAGGTTGAGAAAAAGGGCGTGAAGTCCCTGGCGCTCCGCATGGATGTTACCGACCGCAAAGAAGTGGAGTCCGCTGTCAGGACCGCCGTCGTTGCCTTCGGGCGTATCGATATCCTTGTCAATAACGCCGGCGCTTCCAGCCGGGTCCGTCCCTTCCTGGAAATGACCGAAGAGGACTGGGAATACGACATCAGCATCAACCTGAAAGGCCAGATGCGCGTCGCCCGCGTCGTCGTGCCGTACATGATCGAGCAGGGGTACGGCCGCATCATCAATACCTCCGGTGGACAGGGCATTCCCGGCATCTCCATCTACGGCGCCGCCAAGGGCGGCGTGGTCCGCTTCACCGAGGCGCTTGCCAAAGAAGTTGCCTCTCAGGGCGTCATCGTCAATGCCATCGCGCCCGGGCACGGCCGGACCGGCCTCGTCTACAGCGAACCGGAGGAGTCTCTGGAAGCCGACCGCCGCCGTTCTCTCCTGGGCCGGCTCTGCACCCCGGACGACGTCGCGCCCGCTGTGGTCTTCCTCGCCTCAGACCGCTGCAGCTACATGGTAGGGCAAGTCCTCCACCTCGGCGCCTGATCCGGAGGACTCGATATTCGCGATTTCCAAGGCCTGGTCTCAGGTTATCATTCCCGTGCAAACGGGAATCCATCGTTGCCGGCCGGATTACCGTTGCAGCCAGCGCGGCCCCTTCTCCAGCAGATTATTAGATACCAGGCTTGCCCCTCATCCCGGTCCCCTTCGCTGCTACCAGCGAAGGGGATTTTTCGTTGGTTGACTTTGTTATATAATGAAGTATCCTTACCTTCAGTGAGGTTATTTGAAACGCAAGGAACTAATCCGTCACTTGGAAAGACAGGGTGCCTCGTTAATAAGAGAAGGCCGCAGGCATAGTATATTCAGGCGAGAACCAAACTGAAATCCCGCGGCATAATGAAATAGTCGATGAACTTCCAGGAAGATTTGCCGCGATTTGGACATACCATTCATACGATAAGGGGAATTGATATGGTATATAGAGCGATAATCAAGCAAAGTGAAGGGTGGTGGATGGGCTGGCTCATCGACCTGCCCGGCGTCAATGCCCAGGAACGCACGCGGGAAGAACTCATTGAGTCGCTGAAGATCGGTGCGGAAGATATGCTCAATACTCCGGTGGTTCCCTCAGAGGAAGAAGAACTGGTGACGATCGAGCTATAGCATTTTCGCAAATTGCCAGCTGTAAGATAAGACCGGGGGAGCCGCGGCTCCCCCGGTCTTGTTTTCCTTACTTTTTCTTTGCCGGGGCTTTCTGCCCGGTCGCTTTTTTCTCCTTGTGTGCCGCCATCGTCTTGAGGTTGCGGACGTTCTCGGACGTGGTCCTGCCGGTGACCGGGTGGGGGTAGTGGTAGGGGTAAATGTAGCCGGTTACGAACCGCGGGTCGTTGGCGAACGGCGGGATATCGGCCTGCGGGGCCTGCATCGCTTCGATGGCCTCGCCGAACTTTTCCATCGTGTTCCAGCACCCTTCCGGCAACTGGACGGTGTAATTGATGATCCAGTCCACCTTGAGGAACTTCCAGACGCCGTCCTGCTTGATGTACTCGATCTCGTACATGCCGCCGACGAACGAACCGTTGCCCTCGCCTTGTTCATTGGGGACGCGGACGCCGCCGAACGCGTACCACCGGCCGTGCCCGCGGTCGCCTTCGACGTCGACGACGCCGGCGATGGGCATGACCTGGTGGGTGAAGCTCGGGGCCATCTCCGGACGGCTGTCGTCACCGACCCCGAAATAGCGCTTGACGCCTTCCTTGCCGAGCCAGACGCCTTCCAGCCAGTTGAGTTCGGTCTCCGGATGGTCGGCGAAGCAATCGACGATCTCGTCCTTGAGCATGTACATGACGTAATAGCTATAGGCCCGGTGGAGCCGTTTGATGTTGTCGATGTCCTCCAGTTTCTGTAGTTTGGTCTCCGCGGCTATCAGTCGCGCTTCAAGTTCCTCGATGTTCATGCAGGGTGTCTCCTTTACAAATTTGTCCCACTATAGCATATTTGATATGAGGCCGTGTAGTTAATGGGCGTGCGTTACGTTTGCCGTTTCCTGTACAATGTAGGTAGGTGATTTCCTATGGACAGCTTTTATCAGATACTCCTCTTCGCGCTGGATGTCCTGGCCGGCGGCGCAGCGATCATCGCCGGTTTCGCCATCGCGGCCGGGTTCCGGCGCCAGAGCTATCCCGAAGGCGAACTGGAGGACACCCCGTTTCACAGCCAGGTCATTACCGGGCTGATACTCCTGCTGGCGGTGGGCGGCAGCGCCGCTTTTGCCGCGGCCATCACCTTCAACAACGCTGAAGTCGGCGGCGTCAACTCCATGATCGCCGGGTGCATCGTCATGGGCTGGGTGGTCGGCAAGCTTTACGTCCTCCGTGAACCGTGGAGCTTCAGTACTGTCCTGGACATCCTGTTCTTCCTCGCCGGCCTCGCCATGCTCGTCATCGGGCTGAAGCTGTACAGCTAGGGCAGACCTCCTCGCCGGACCCGGCGATTGACATAATACTCGATATTCGTTATTAAAGAATCCTTATTTTTCGGATCCCTCTGAAGCTGGGCCAGCCTCGGGATTCGTTTTTCGTTTATTGTCAAGTCAGCCTCAACTTCAACATTCGCTCCCAAAGCGTTTGCCTCCCGCCGATCCGGACCGGATGATTACCCCCTCTGCTCCGAACAGCATTTCATGGGTATACAATAGAACATATGTACTGTAGTTGTCAAGGAAGAATTGTCACTTTTTACGGGCCCTGTCAGGCAGGGTATAGGGGATGTCCTATGCAGGGGTAATCAGCACTGTTTTGCGGCGCAGGAACGTTGCTTTGGTTACCGGAAATACATCCAGTAAACGATCCCGGCGTGAATGAGCGTCGCCAGCACCAGCACGGCGGCAAAGACGCCCTTCCGCGTCTTGTGGCGGAAGACGGACCGTCCCAGCCAGCCGCCGGGAAACCCCCCGAGCAGGGCCAGCCAGTGCAGCGATTTTTCCGGCACGCGCCAGCCTCCGTTCTTCGCCCTGGCCTTATCGAAGCCGTACAGGCCGAACAGCGTCAGGCTCGCCGCGGCCAGCCATATCCAGTAGAAATACATCGGATTTACTTTAGCATGGGAGAAGGGGGTAACTCAAAACGCAGAACGCAAAACTCAAAACCACAACTGAAAGTTCAAAACCGGCCTGGGCTGTAGTTGTGGCTGCTTCCAGTGTTATGCCCATCAAGCCGATACTCTGCCTTTGTCATTCCCGACCCGATCGGGAATCCATCTCAGCCGGCAGTGATACCATGCCTATCAGCCTTAACACCGCCGTCATCCCGACGAAGGTCGGGATCCATCCCAGCCGGCAGTGATACCAGGTCTTCGCCGCAAGTCAATAAATCCGCACAAAGGGTTGTCCCTCGTTCGCAAAGAGGGACCAAGGGAGATTTTCTATAGGAAATGTCTTGAAAAACCCTACTTGTGCCACCCTCAATGATGGATCCCGGATCAAGTCCGGGATGACATACGGGGATATGGCAGTGAGGCGAACATTGGGAGAATGCATTGTGGTAGGAGCGGGTGTCGCTTTGCAGCACCCGACGGGTTCTAAAGTTTCTTTAATATTCGATCAACGTG
>CAZPSP010000077.1:0-764 GCA_964589285.1 uncultured Dehalococcoidaceae bacterium | reverse complement strand
GTATCGGTGAATTTCAGATTTCATGTCCCACCAGATGAATTTGTCCAGTTCTTTACCCCGCAAACGCGGTTCGTCATCGGTCTCAATCAGGGAGACTTTGTGTTTACTCAAAGAACCTTCGCAATCACATCTGAATATACGTTCGGCTTTTCTGGCGCTCATTCCCAGTTCTTCAAAAAGCTCGCGCACAGCCGCCGCCATGGATGGTTCGTTTTCATTAACGCCGCCTCCCGGCAATGAGTACCTGGTCTTTCCTTTATCTCGAACGAGGAGGACGTGATGGTTCTTGAAAACTAATACGGTACCTCTGATTCTTGAGGGTGTGTTCATCTTGCGGTAATTGTAACCCAACCAAAAAGGGATCATCAACTACGAATTTACGATAGTGACAAGTGAAGTCCGCCGTAAAAATCCCTTAGTATTCGTGCACTGTTAAGATCGGGAGTAGTGCGGCGGAGTTACACTTCGTTCCACTCCGCCCTACGGATAACTCTAAGCATTCTAGAGAATTATTTCTTAAATCTAGTCTCCGCCAATTGATTTTTCAGGATATCGTTTTCCTTTCTCAACCTTAGTATTTCTTCTTCTCGCTCGATTTCTCTCCTTTGCCTTGCCAATTCTACTTTATGTATAAATTCCTTGTTGTTTTGCCAATCACTATATTTTTCATATAGCATTCTAATTAAGCCTATTCCCAACCAACAAATAATAATACTTCCAATGATTGTAAGAAAAATTTGTGATACATGTTGGACCAAGAAAAT
>CAZPSP010000076.1:5509-12664 GCA_964589285.1 uncultured Dehalococcoidaceae bacterium | reverse complement strand
GTCTGCACTATTATATAACAACAGCGCAGGTTATTAAAATCAGATGCCAAAGGGGATTCACCAGGGCTAAACCAGTGTTGATTCAGAGCGTATGAAACCGTTCTTCTTAGTGTCCACGCTGGGCCTGCCGGACCATGAGGATAAAGAATGGGTTACAATCCCAAATAGGCTTTCCGCACGTGGTCGCTCTGCAGCAGGTCGGAACAGCAGCCTTCCAGGGCTGACCGGCCGTTTTCCAGGACGCAGGCGCGGTCGGCTATCTCCAGCGTTTGCCGGACATTCTGCTCGATGATAAGGATGGTGATTCCCTGCTCCCTGAGTGATTTCACGATGTCGAAGACCTCCGCCACCATGCGTGGAGCCAGGCCGTTGGATGGTTCATCGATGATGCAGAACTTGGGGCGTGACATCAGGCCCCGTCCCATCGCCAGCATCTGCTGTTCACCGCCGCTCATCGTTCTGGCGAGCTGTTTCTCACGTTCCTTCAAACGCGGGAACAATGCGTAGACCCGTTCGAGCGTTTCATGCCGGACCTTCCAGGACTTGGAACTGTAGGCGCCCATTTCCAGGTTCTCTTTCACGGTCATTTCCGTAAAAAGATGGCGTCCTTCCGGTATCTGGGAAATGCCCAGGTCGACGATGGCGTTCGGGGCCATGTTATCAATGCGCTGTCCCTGGAAGGTGATGGTGCCGGACGCCGGTTTCATGATGCCGGAGATGGTCTTGAGCAGCGTGGTCTTACCGGCGCCGTTCGCTCCCACCAGCGCGACGATCTCTCCTTCATCCACACGAAGGCAGACATCCCAGAGTACCTGGATGTTGCCGTAAAAAGCGTTAATGTTCTGGATTTCCAGCATTGGCCTCACTCCCCAGATATATTTCGATAACGGTCGGGCTGTTCGCAATTTCCTGAGGTGTGCCTTCCGCTATTTTCTTTCCGTAATTGAGAACGATGATCCGGTCACAGACGTTCATGATGGCTTTCATCACGTGCTCGATCATGACGATGGTAATACCCTGTTCCCGGATTTTCTTGACCAGTTCCATAGCTTGAGCTACTTCCGTCTGGGTCAGGCCGGCCATCATTTCATCGAGGAGCAGCACTTCCGGCTTGGTGGCCAGGGCGCGGGCGACCTCCAGTTTCTTCTGGTTGGAAAGCGTCAGGTCACGGGCCGGCGTATCCGCGATGCCGGACAGGCCGACGAAATCCAGCGCTTTCGTTGCCTGCTCGGTAGCTTCCGCCGCAGATATCTTGGCGCCGCTCCCGAAGAAAGCCCCGATACGGACGTTCTCGATGGCCGGAAGGTTCGCGAATATCTTGACGGTCTGGAACGTCCGGGCGATGCCGAGCCGGCATATCCTGAACGGTTTCATGCCGGTGATGATGGCTCCCTTGAATTTGATGGTGCCGGGTTTAGGGAGCAGTGTGGACGATATCAGGTTGAAGAGTGTTGTTTTCCCGGCCCCGTTCGGGCCGATGAGCCCGACGATTTCACCCTGGTCCACGTAAAAGTCGACATCAGACACGGCGGCCAGACCGCCGAAATAACGGGTTACGTGTTCACCCTCGAGAATATGCACGGTTACCTCCGGAGAAACGCTGCCAGATTTTTTCTACTAGGCCGGTGAGGCCTTTCGGCAGGAAGAGAATGGCGACCACGAGGGTCACGCCGATGATCATCCGGTAAATATCGGCATGTTCGGTGATAAGGTATTCTTCCAGGACTGAAAAGATGACCGCGCCGATAATCGGTCCGTAATAGGTCCCCATACCACCGAATATCGCCATCAGCGGCGGTGTGAAATTGAGGATGGTATCGAACGCGCTGTACGGATCGATATAAGTCACTCTCATGGCCATGATAGCGCCCGTTGTTCCCATGAAAAAGGCGCTGATGGCGAAGATAATTATCTTGAGAGCGGTGACGTTGATGCCCATGTGCGCCGCGGCTTCCTCATGTTCACCGATGCTTTGCAGCGCCAGACCCCAGCGGGAACGCCGGATGATCATCACGGTGATCAACAGGACCACCAGGATACCCATCAGCACGTAGAAGATGGTCTCGTTGTCCACCACGAGGACGAAACGTCCCCGGGTGCCCGTGTAGTTGACCTCGTACCAGAGCAGGATGTACTTGATCAGTTCCACCATGCCGAAGGTAAATATGGCAAAGTAGATGCCCCGCAAACGCAGGGTAATGGCACCGGCTATGGCCGCCAGCACCATGCTTAGCAGTCCGCCGATGAGTACCACCAGCAGGAGCGTGTAATCGTTGCCGATAACCGCCGATGTATACATGCCGACGCCGAAGAAAGCAGCCGTTGCCAGCGATACATAGCCGGTGGCCCCGGAAAAGAGCGCCCAGGCAACGGCGAGTATCACATAGCTCAGGATGCCGGACAGCCAGACGATACGATAGTAATCTCCGAAAACAGGGAAGACCGCCAGGAAAATGAGTGCCAGTAAAATAATGGCCGGAATGATCAGTTGCTTTTTTTCTATATTCAATATGCCCATGTTATTTCCCAAACAGTCCTTTTGGTCTGACCAGCAGTAAAAAGATAAAGAGCAGGTAATAACTTGCCAGGGTCAGTCCCGGCTGGAAGAAACTGACGAAGCTGCCGATAACGCCCAGCAGCAGGCCGCCGATGAACGCGCCTGGAATGCTGCCGAGGCCGCCGAGCACGACGACGATGATGGCTATGATCGTATATTCCAAGCCCATGTTGGGATGCACCGGATAGACCATACTGATAAGCACGCCGGCAATGGCCGCCAGGGCCGCGCCGATGCCGAAGCAGATAGCCAGCACCATGTTGATATTAATGCCCATGAGACTGGCGGTAGTAGCATCCTGAGAGGAAGCCCTGATAGCCTTGCCGAGCCTGGTGTAGGTGAGGAAAAAATAAAATCCTATCCCCAGTGCGATGGCGACGCCCAGCACGACCAGCCGGTTGGCGCCGTAGGCATCGCCGAGGATGCTGATGGGATCGTTCAGGAAGGAATACTGCCGTATCGCGGATCCCCAGGCGATCGCGGCGATGTTCTGGATGATGAACAGGATACCGAACGAGGCGAGCATCGAATTGCTCTCGAATACGCCCTGGTTGGCTGATGTTTTGAGCAACCGCCGGAAAACCGTGGCGTGCAAAATATAGCCGATGACAAAGCATCCGGGAGCGGCAATGACAACGGCAATGAATGGGTTGACTCCCGCGAACGTGTACAGCGTGTAGGTGCTCAGCGCCCCGAGCATGATGAATTCACCATGCCCCACATTCAGCACACGGGCAACGCCGTACTGGATGCTGAGCCCCATGGCTATCAATCCATACAGACCGCCCAGCAGAAGACCGACGATGATCACATAAATAAATTGATTAAAGTCCATACTCCAACCTGTCTGTTTCCGGTTACCAATTCAGGCTGCCTGAAGGGCAGGTGCAGTCAGTTTTCAGGCAGCCTGATTGTTATCCTGATGGTTAGGTACGCAGGTTACTCTGCTGCCGGCCAGGCCGGTTTCGGGTAGACCCACTCGGCGGTGGCTTTGTCGAATGGCCCGACGACTTCATAGACGCCGTTGATCCACTGGCCGACTTCGCCGGTGTGGCATTCCTTGGCCAGGAGACCGCCGCCGTCTCCGAACGTCGTGAACCAGGTGTCACCGAAGACCGTCTGGAAGTGATTGTTGGCGATGTAGTCCCGGATCACTTTCTGGTCGAGCGTGCCGGTATCTTCAATAGCCTGTTTCCAGATTTCCAGCCCGGCCCAGTAGCAGGGATGTCCCCACCAGTCCTGGACGTCTTCCGGCTGGCCGGTGTAGAGAAGATCAGCCATGGCATCGAGTTCATCCGTGATGCCGCGGGCGTACATCGTCCAGCCCATGCAGCCTTCAACGGCCGGACCGAACGCGGTGTGGAAGAACCCGAAGTTCACGCCGGGGCCTCCCAGCCAGACCTTGGGGTTATATTCCAGCGCCATGGAAACGCCGACCGCCGGCATGATCTGGTCCGGATAGGCGAAGAGCAGGAATGCGTCCGCCCCGGAATCCTTGGCGGCTTTGATGATCGGGGAAAGGTCGTCGATATCGGGCGGCACACTCTTGCTGCCGATGATCTCGATGCCGGCCTTGGCGAATTCGATGTTGGCAACGCCGCTGTATTCGATGCCGTGGAGGTCCGCGATGGAGACGATATAAGCCGTCTTTACGCCTTTGGACACGAACATATCGGCGAGGACGGGGATCTCATACCAGTCCGAATAGCTGAGCGTGACGAACAGGTTGGGAAGGCTGGGGAGAGCATCGGAGATCTGTGTGGCGCCGCCTTCAGCGGTGATGAGCAGATAATCATATTTCTGTGCAATTGGCGCCTGGGCGAAGATCATGCTCGTGCCGCAGGCCGGCCAGAGGAAATCGACCTTGTCTTCCACGATGAGTTTTTCCGTGAGACGGACCATCGTGTTCGGGTCGCTCTTGTCATCATACTCGATTACCCTGATCGGGAGCTTCTTGCCGTATTCCTAGACGTAGACGCCGCCGTCATCATTTACCTGCTTGACGAATGCTTTCCAGATGGGCTGGAACGCGGAAGCGTTGATGGCGGCCTGGGAACCGGTAATCGATCGTGACATGCCGACCACGATTTCAGTCTTGTCCGCCGGGGTGGTGGATGTGGCCGACGGGCTTGAGGTCGTTGTCGTTGTTGTGGTTGTCGTGGTAGTGGTAGTGGTCGTCTCTCCTGAGCAGCCTGCCAGGACCGAGACAAGGAGAATAACGCATAAAGAAGCAAAAACAATGAATTTCAGATTTTTCTTCACTTTCAACCTCCTGAATTGGCAGACCCGGTATCTCGCTCATGGGCGGTCATGTATCGACCATGCCATCACCTCCCTCGATAGCTCTTCTTTATCTCCATCTTCCAGAGAGTACTGAGTATACATCCTGGTTGAAATCGCTTCAATACTAATTTTTCTATCAACCCATAGAAAAATTAAGGTTTGTCACCTCAAGAATCTGAACGTGAAAGGGCATCAATTGCGTCCTTTTTGCTTGTGCCAAACTCTCCTGCTAAGCTGCTACTCTGCATAGTACAATGAATATACTACTCAGATTTGAACAACTTTATTACACATTCCAACCAGTTGTCAAGGGAGTGTCGCTCTCCGATGTTCCCGGAAGTGACGAAAAGGGAGCGCCTGGCGGTCTTGGCGGTTAAGGCAGCGGCGGCGGCACCCAGTGGGCCATTATGCGCGGTGTGATAACGCCGTAAATTTTCTGCGCGCTGCCTGTACTGCAAGGACGACCGCCGCGGCGATGAGCAGGCAGTTCCTCAAGACCAGTACGATGACCGCGGCAGTATCTTTCTGGCTGAAGGCTATGTACATGTAAGGGAAATTGATCTGGGTGAGCAGCGCGGCGGCCAGAAACAGCACGAGCGGCACTTTCCTGTCCGGTAAGGTCAGCGAAACGAACGGGAGAAGCCAGACGAAGTATTGCGGTGAGAAGACCTTTCCGGTGACGATCACCGCGAGCAGGGTTACCAGAATGAACAGCATGAGCTGCCGGCTGCCCGCGGTGGCATCAACCTGTCCGGTATTCTGCTGCCGGCTGGTCCGGATGATATAGAGAAGATAGACCGCCAGGACCAGCAGAACGGTGATGTACATGGATAGCGCCGCTATCTTTTCCGCGGCGGGAGCAATGAGGTTCCAGGAGCCGTAGCTCAGCCCGGCCCCCACGGTGGTCAGCCCGGCGACGTCTGCCAGGAACAGGAAACCCCCGCCGGTGCTGTCCGCGTGAAGTCCGCGCTGGAAATGATAGGTGAAGATGTAACTGAATGACTCGCGGTCGATGAGGTACACCGGCAGGTAGACCGCGATTATCACCACGGCAAAAGCCACGAGCCCTTTGACGAGCGCCCTGTCCTGACGCCGGGTGAACTGAAAGATGAAGAACAGCGGGGCGATGAAAGCCGGGTAGAGCTTTGTGGCCGCGGCCAGCCCGAGCAGCGCCCAGCCGAGCGTCGTGCGTCTATCGATGAACAAGGCCGCGGCGGCCATGGTAATGACCGAGGGCAGGATGTCGTGCCGGTTGACGATGATCGGCCCGAGGATGATGACGGCCAACGTGTACAGGGCCAGCACGGAAAACTCCGTGCGCCCCAGGGCGCGGGCGGCCCTGGCCAGGACGAACAGCATGATGATGTCCAGGACGAGCATTTCCGCGGCAAAAATCCAGCCATAGCCCGCGTAAGTGTCCGTAAACAGTGAAGGCAGGCATTGGACCAGTGTGATGGGCGGGGAATATTCCACGGCAAAATCGAAATAGGGAAGCTGCCCGGTCAGCACTTTCATGGCCGCCACCCGGTCGAACCCGCCTATTTCCGTGTTGTATACCAGAACAGCCACGGTAAAAGCGACGAGTATGCCCGTGTGCAGCACGGCGAAGTACCAGGTCTGGCGGTGGTCTTTCAACGATTTGGCGATGCTTGCGAGGTCCATCGTACGGGTCTATCTCCGTTGTTATTGTAACCTTGAAGGGGTTGGCATACAACTCTGTACACGGTTGTTAGCGCCAATCTCCGCGATTGTTAACTAACCTGTGAAGCACCGAAGTTTTTTGTGATTTGATTCCTACCCTATTCTAACCGTAGTACCGGAAAACAGTCTTGACTCGGTTAGCCCACTAAAAACATAATAGCTAGGGACTGGTACTTTGGTGCTGTTTTGTAAGGTTTCTAACAACTGCTTGATAAAGTGCCAGGACCACCTGGTGCCGGGACTTGCTCCGGGCTCTTTCATTCAGACTATTAAACCACGTCTTCTGTAGCCGGAAGCCGGGGGATGAAAGGAATGCGTCATGAAATCCGTAAAGTCCATCCTGGTTTGCTTGTCGTTCTTAAAACGGATGATTAGTTAGGCCGCACCACTCAGTGTTACTCAATTTTACCATATCGACATGAAAAGGAGCTTTTTCGATGAAAGGTAAGTATCTCTTCCTGTTGCTCATTCTGGTATTGTTGATGTCCACTATACCGGCATTACCGGTCACTGCGGCGGTTGAAAAATCCGCAGCGCTGGTGAAGCAGGCTTATCCGGATTACGGCATTGGGGATGGAGAGTTGCCCGCACAATTCTCCGTTACCACCGGCGAT
>CAZPSP010000076.1:0-5409 GCA_964589285.1 uncultured Dehalococcoidaceae bacterium | reverse complement strand
GGCGATACCGCGCTTCTTACCATCCGGTATGAATACCTGGATGATATACTGACCACGGAAAATCAGACCATCAAGCTCGATATCGTGTTCGACGAGGGCGAACCCGCCGAATTCCTCATCACCGCCGTCGACCCGACCCCGCCCGACGCGAGCATCAGTCCAACGTCAGGAGAATTTGATCTCTACCAGTACGGTACCAGTCATACCACAATAAACGCCGACATCACCTGGAACCGGGCGCACTTCATTAAGTTCATCAGCGATGCAACGGGGAACCTCACCCTCAATGATGACTACAGCATAACTGATAACAAGACCCTGAAGATACTACCGGCGTATCTGGACAGCGTGCTGCATGAAGAGGGTGACGTTGTTGTTTTAGACATCCATTTCGATATCGGCGCCGCCGCCCATCTCACTATTACTGCCATCGATACCACGCCGGAAGACGCCACCATCGATCCCACCGAAGCTGAATACGTTCTCGCTGCCGGGGACAACGTGACCACGGAGATCGCCTGGGGTGACGATGTGACCTTGATCACGCTGATCGATGACGGTTCCGAGGATTCCCTCGTTCTCGATAGCGAGTACACGTGTTCCGGCACGACCCTCACCATCTTCAACAGCTATCTCGAACCCCTGCTGACCGATGCCGGCGATAACGTCACCCTGACCATCCAATTTAATCTCGGCAACCCGGCAGTATTCACCATTACGGCGGTGGATACTCCGCCCGTGGCGGTTATCGGCGGGCCTTACTCCGGCAATGAGGGGTCTCCGATCGGATTCGATGCCTCGGGTTCATATGATAACGGGACTATCACCAGCTATGAATGGGACTGGGACTATGACGGCTCGACTTTCGACTCCGACGCCACCGGCGTAACCGCCCAACATACCTGGATAGATGACGGCTCCTTTACCATCGCCCTGAGGGTCACCGACGACCGGGACCAGTTTGATATTGCGACCGCCATCGTAACGGTCGATAACGTCGCGCCTGGTAAGCCGGGGATCGAAATAACTCCAGCCGCTCCCTACACGGATGATGATCTTGTTTGCTCCGTAACGGCAAATTCAGCCGATCCCGGCGATGATGATATCACTTATATTTATGAGTGGTATAAAAATGAAGACTCGGAACTGAGTCACACAGGTGCAACTCTCACCGCCGATAAAACCACGGAAGGTGACACCTGGACGTGCCGTGTCAGAGCCTGGGATGGCGATGATCATGGCGACTACGCCGTGGCTTCGGTGACCGTTCTCAATTCGCTCCCTTCGGCCCCCGCCGCTCCGCCACCGCCCGCCGGCGGAGGCAGTGGCAGCGGTGGCGCCGGCAGCACGGATGACAAGCGCTATACCAACCTGTCAGGCTCGTCAGATAGCTCCGGCGTGACCTGGGAAGAGGTCATCGCTTACAGCGTGGACCTGGAACTTGAACTCATCATACCGAAAGGGACCCAGGTACTGAATGCTAACGGGTATCCGCCGTACAACATCACCGTCACCACGCTGAGCACCCCGGAAGATGCTCCGGACGGGACCTCCTTTATCGGGTTTATCTTCGATGTCACGCCCAACGGCCTGACCTTCGATCCGTACGCCGTTCTCAAGATCCGCTACGATGAAACCTCTTTCCCTAAAGGCGTCAGCGAGGAGAACCTTGTCATCTATACCTGGAACAGTCAGACCGGCGCCTGGGAAGCCCTGGAATGTACCGTCGATACCGAGAACAACGTCATCACGGCCGTCATCACGCACCTCTGCAAGTTCACCATCGCCGCCGGGACAGCTCCGGCGCAGATGGCGCTGACGGACCTGGCCGTAATGCCGCAAACGGTCGGTCCCGGCGATACGGTTACCGTCGATTTTACTATCGCCAATACCGGAGACCTTACGGGGACGTATGAAGCCGTCCTGACGGTCGATGGTATAGAGAAGCAGCGGCAGACCGTACAGGTCGCGGGCGGAGCCGTGGCAAATGCCAGCTTTGTCCTGACCGCGGGAGATGCCGGAACATACACCGTCACAGTAGGTAACCGCCGGGCGTCCTTTACGGTTGCTGCGCCTGAACCTGAGCGCGTCCCCGAGCCGGCCGCTATTTCAGTCACCGGTATCATGGTGAACCCGGTAGCGGTCACGGTTGGGACGCCGGTCACCCTTGGTGTCACGGTCACCAATAGCGGCGGCATGGCGGGCGACTATACCATCGTCCTGAAAATTAACGGCGTTACTGAAGAAAGCCGTCAACTAACCCTGGCCGCCGGAGACACGGAAGTCGTTACCCTCACCATCACGAAGAATGTGGCCGGCGCCTATACGGCGGAGTGTGACGGCCGGAGCATTACGTTCACCGTGAAACCGACGCCGACGACAACGACGGCATCGATGGAAGTGGTCGGTGAGGTTGCGCAGATCGATGACAACCCGATGCAGAATGATAAGTCCGGTCCCAACTGGACGCTCATCGGCATCATCGCTGCTGTTATCGTCCTCGGCGGAGGGTTCTTCGCCTATCGCCGTTACCGGAGTTTCAACAATAATCCGGCCGGCAAACCTGGCGCTTAAGCTGTGAATTCGGAACAGCCCTCTGAAAAGGGGGCTGTTCTTGTGCCAGCATTTGCTCCTCTACCGTGAAGGAAACGTTTAGGTTATCATATGTGGTAAAGGGCCAGAGAGGGGCCGGATGGTTGATTCTCACGGCGTCATTGTGCCCGGGGAAGGTCCGGATGATGCCCGCGTAATGCTGGTAGGGCAGAACCCCGGTAAGGAAGAAGTTAAACAGGGCAGGCCGTTCGTGGGCCGTTCCGGGCGGTACTTGACAATGGTACTGGACCGCTCCGGTATCGACCGCAAAGAGCTTTACATAACGCCAGTCGTCAAGGAGCCGACCCCCGGCAACAGGAAACCCACCGTGGCGGAGATCACCCGCTGGATGCCCGCCCTCCTCGATGAAATAGAACGTATTAAGCCCCGTATCATCGTCCTCATGGGAGAGGTGGCCCGGGGCATCCCGCGCCGGCCGGACATCGAATACCTGGAGACGTACCACCCCGCTGCCGCCATGAGGTTCCCCAAAATCCGTCAAAAGTTCGAGAAAGACATGGAAGAACTGGCGCAGAAGATGAGACAAAGTGACAGTACCTTTCTTGATGAAATTGCATAATCATCATGCCGTAAGGTTCCGGCGCGCGGCATACCCTGGAATTGCGTAAACTTACGGATATTCGGTCCCCGCTCCATCCGGTTATCATACAGCCGGACACATCTTTGGTTTCCGGAGGTTGATATGTTCGAAAGAATTCTGGTCTGCCTGGACGGCTCTGCTCTTGGTGAAGCCATCGTTCCTTATGCGGCGGAAAAAGCCGTTGCATTCAAGAGCAAACTCATCCTGTTGCAGGTGATCGCTCCTCATATCAATGTACCGCCCAATGCCGGTTACGTCATCTTTCCAGGCAAGACGATTGGAGAGGCGGATGAGACCGCCCCGCCGAAGATCATGACCTATTCGGAAGTGGAACTGGCTGAGATAGAGCGTGAGGACGGCGAGGCGACCTCGTACCTTGAAGGCATCGCGGACAACCTGCGTGCGCGCGGCATCCATGTCCAGACCGTAACCATCCACGGCAAGCCGGGAGAAGCCATCGTCCGCTATGCCGAGCACCAGGATATCAAGCTTATTGCCCTGGCTACGCACGGCCGCAGCGGTATCAGACGGGCCTATTTCGGCAGCGTCGCGGACTATATACTGAAAGAGACGACCATCCCCATCCTCATCATCCGTCCCGAGCTCGCTAAAAATGAGGCTCCATGAGAATAAAGGTACTCGGGACGAAAGGAGAGATCGATGCCTCGGCTCCGGAACACCGGTACCATTCCGGCGTCCTGGTGGATGATACGCTCCTTTTCGACCTGGGCGAGGAGGAATTTCTTGACTACCGGCCGAAGGCTGTCTTTATTACCCACTTCCATCCCGACCACGCTTTTTTCGTCACCCGGCCTTCCCCGTTCGATGCCCGCATCTACGCCCCGGAAGCTTCCTCCAGGGTGCCGGATAGTAAGATCGTCTCCGATCCTATCGAGATAGATGGCTACCTCGTTACCCCGGTACCGACCCATCACAGTAAAAAAGTAAAAAGCACGGCTTATCTCACACAAAAGGACGGTCAAAAACTGTTGTACACCGGTGATATGATATGGATTAACAAGGAGTTCCATCACCTGCTCATTGACAGCACGCTCGTTGTGACGGACGGCAGCTACCTGCGGAAGGGCGGCATGATCAGGAAGGACAAAGAGACCGGGGCGCTCTACGGCCACGCCGGTATCCCGAACCTCATCGATTTTTTCAGACCTTTCACGAAGAATATCCTCTTCGTCCATTTCGGGAACTGGTTTTTCAGGGATATCGAGGCTTCGGTCGATAGGCTCGTTGCGCTCGGCAGTGAGCACGATGTCAACGTCCGCGTCGGATATGACGGCATGGAACTCGATCTGGCCGGACTGACCTGAGTCCGGTCCATATGGGGAGGTTGGTATGAATAAAGAAGGTCTCTTCCGCGGTACCGAACCGCAGGTACTCTCGACGGACCCTGATAACCCAGAAGAAGGCCGAACGTTTGTCTGGGCTTGGACGGAATGGTTTGAAAGAGATGAAGGGGAGGACGGGGACGTAGCCTTCGTTCCCGTAGCTTCCTCCGAGAAAGACCTTGATGAGTGGTTGATGCAGCAGGGCCTGGACCGGCCCACCCTTATCGATAACAGCTTTGCCCGTGACGTAAAGGAAGAATTTCTGGACCAGGTACCCCTGTTTCCCGAAGCGCCGGAATATTCAAACGAGGAACCGTTCGGAGAGCAGGAACCCGATGAGGACATTGAGCACGGGTAAGGGGAGAGCATACCGGTTCAGTCGAACCGTCCTTTTTCGTTACAGCTATGGTGACTATTTCTCCAGGTCTTCCCATAGTTCTTGGACGGAGTCAAACACCTTAGTCCGGCCTTCCCGGATATCTTTGTCTGCTGCTTTTTCACTTTCTTGCCACTTTCGAGTCCAAAAAAGGACTGGCTTTAATCCACGAGTTTTTTCGGCATAATGATGACTTTCTCGTCCAGAACTTCAATCTCGACCATATCCCCTTCAGTTATACCAAGGCTCTTGCGGACTCTAGCAGGCAGAGTAATTTGACCGTTTCTCGTAACTTTACTGTATGTCGGCATGCTTTCCTTTTCTATGGGCGCTCCAGAGTGTCATCATGTTGTCCAATGTTCCGTAATACAGTTATATCACCAACCAGCTGAAAGGTTATTCGTATATTCCTGGTTACTCTACCTTCCCATCTTTTTCACTCGGAGATTAGGATATCTCATATCTGAAACAAGATGCTCAATCGCTTCTCGATCTAA
>CAZPSP010000075.1:0-12704 GCA_964589285.1 uncultured Dehalococcoidaceae bacterium | reverse complement strand
GCGGAGAATGCTGAATATCAGGTTGGAGACATACTCCCGGCCGAAGGCACGGGGGCTGGATGGGTTATCAGCCACAGGACCACGTTCCTGGAAACCGATCTGCAGAAAGATTCCTCCTTCGAGACAGGTGAAATTCACCGTAGGTCCGGCCTACGGACCATCGTCTATCTACCCCTTATTGCCAAGAACCGGGCTATCGGCTGCCTCATCAGCGCCAGTCAGCAGCCGCACGCTTATTCACAGCGCCATATCAAGCTGTTCGAGCAACTGGCTTCTCAAATAGCCATGCCGCTGGAAAACTCACGGCTGTATGCCGATGCCGAAAAACGCGCTCGCATCGATGAACTCACCGGCCTGTTGAACCGCCGCTCCTTGGATGAAATGCTTGATGACGAGATCAGCCGCCATTCCAGATACGGCGGCAATTTCTCGCTCGCTATCATCGACCTCGACCATTTCAAGGCCTACAATGATACCTATGGCCATCTGTCCGGAGATAACCTGCTAAGAGAAGTCGGCAAGCATATCAGGTCCACTATTCGCGGCTCCGACCGGGCTTTCCGGTACGGCGGGGACGAATTTGCCATCCTCTTGCCTCATACTGAAATAGATGACGCACTTCAGGTGGCCGAAAGAGTACGGCAGAAGATCGGCAGCAGCCTGAACACCGGTGAAATTACGGTCAGCGCGAGTATCGGTATTGCGTGCTGGCCGGCTGATGGTGTCAGTCATACTGAGATCATTGACGCAGCGGATATGACCCTGTACAAGGTGAAACGTTCCGGGAGGAACCGGACGGGGCACACCGCGGGAGAAAGTGAAAGTCTCTGCCAGAGCGCAGAAAGCTGCTCCCCGGAACAAAAGATAGACACTCTCATCCAGTTGCTCAGCGAGAGTATCGATACTAATCATCATTTTGCCCGTGGTCAATCTTTGAAGGTCGCCGAATACGCCGTCTCTATGGGCAAAGAAATAGGTCTGGAACCGGAAGCTCTCAATACGCTCGAAACCAGCGCTCTGCTGGTCAACATCGGGAAAATGTGTATCAGCGAGTCTATCCTCAATAAACCGGGAGACCTGACGGATGATGAACGCAGAATCATCGAATCACACCCGCAGCTTGGCGCCGCACTGGTCGGTAATATTCCGCACATTTCTCAATGCCAGGCAGCCATTCTGCATCACCATGAACGGTTTGACGGTACCGGTTACCCGGATGGCTTGAAAGAAAATCATATCCCGCTCGATGCTCGTATCCTGGCTATTGCTGCTGCCTATGCAGCTATGACCACCGAACGGCCTTACGCAATGAAAAAGACACGGCAACAGGCATTACTGGAACTGCAACACAATGCCGGTACACAATTCGATCCGGAACTGGTGGACCGGTTTATCGCCACACAACAGAAAACCGCCGCAGCCGCCGGAGCTGCCGAATAGAGCCAGGAGGTAA
Organism: uncultured Dehalococcoidaceae bacterium; assembly: GCA_964589285.1. Taxonomy (GTDB): domain Bacteria; phylum Chloroflexota; class Dehalococcoidia; order Dehalococcoidales; family RBG-16-60-22; genus DAOUEG01. The sequence goes on along the minus strand of CAZPSP010000075.1, from coordinate 11,251 downwards.
ACCCGCTGCTTTACCGGAAAACGGGACGGGAAACAAGATCATGGTCAATAATTCAAAGATACAGGTATTCATTATCAGCCAGCAATCATTGTTTCAGCAGGCCGTAGAAAATACGTTCGCTGATGTTGGGGATATTGTTATTCTCGGTGCCACCGGAGTGAATGAAGACGTTCTGCGTGTTATCGATAACTTGCCGCCGGACGTTGCCCTGCTCGACCTGGACGGCGGGCAGTCTGAAGCCGGTCTCGACCTGGCCAAGAAGATAAGGCTCCGCTCCCCCAATATCGGCGTTATTGTGCTCACCTCCAACCCGGACGATAACCAGTTGTTCCTCGCATTGAAAGCCCAGGCCGTGGCTTACCTGAGCAAGGAGGTTACCGCCGCGCAACTTATCGAGACGGTCCGGCGGGTGGCCCGCGGCGAGCACCCAATCAATGAATCGCTGACCTCGCACCCACGCGTAGCGGAGCATGTCCTCCAGCAGTTCCAGGAACTCGCATTCCGGAGTGAGACAGAGTCATATATCTCTCCGTTGACGCCCCGGGAAATAGAGATTCTTGAATTTATCGCCCGCGGTTTCTTGAACAAACAGATTGCGGCGGAACTCGGTATCAGCGAGCAAACGATCAAGAACCACGTTACGTCCATCCTACGTAAACTGAACGCTAACGCGCGGACTGAAGCCGTTGTCGTGGCGATCAAGCAGGGACTCATCAAGATCAATTAGTTCGCGGCTTTCTTCATGTCTGGCATGTGAAGCGGATGCACTGGCATCCGCTTTGCTGTTTACGTCATTGCTATGCCATACTGAAGTATGTCCGAGACCGGCTTCTTTTCCATTTTCATCATTGCCCTGGGACTTTCCGCGGACTGCTTCGCAGTTTCGGTCGCCGGCAGCGTAGCTATCGGAAACGCCTTCAAAAGCGCGGGACTGCGCATCGCGCTTTCCTTCGGGTTGTTCCAGGCAGGCATGACGGTGCTGGGATGGTTCGCCGGCAGTACGGTCATAGACTACATCGCCCCTTTCGACCACTGGCTTGCTTTCGGCCTCCTCGGTTTCATCGGCGGCAAGATGATATGGGATTCGTTCCATGGAAGCGACTCCGAGGAACGGAAAAGCGCCGGCATCACCAGGCTGCCGGTCCTCCTCACGCTGTCCCTCGCCACCAGCATCGACGCCCTGGCGGTGGGCCTGTCCTTTGCGTTTCTCAAGGTCAATCTCCTCATGGCGGCAGTCACCATCGGCCTTACCGCCTTCATCATCACCTTGATTGGTCTGGTCATCGGAAAACGAGTGGGAAAACTGTTCGGAGAACGCGCCGAACTCGTCGGAGGCATTGTCCTGATAGCTATCGGAGTTCGTATCCTCATCGAACACCTCGTCTGAACCATTTTCGCCTCGCATCCGCTGTGCTAGAATGAGGTTGAAAGAGGTCGATTCCCGTGACGAATGATATTATCGAAGCCCTGGTCAAACGGCTGCCGCACCAGCCCGGCGTCTACCTGATGAAGGACGCCTCCCGGAACATCATGTATATCGGCAAGGCGCTCGACCTCTCCAACCGGGTCCGTTCTTATTTCCAGAACTCCCGCAACCTTTCTCCCAAGACACTTCGTATGGTCTCCCGCATCGCGGACATAGATTACTTCATCGCCAGTTCCGAGCAGGAAGCGCTCATCCTGGAACTGACCCTCATCAAGCAGTACCGGCCGCACTACAACGTCCTGCTCAAGGACGATAAGTCGTTCCCGTACATTAAAGTGGACATCAACGAGGAATGGCCGCGGGTCTATCTTACCCGCCGGTTCGAGCAGGACGGCGCGCGGTACTTCGGGCCGTTCGCCTCCGCCTGGTCTGTAAAAAATACCCTGAAGGTCCTTAAGAACATCTTCCCTTACCGCCAGTGCTCGAAGAAGATCGACGGTAAAGCGCCCCGTCCCTGCCTGGAGTTCTACATGAACCGCTGCCTGGCCCCGTGCGCCGGCAGCGCGCCGAAACAGGAGTACGACGAGATCATCCGGGAAGTCATCCTGTTCCTGGAAGGGAAACGGGAGCCTGTCCTCCGCGAATTGAAGGCCCGGATGAACCGCGCTTCGGCGGACATGCAGTACGAGAAAGCCGCTCAGTTGCGCGACCAGATACACGCCATCGAGAACGTCATTGAAGGTGAGAAGATAGCGGCGGTCATCCGCGGCGATGAAGATGTTATCGCCTTCGTCCAGGACAATGACCATGCCTACGTCCAGATAATGCTTGTGCGGAACAACAAGCTGACCGGCCGGGAGGGCTTCCTGTTGCGTAATACCCAGGAGGAAGACCCGCGGCAGATCATGGCCAGCTTTATCAAGCAATATTACTCCTCCGCAACCCAGATACCGGCGCTCCTCCTGCTTCAGTACCCGGTGGAAGACAAACAGGTGCTCCAGGAATGGCTCAAAGGACGCCGGTGTGGGGCCGTCCGGATAGAGGTGCCGCGCCGGGGCGTCAAGAAGCAACTCGTGGATACGGCGGCTGAAAATGCCCGGCAGGGACTGGAACGGCTTAAAATCAAGGATATGGCATCCTCCGTAAAGGCCGAAGATGCCTTGGAAGAACTGCGGACCGCCCTCGATATGGACCGCCAGCCGGTCCGTATGGAAGCTTACGATATTTCCAACATCCAGGGGACATCCGCTGTCGGCAGCATGGTGGTCTTCGAGGACGGTAAGCCGAAGCCGGCCCACTACCGGCGGTTCAAGATAAAGTCGGTCACCGGCGCCAATGACTACGCCATGCTCCAGGAAGTGCTTAAGCGGCGGTTCAAACGCGCCGCCGCCGGGGATGCCGGAGAGACATGGGCGATGATGCCGGACCTGGTGCTCATCGATGGCGGTAAAGGCCAGTTGAACGCCGTCATGGAGGCGCTCGGCGATGTCAGCGGCATGACCTTCATCGGTCTCGCCAAGGAGAACGAAGAGATTTTCCTCCCCGGAAGGAAAGACCCTATCGTCCTGCCGCGCTCGGCGCCGGCGCTCCAGGTCCTGCAGCGGTTGCGTGACGAGGCGCACCGTTTTGCGGTCAGCTACTACACCAATGTACACCGGCGCAAGACCTTTACTTCCCTGCTTGATGATATCCCCGGTATCGGGCCCAAACGTAAAGCCGCCCTGCTGAGGAGGTTTGGCTCGGTATCCGGCATACGGGAAGCCAGCGTGGAGGAACTCGTTGCGGCTACCGGCATGTCCAGAGAGCAGGCGGAGAAGGTCAAGGAACAGCTTTAAGTTGTCTCTAATTCCTCCCTCCTTGACCCCTGCCTCTGCAATTCTTTATCATGAATAGTGAAAATCTTCTCCAGCAAGGACCATACCTGTTTTGAAAACCCTCTTCCAATGCGATTTCGATGCCTCGCTTACCATCGGTGAAGTCAGCCATTCCCTCCTGGAAACATTCGCGCAGGGCGACTGGAAAAAGATACAGGCCGATTACTACGGCGGACGCATTACCGTGGAAGAGTGCAACACCTGGCAGTTCGCCATGATTAAAGAATCTCCGGAAACACTGCGGGACTTCCTCCTGAACTCCGGCAGGGTCGTCCTGCGGCCGGGCGTCGAGGACTTTTTCCACTATGGCCGGGAACGCGGCTGGGAGTTCTCCATCATCAGTAACGGTCTCCGGTTTTACATCCAGGTCATCTTGCAGGACCTGGGGTTTGGAGACATCGAGGTCATTGCGGCGGAGACGGAATTCCGCCCGGAAGGCCTGAGATTGACCTATCTTGACACGAACGGGACGAGCGTCATGTCCGGATTTAAGGCGGCGCGGGCGGAGCAACAGCGGCTGAGGGGCTATGACCGTGTCTTTTACCTGGGTGACGGCATGGCGGACCTGCCCCCGGCACGCCACGCCGACCATGTCTTCGCGACCAGCGTCCTGCTCCAAAAATGCCGCGAGGAAAACTTGCCTCATACTGAGTTCAAAGACCTTTTCGATGTCATCGCTTACTTCAAGTCAGGTAAAGAATGAAGATAAAAACGGCGGTCCAGATCGATTTCGACGGCACGGTGACGCTTGAAGACGTCAGCTACCTGTTGCTGGATACCTACGCCGACCCTTCCTGGCGTGACATACTGGCCGAATACAGCAGTGGCAAGATACCGGTGGGCACGTTCAACCGCCGCGTCTTCAGCCTGGTCAAAGCTGACCGTGAAACGATGCTCAAAAAGGTGCTTTCCAGCGACCGTGTGAAGATCAGAGACGGGTTTCACGAGTTCATTGCTTTCTGCAAATCCAGGGGATTTAAGGTATCCATCGTTAGCAACGGGCTGGAATTCTATGTTCGGGCCATCCTGGATAACCTCGGTATTACCGGCGTAAAGATGTACGCCGCGGAGAACGAGTTCTACCCCGGCGGCGTCCGGGTACGTTACGTCGGCCTGGATGGCCAGGAATCCGAAGAAGGCCTCAAGGAAGCCCATGTCCGCCACATGAGAGAGCAGGGGTTTGACATAATCTACATCGGCAACGGTGAATCGGATATCTTCCCAGCCCGTATAGCAGACAAGGTGTTCGCCACGGAAGACCTGCTGGCAAAATGCCGTGAAGAGGGACTGTCTTGTACAGAATTCAATACCTTCTTCGATATCATCGATGACCTTAAAGGCAGTCACTGAATGACCTTACTTTTCACTGATGGGTAGGCGACTCGAACCGGGCGTTGTTGTCCCGGAGCATTTGAATCAGTACCAATCAGCCTATCGTGCACTCTCAGCGAATCTTCTTCAGTACCTCCAGCCCTTCGTGGTGACCCACGCATAGTCGTCTCTATTTCGCAAAGGGAAAGGTGAATTTTCAACAAGTAATATAATATTTGATAAGGAGCTATCTGGTGGAGGTGGAAGATGAAGAAGCTCATGAGCATCGTTACAGCAATTGCTCTCCTTCTTGTCATCGGGCTGGTGGTTCTATCCGGTTGCCAGGATGGCAAAGACAACGCCAACGCCCAGGAGAACCCGGCCGTCACCACCATCGTTACCGGTCTCGAAGTCCCCTGGTCGCTGGACTTCCTCCCGGACGGCTCCATCATCTTCACCGAACGTCCCGGTCGCATCCGTCTCGTTGGTGCTGACGGCAACCTTCAGGACGGCCCGCTCCTTACCCTGGATAATGTTACGGCCGTGGGCGAAGGCGGCCTCCTCGGCATTGCAGTACACCCGGATTTCGCCGATAACGGCTGGGTCTACGTCTACTATACCTATGAAGAGAACGGCGAACTTTTCAACCGGGTCTCGCGGTTTACCATGCAGAACATGGCGCTGTCCGGCGAGGAACCCATCATCGAAGGCATCCCCGGCGCGGCTAATCACGACGGCGGGCGCATCAAGTTCGGGCCGGACGGGCTCCTCTATGCCACCACCGGCGATGCCGGCGACGAGAAAAACGCCCAGGACCTTGGTTCCCTCGCCGGTAAGATACTGCGGCTTAAAGATGACGGCTCCGTTCCGGCTGACAATCCCTTCACCGGTTCCCCGGTCTGCACTTACGGCCACCGTAACCCGGAGGGCCTGGCCTGGGATGATCAAGGCCGGCTCTGGTCCACGGAACACGGCTCCAGCGCCACTGACGAACTGAACCTCATCGAACCGGGCAATAACTACGGCTGGCCCGTCATACGCGGCGACGAGACGCGGGAAGGCATGGTGAGTCCGGTCATCCACAGCGGCAGCACCACCTGGGCGCCGTCCGGCCTGGCATATTCCGAAGGGGCGGTCTACTTCACCGGACTGCGCGGACAGACACTGTACCGGGTGAGCGTGCAGGGTGATGATTACGGCGAGATGACCGGCGAGTTCCTGCAAGATGAGTACGGGCGCCTGCGTGCCGCCGTCATCGGCCCGGACGGTTTCCTGTACGTCCTGACCAGCAACCGGGACGGGAGAGGCAGCCCGGCCCCGGAAGATGATCGCCTTTTGAGAATAGACATCTCCGGCCTGGAATCATAAAAACCTCTTTATGTATTCCTTATGAGAACTTAATGACCGTTAATGATTTGCAGGTAGGGGGTGTGCTATAGTAGTGTAGTACTTAAGTACTAACGTAGAAGCGATTCGAGCGGACATTGAAAACTTCTTACGCCAGCGTTATCGTCAATCCGGCGGCGGGAGCGGGTAAAACGGGCAAGGCATGGCCCATTATCCGTGAAGTGTTCAGCCGCGAGGGGCTGCAGTTCGAGCATGCCGTCACCGAAGGCCCCGGTCACGCCATCGAGCTTGCCGTGGCAGCCGCCGGGAGGGGTTTCGAGACCGTTGTCTCCGTGGGCGGGGACGGCACCGTGAACGAGATCGTTAACGGCCTCCACCGCTCCGGCGCCAGGGAAAAAGTCTCACTCGGGTTCGTCAGTACCGGTACGGGCAGCGATTACGCCCGGACGCTCGGGACTTCCCGGGATGCCGCGGTCGCCTGCCGCCGCCTCATGGAACCTCAGACGAGGAACGTCGACCTCGGCGTCGTTGAGTTTGGGACTAACGGCGGCCGCCAGGAACGGCTCTTCGCCAATTTTGCCGGTCTCGGGTTCGATGCCGAGATCGTTCGCCGCACCACGCAGCAGTACAAGTCCCTCGGCAGCCTGATGTCCTACCTGCTGGCAGCTTTCGGGACGTTGGTCTCCTACCGCAACAAGGACGTTACGATTAAAATTGACGGCGAGGAAACGCAGCACCGCATCTGCACGGTCATCATGAATAACGGCCGCTACGGCGGCGGCGGCATGAATACCGCGCCGAACGCGGAACTCGATGACGGCCTGTTCGACGTCCTCATCGTCGGCGATATCAGCAAACCAGACTTCATCTTCTCGCTGCCGCGCCTTTATAAAGGCACCCACCTGACCCACCGCAAGATCCGGTTGAAACAAGCGCGTGAAATTGAAATAGCGTCCCGCAACGGCCCTCTGCCGCTTCAGGCGGACGGTGAACTGCTCGGCGAAGCCCCGGCCAAATTCAGAATACTCCCCAAGGCGCTGAAGGTGATCGTATGACCACCCTGAAATCGCTGTTCACCGAAAGCTCCAGGAAGAAAATGTTTGCTCTGCTTGGCTGCCTGATCGGCCTCATCATCCTGGACGGCATCCTGACGGAAATCCTGCTGGCGATGGGATTGGCCTGGGAATCCAATCCGATCCTGGCGCCCATGATCGGGGACTTCGCCTTTATGGCGCTTAAAGTGGTGGGGGCTGTCCTGTGCGCGCTGCTGCTTTGGGACATCTACCGGCACTGGCCAAAGGTGGGGGTCATTTCTACATGGTGCGCCGTTTATATCTACAGCGGGATCGTGGTCTGGAACGCTAGCCTTTTCCTTCTTGTGTGATGTCCGCTTTCTCCTTGTCCCGTGGGCGTTTCCAGTTCGGGATTTCTTCTGGCATCTCATCGACGATGATTATCTCGCGCGGCAGCTTGTAGTCCGCCATCTTGCCCTGGCAGTACTGGCGCAGTTCGTGGTCGTTGACGACCTGTCCTGGTAACGGCCGTACCAGTGCTCTTACTGTTTCTCCCCGGATGAGGTCGAGCACCCCCATGACCTTCGCCTCGGCAACGGACGGGTGGCTTTCCAGGACTTTCTCGATATCGGAGGGAATGATGTTCTGCCCCTTGAGAATCACCAGGCGGCGCTTGCGGGCGGTGATGAACAGGAACCCGTTGTCATCCACGTATCCCATGTCCCCGGTGTGGAGCCAGCCGTTCCGTAAGACCCGGGCGGTGGCCTCGGGTTTCTGCCAGAAACAGGTCATGACGGGGCCGCGCAGGGCGATTTCTCCAAAATTGCCCGCTGGAACCTCGTTATCGTCATCGTCGAATATCTTCAGTTCCCAGCAGGACATCGGCTTGCCGGACGAGCCGATGGGGCCTGATCCGTCGAGCGGCATCACCGTGGCCTGGCAGATGGACTCCGTCTGCCCGTACATGTCCAGGATCGTCCGCTTGAAATAGCGCTGGAAAAGGCGGATGACGGCGGGTTCCAGCGGAGCTCCGGCGCTGGCGATGAACCGCAGCGAACTGAGGTCGTACTTGATGCCTTCGCGACGGGCGACGTTCACCATCAGCGAATAGATATACGGCACACCCATGTAGATGGTGCCTTTGTGCTCCTCGACGGCTTTCATGAAGGTGTCCACGGACCGGCCGGTGCCGGGCACCGAGACGAGCGTGTTGCCGGTGGCGATGGACGCCAGCAGGACGGCGGTCAGGCCGAACTGGTGGTAGGTGGGCAGGGCGTACTGGATGAAAACGTCTTCCTCGGTCTGGCCGATGGTCTCGGCGGAACACTTGGCCTCCTCGCAGATCGGACCGTGGGAAAGACAGACGCCGTGCGGGTTGATGGTGGGACCGCCGGTGTAGGAGATGATGCAGATATCGGCGGGGTCGATGACAGTGTCCGGATTGGTTGCTGGATTATCGGCGAGGATGCTCTGGTAGGAAATCGAGCGGACGGTTTCATCCGGCTCGAAGGTGATGACGTGATCGATGGAAGGGAACCGGTCCAGGCAGGGAAGAATGCCTTCGGACTGGGGTTTTTCGATGGCCAGGACGCGTGGCGTGCAGTCCGCGAACAGGCTGGCGAGTTCGTCCGGCACGTAGCGGGAATCGAGCGGCACCGCGATGCAACCGGCCTTGAGGATACCGAAGAACACAGCCGCGAACTCCGGGTTGGAGCCCTGCATGGTCGCCACGCGGTCGCCCTTTTTCAATCCCAGCTTCAGCAGCGCATGGGCGACTCGGTTGGCGTCCTCGTTGAGCTGGCGGAAGGAAACTCGCTGCTCACCCATAAGTATGGCGGTCTTGTCTCCGAAGCGTCTCGCGGACTTTTCCAGTACTGATTTGAGGTCCATGCTAACTCCTGCTGTGATTGTTTCGTCCGCGATGACGGGCGTGCCGGTATACAGTCATATATCTTTCAGCGTAAAGGAAAAGGATACGTCCAGTATATCAGACGCGCTTGCGTTTTGAAAAGCGCGGCGGGCGCTCTGCTGAATGGCCGGAAGACCGTGTTTGAGACTTCTTGCTGGGAGTGCCCGTTGGCGAAGCTCCGGGTTTCGTGTATTTGCGCGATGATGGCCGAGGATTCGGTTTGGCCAGAGAAAACGGCGGACGTTTGCCTGGTTTATCGTCCAGGCTGGACACGGCCTTTCCGGCCGGCCGCCCCGGGCGGTTTCCAGGTCTCGAAGAAGGCCGGCTTGAAGGTCTCCCCGGGGTTTTCCCCGACAGTCTTGTCGAGGGCTTCTTTGACGGTCCGGTTGCCGGTCTCATCGATAATTTGTTCGAGGGTCTCGTTGATGGTTGAACTGCTGGCTTTGCACTGGGCCGGGGACCGGTTTGAGCGGGCCTTTTGATAGACTTCTTCGCGGGTAGTGAACGGGCGGAGTGTGTAAGTTCTTTAAGTTCCTTCCCGGTCAGGGGCCGGACTTCGCCTTCTTCCAGGTCCCCGATGCGCAGCGTGCCGATACGCGCCCGTTTGAGGGCCTTGATTGGATGGCTGATATGCTCGAACATCCGGCGTACCTGCCGCTTCCTGCCTTCATGGATGACGATTCGGTAGTTGTAGTCGCCGCTCATGAGCCGTTTCACCACAGCGGGAGCGGTCATGCCGTCTTCCAGTAGAATGCCCCGTTCCAGCCGCTGTATCTCGTCCCGGTTCAGCTTCTCGTCTACCTGGACGAGGTACTCCTTCTCCTGCTCGAACTTCGGATGCGTCAGCCGGTAGGTGAGGTCGCCGTCATTGGTCAGCAGCAGGAGGCCGGTGGTATCGATGTCCAGCCGTCCCACCGGGAACAGGCGGTATTTCCTGTATTTGGCAGGCAGGAGGTCCAGCACCGTGGGACGGCCTTTTTCATCCGCGGCGGTGGAAACGACCCCCTCCGGCTTGTTGATCATGAGGCAGACGATCTGCTCCGCCTTGAGGTTGAGCCGCTGGCCGTTCAGGTAGACCTTGTCCCGCGCCGGGTCCACCGGCTGGTTGAAGGACTCCGCCATGACGCCGTTCACTTCCACGCGGCCCTGCTTGATGGCGTCAGCCATCCGCCGCCTTGAGCCGATCCCGGCATCAGTAAGAGCTCTAATGAGTGGTATAGTAGGCATACATCAAGTATACAGGGTTTAATGGGTGATGGCGAGGGAAACTCAAAGGTCAAATTTCAGTCCGCCCGCAAATACAAACATACTTCCAGATAATGCTCAAGAGAACAAAAGGCGGTTCCGCAAGCGGTACTAGCCATACGTGACTTGGTTCAGCCCTCTATTCCCCACAATGCCCGCTTCAAGGCCCGGTGGAAGTCCCCGGTGAAACGCCGGGAAATGTCCGCCTGAGGCGCCAGCATATCGAAGGCGTGCGGTCCGCCGGGATACACATGCAGCTCGGTGGAAACGCCGGCGTGGATGAGCCTCCGGGCATATTCCACATCTTCCTTCGCAAAGAGGTCCAGGTCGCCCACGGCGATGTACGCCGGCGGCAGTCCCGCCAGGGATTCCGCCCTCGAAGCCGCCGCGTAGCAGGAAACGCCCTCGCCGGCGGGGTCGCAGCCCAGGTAGCAGCGCCAGCCCACCAGATTGCTCTGCCGTGTCCAGAACAGGGCGTCCGGTACGGTCTCGCTGGCCGGTTCCGTGGTGCGGTCGTCGATCATCGGGTAGATGAGGAACTGGTGCAGGACATCCACCTCGCCGCGGTCGCGCGACAGCAGCGCCAGTCCGGCGGCCAGGCCGCCCCCCGCGCTCCCCCCACCGATGGCTATCCGCGCGCTGTCCGCTCCCATTTCCCGTGCATTCTCCGCCAGCCACTTAAGCGCGGCATAACAGTCCTCCACCGGGGCCGGGAACGGGTTCTCAGGAGCCAGGCGGTAATCGACCGCTACGGCCAGGCAGTTTGCGTTGAGCGTCAACTGGCGGGTCGGGTTGTCGTCCTGCTCCAGGTCTCCCATGATGTACCCTCCGCCGTGAATCCAGAGCAGAGCCGGCAGTACCCCGGTGCTCTTTTCCGGACGGTAGATCCTCACCGGCACGTCGGGCGCGCCTGCGGGGCCTGTAACGAGACGGTTCTCTACGTTTACGCCGGGGATGACCGGCAGCATGGACTTCATCGCCGCCGACATGCGTTTGGAGTCTTCCCTTGACTTCGGGATATCGTCGAAGTTGATGCCCATCGGCATGTTCAGCATGTTCGTGATCGGCTTCTTGAGTTCCGGATCGAGCCGTGCCAGCAAGCTCTCGTTCATGATTCTTTCTCTCC
>CAZPSP010000074.1:0-12739 GCA_964589285.1 uncultured Dehalococcoidaceae bacterium | reverse complement strand
AGAGGCCGACCCGGAAACGGACGTTTATATACTTTACCGGGACATCCGCACCTACGGCATGCACGAACTCCAGTACAAAAAAGCCCGCCAACTGGGAGTGCTGTTTATCAATTACAGCCCCGAACGGAAGCCGGAAATTATCGAGAGGGACGGTTGTTTAAGGATAGCCGTCTACAACCTGGCGCTGGGGACCGATATCGTGCTGGAACCGGACCTGGTGGTATTGAGCGCGGGCATCCGTCCCCGCGATGACGCGGAAGACCTGGCCGGTCTGCTGAAGCTCCCGCTGACCGAGGACGGATTTTTTATGGAAGCCCATATGAAGCTGCGGCCGCTGGATTTCATCAACGAGGGCATGTACCTGTGCGGCCTGGCCCATTCTCCCAAACCGCTAAAGGAATCGATCATCCAGGCACAGGGGGCGGTCTCGCGGGCGGTCACGGTGTTGTCCAAATCTCACCTCACGGCCGGCGGTGTCGTGTCCGTGGTTGACGGCGACCGCTGCGTGGCGTGTCTGACCTGCGTCCGTTCCTGCCCTTTCGGTGTGCCGCGTATCAACAGGGACGGCGTGGCAGAGATTGAAGCCGCCGCCTGCCAGGGCTGCGGCATCTGCGCCGGGGCCTGTCCGCGCAAAGCAATCAGCCTGCAGCACTACCGGGACGCCCAGGTCATCGCCAAGATAGAAGCGCTTTCCGGCGCATTTCCGTAAACAGGTGAAACTATGAATGAAGCATACGAACCTACCGTTATTGCGTTCTGCTGCCATTACTGCGCCTATTCGGCGGCGGACCTGGCCGGCTCCATGCGGCTGGAATATCCCTCCAACGTCCGGGTCATCAAGACGATGTGCACCGGCAAGATCGAGACGGCTTACTTGCTCAAGGCCTTCGAAGAAGGGATCGACGCCGCGTTCGTCGCCGGCTGAGAGGAAGGCGATTGCCATTTCCTGGAAGGAAATATCAGGGCCAAACAGCGGGTACAAATAGCGAAAAGACTTCTTGAAGAAGTCGGCATCGAGAGCGAACGGTTGGAGATGTATAATATCGGCGCCTCGGACGCGGTCCTCTTCGCGGCAGCCTGCCGGGAGATGACGGACCGGGCGCGGCGCCTCGGGCCGAACCCGTTGAAACTCAGAGAGGGAGCCGCGGCGGGATGATCATCGGAGAAAGAAAACCTTACGACGAAATACGTACCAGCCTGAAGGGCTGCCGGAAGGTGTTCGTGCTCGGCTGCGGCACCTGCGTCAGCGTCAGTATGGCCGGGGGTGAAAAGGAAGTCGAACTCCTCGCGTCGCAGCTCGCCATGAGCAGCCGGCTGGAAGGGAATGGCCTGGTCATCGCCAAGGCGACGGTCCAGCGGCAGTGCGACCGGGAGTTTATCGAACCTGTCCTTGCAGAAGCCAGGACCTGCGACGCCGTCCTGTCCATGGCCTGCGGGGCAGGCGTTCAACTGGTGGCTGAACTGCTGCAGACCGTGCCGGTCATCCCGGCGGTGAACACCCGGTTCATCGGCGTTACCGAGGCCGAGGGATTATGGTCGGAACGGTGCCGCGCCTGCGGGGACTGCCGGCTGGCTCTGTATGGCGGCATATGCCCGGTGACCATCTGCGCCAAGGGACTGCTCAACGGGCCGTGCGGCGGCGCCAACTATGGAAAATGCGAGGCCGACCGCAACAAGGACTGCGCCTGGGAACTGATCTACGAGCGTCTCCGGCAGCAGGGCAGGCTCGATAATCTGCGGACTATCTTCGGGTATGATAACACTACCCGCTTGCATCCGGGAACTGTCGCCTCGCGCAGTTAGGGCGTCACGGCTCGAACGGTGATCTCCGATGCTTTAAGACCCGCAGATGTAGCCCTGACCTTGATGGTTCCCGCATCGCCGGTGCATTGCATGACCGCGAGGCAATACCCGTTGAAAGCATGGACCTGCTCATCGATGAACGGTTCGTGGCTGATCGGGTTGCCATTGTCCACACCGATGATCCTGCCCGGTCCTTCGACGGTGAACTTAACCAGGTTATCGGCCACCGGCACGATGGTTCCATCGACGTCATGGATGCTCGTTGCCAGGTGTACGATATCGTTTCTGCCGGCATCGGCGCTGTCAGATTTCATCTCTATCCGGTAAGGGAACTTAGCCGTCCGCACCGCGGTTGAGGCGGAAACCCCCCCATTTTTTCTCGCTACGGCTTTAAGCTCACCGGGTTCGTAGGGGACCTCCCAGGCAAGGTGCAGCGTATCGCTCCGTTCGTTCATGGCCTTCTCGCCGAGAGACTTCCCGTTGAGAAAAAGCTCGACGGAATCGCAATTGGTGTAGACCCAGACAGGGACCGTCATTCCTTCATGCCAGTTCCAGTTGCCGGGAACGATATGGACCATGGGCGCGTCCGTCCACTGGCTCTTGTACAGGTAATAGGTATCCTTGGGAAAACCGCAGAGATCGACGATACCGAACTGCGAACTCCGGGCCGGCCAGGTGTAGGGCGTCGGCTCTCCGATGTAGTCGAAGCCCGTCCAGGCGAACATGCCGCTGACATACGGCCTCGTCTTGAGAATGATCAGCGGTACCTCGCTGGTGACATCATAGGCCGAACAGTAAAAGTCTTCCGCCTTTTTTTCTTCCCTGGCGGCAACGAGGGGATAACGGTAAATGCCCCGTGTGTTGAAGGCGGAAGCGTTCTCCGTGCCGATTATCTTACGCTCCGGGTACGTTTCATGCTCGATGTCGTACGCGCAGCGGAAGGAGTATTTGTCATCGTCCGGGCCGATCACTTTATCACCGTAGTAATTGTACCCGGCGATATCCAGCAGGTCGGTGAAGCCTGTTTCATTGGCTTCTTTCATTTTGTCGCATCCCTGGGTGACGGGCCGGGAGGGGTCTTCTTCGTGGAAGATATCCAGCAATTGGCGCAGGATCTCCACACCCTCTTTCGTTTTCTGTTCCGGCACTTCATTGCCGCAGCTCCAGATGATAATACTGGGGTGGTTCCTGTCCCGGCGGATGAAATCACGGGCGTCCTTCTCGTACCATTCATTGAAATGCCTGGTATACCCGGCAGGCGTCTTGGGAACGGTCCACTCATCGAACAGCTCGGCCATGACCATGAACCCCATCTCGTCGCAGAGGTCGAGGAACTCCCGGCTGGGAGGATTATGACTGGTACGGACCGCGTTACAGCCCATTTCTTTCATGATTGCGAGTTTGCGCCGGATGGCATGTTTGTATACCCGCGCGCCGAGGCAGCCGTTGTCATGGTGCAGGCACACGCCTTTGAGTTTCAGGTTCTCACCGTTGAGATAGAACCCGGTATCGGGATCGAACCGGAAACTCCTGATGCCCATCGGCGTCAGACACTCATCTATCAGATGCCCGTTCCGGTAGAGCATCGTTTTTATCTGGTAAAGCTCCGGTGTGTCCGGAGACCACAGCTTCGGATTGTCGATCTGGAATCGTTGCGTAACCCCGGTTTCCGGCGCATCGAGGGTTATCCGGCCGTCGGCTCTGGCGACGGTTGCCTCTTTGTAGATTACCTCGGAAACCACGTGGATTTCCGGCGACCTGTCACCGGACCTGTTGGAAACGGCTACTTTCAATTCCACGTCTGCCCGCTCTTTCGTGATTGCCGGCGTGGTCCAGCAGGTGCCCCAGGGCATGATATGGATTTTGTCGCAGATATAGAGCTGGACTTTGCGGTAAATGCCGGAACCGGTATACCATCTGCTGCCGACTCCCCTGTTGTCCACCCTGACCGCCAGCAGGTTTTGTTTTCCCGCCCGGAGATGCGGCGTGAGATCATACCAAAAGGAGGAGTAACCATACGGGCGCTCTCCCAGGTGATGCCCGTTGATCCAGACTGACGAGTTCTTGTAAATGCCATCGAACTGGACCATCACGACCTTATCGGCGAAATCATTGAGAGCATAGAACGATTTGCGGTACCAGCCGGTGCCGCCGGGTAAATATCCTATGTTATGGTCCGGGTCTTCCGCAGATTTGCCGGTTTCTTCCCGTAAATGCCTGAACTGACCTTCGATGCTCCAGTCATGGGGAAGGTCGAGCAATCTCCATCCGGAATCATCCAGGTCCGGGGATTCACCATCCCGCACATCACCCGGATTGAACCGCCACCCGCCGTTCATTAACTCAACTTTTCTCGTCATAATATCATCCTCTCAGGTACATAGTCAGTGCTGTTTTAAGAACCACAAGTTACCGGGTTTTTCGGGAATCGATGCTCCATCGAGGCCTATCATTTTGGAGTATTTTCTCATAGTATATCCCGTACTTCAAGAAGATCATCACGTGAAAATGCCGTTCCGGTATTGTTTGCCGCCTGCCGGTCCCGATGTTACCGACATCGAAGGCTGCGTCAGGAACTTGGACCGTCTCGAACTGCTGGAATTCCCCCAACAAAACACCCCCATATTGTGTTTACCGGTTATTTTGTACCAAGTGTTGCTAATCCCGGCATAATCAACAATAATGGTGAGAGCTTGCAATAGACTACTTCTTCATAGGAGTTCTTATGACGGTCAGTAAAATATTCCGGAACTGTGATGAGGCGGTCTCTGGTATCTTTGACGGGGCCACGATCATGATCGGCGGCTTCGGGTCTTTCGGAGGGCTTCCCGTTAACCTTATCGTCGCACTTGCCAGGCAGGGGGCCGGGGACCTGACCATCATTGCCAACCTCGGCGGTGTCGGTTTCGATCTCAGCAAGCGCATCAAACCGGAGGGTTACCAGGACCTGGGTCTCCTGTTCGAAAAAGGGCGGGTCAAGAAATTCATCGGGTCCATGCCGGCGCTCGGGGGTATGCCGCCGACCTCTCCCATAGAGTTGTTATATAAAGAAGGAAGGGTCGAAATAGAAACGGTGCCGCAGGGTACCCTTGCCGAACGTATCAGGTGCGGTGGCGGAGGGCTGGGAGGATTTTACACGCCGGTTGGCGTGGGAACGGTCGTTGCAGAAGGCAAGGAAAAGAAAGTGATGAATGGACGCGAGTATATCCTGGAAATGCCGCTCACTGCTGATTTCGCCCTGATAAAGGCCCACAAAGCGGATTCGCTGGGCAACCTGGTCTACCGGGGGACCGCCCGCTGTTTCAATCCGGTAATGGCTGCTGCTGCCGGGACTACCATCGTCGAGGTCGATGGAATCGTTCCCGTTGGTGACCTCGACCCCGAATGCATCGTCACCCCTCATGTTTACGTATCACGCATCGTGGAGGCGGGTCAATGAAAGAACGGCTTGACGAACAGACTGTCGCCATGAGGGCCGCCAGGGAGTTTTTCGATGGCGCGGTGGTCAATCTCGGCTACGGCATGCCGGGTCTGTGCGCCAACCTGGTCCCGGAAGGACGTTCCGTCTTTTTCCAGGCCGAGAACGGCGTTATGGGATATGGAGCCTTTGCCGCGGAAGAAGAAAAAGACTATGAGCTCATTAACGCTTCGGACCAGCCGGTGACTCCTTTGCCCGGCATGTGCTTTTTTGATAGCGCCGCGTCGTTTGATATGATCCGGGGAGGACATATCGATATCGTCGTCCTGGGGGCTTACCAGGTCTCGGAAAACGGCGACCTCGCCAATTGGGGCCGTCCGGGCCGGCCGGCCACGGGCATGGGAGGCGGTATGGACCTCGCCGCGGGCGCAAAAAGAGTAATTGTGACCATGCTGCATACTACCCGGGAAGGAGAGCCGCGCATCGTCCGGCAATGCAGCTATCCCTTGACGGCACAGCGGTGCGTAAGCCTGATAATTACCGACCTGGCCGTGATCGAGGTCACGAAAAGCGGCCTGGTTCTCCGGGAACTGGCGCCGGGATGGACCTTCCCGGAAGTCCAGGCCTTGACAGAGGCTGCCTTAACGCCGGCTGATGATTTGAAAGAAATTGAACTCTAGATGAAACGGCACTCCCCCCGAATCATGAAGCGGAATTCGGTTGCGGATGGTGGCTGTATCAGCATTACTCTGCAGTCCATCTGATAGCGTTGCCATGGCTGTCAAGCCTCCGGTCCCGGAGGATCTGTTTTCTCAACAATGATTTATAGATGATTTCCACGCGATTTGAGTTGGGCCGTGACGGACAGGTCAACCTCCTGCCGGTCGGAACTTGGCTTGATTATCCGGTCAAAGATATTCATTCCGCATTCATTTCATTCGGATCGTTCTTGAGACGAGGTATGCCTGGTCCGGTCGTCAGCCGCCCTGGACCATGGGAAGAACAACTATTTCCTTCCGGGACGTAACCGGCTCATCCACATCTTTTGGCACGATTGTCTTGCCTTCCATGATTACCAGTGCGATCAAAATCCCGTCATCATCGAAAAGCAACTCCCGGAACACCGGATAGAGGGAGACCATGTAGTCCAGGCATTGTTTCACGGTTTCACCCTCTACTTCGATGGTTTGCCTGTTGCCCGCAAATGGCTGGAACTGGTGGCTTAGCTTTAACGTAGTACTCATTTTGGTTGCTCGGACCGGATTAACCTGTCTTGCATTCAGTAAAATATATCACTACACTGCCATTTTGACAAAATGAACGTACTTGTAGACATTCGATAACTATGATAGACTTTCACATCCACTAAAACTAATCTGATAATGCAGGATTAAGGTACTGTCAAGGAGGGTTTCATGGCTGAAGAAAAAGTGAACCAGGAGCAGAACCGAGGTCCGTCCCTTCCCGGTGAAATGCCGCCGCCGCCTGAACCTACGATGGGAGGGTACAACGAAAAAATACTGCGCGTGGACCTTTCAAAGAACAGCGTCGTTGCGGAACCATTGACCTATGAACTCGCCCGGAAGTACATCGGCGGGGCAGGATTTATTGCGTACTTTCTCTGGAAAGAGATGAAACCGCAGGCGGATGCCTTGAGCCCTGATAACAAACTCATATTCGCCCTGGGCCCGGTAACGGGGTTGAGCCTGCCGGGTGCGTCCCGCTATTGTGTCGGGGCCAAATCGCCCCTCACCGGCGGCATCGCCAAATCGGAATCCGGAGGGTTCTGGATGGCGGACCTGAAACGCGCCGGTTTTGACGCCATCGTCGTCGAAGGTAAGGCTCCCAAACCGGTCTACCTCTGGATCAAGGACGATGTGGCGGAACTCAGGGATGCCGGACATCTCTGGGGAAAAGAAACGAAGCCGACCCAGCAGGCGATAAGAGATGAACTGGATGATCAGAACATTAAGGTAGCCTGTATCGGCCCCGCCGGAGAAAACCTCGTCAGGTACGCCTGCATCATGACCGGTTTGAATGATGCCGCCGGCCGGGGCGGCCTCGGAGCGGTGATGGGTTCTAAAAACCTCAAGGCCATCGCTGTCAGGGGACACAAAATGCCCGAGATTATCAATAAAGAATACGTGGATTCCCTCAGGAAAGAATTAATCTCCCGCCCGCACCATCTTTCTGAATACGGTACCGGCGGACCGGAAATGATGATGCAGGAACAGTCCGGCGACCTCCCGGTGCGCAACCAGCGTGACGGTCTGTTCCCTGCCGTCAAGGAGATAAACGGCGTGGTGATGAAAGAGCAGTTTGGTCTGAAGATGGAGGGCTGCTTCGGCTGCAACATACGCTGCAAGAAGGTCGTGAAATTCGATGGCCCCTATTCTTACGACCCTGATTACGGAGGCCCCGAGTACGAGACCATCGGCGCCATCGGTTCCAACTGCGGTGTGGAAGACGTGAAGGCTATCTGCAAAGGTCATGAGCGGTGCAACGCCCTCGGACTGGATTCTATCTCGGCCGGCAGCACCATTGCCTTCGCCATGGAATGCCGTGAAAACGGCCTGATTACGGATAAGGAAGCAGGTACGCTTGACCTTACCTTCGGCAGTGCCGCCGGCATGCTTCAGGCCCTCGATATGATCGCCTATCGGGAAGGCATCGGCGATTTCATGGCTGAAGGGTGCCTGCGCATGGCCAAGAAGCTCGGACATGGGACTGAGGGAATTGCCATGACGGTAAAAGGTCTCGATGCCGCCATGCATGACCCACGCGGTTCGCTGCAGCTCCGGATCGGCTATATGCTTAACCCTCACGGCGCCGACCACTGTTCCGTGTTCGGAGGCGGTACCAGCCCCATGGGCCTTCCTGATTTAAACAAGTTCGGTATTCTCCAGCCGGTAAAAGACGAACTGAGCGCCAAACGGTTGAGCCTCTTTAAACTGAACCACCTGCTGAACATGGTGAATGACTATCTCGTCATCTGCCTCATGCCCAACATCAATAACGAACAAAAAGCCGAACTGTTAAAGGCTGTCACCGGATGGAACACCGGTTGGGTTGAGATGCTGCAGGTGGCGGAAAGAATACTGACCCTTATGCGGCTCTTTAATCTGCGAGAAGGACTCACCGCCGCTGACGATGAGCTTCCGGAGCGTTACTACCAGCCCAAGACCGATGGCGTGCTGGCCACCAAACCGATCCCTGACCGCGCCGCGATGGCCGAAGCCCGGCAGTGGTATTACTACTACATGGGCTGGGACACCAACGGTGTGCCGACCCCTGAAAAACTGGCGGAACTGGGTCTGGCATAATCTCTCAAAAACCGGGGAGGATACATATGGCGATCTCGGGAACGGAATATGCAAGACGCCATCGGGCCGTCCGCGAGCTTATAATCGAAGACGGATTCGATTGCCTCCTCATTATCGGTACGGGCGACGACTTCAAACGGGGCAATATCCGCTATCTGACCGGGTCCGGGAGAGGCGGTTGCTGTATCATGGGACCGGAAGGTCCGCCGGCGTTTCTTACCGACTTGAACCAGCGTAACAACCCGAAGCTTCCGCGAATGATTGAAGCGCTGGGCCGGCTCGAACTGAAAGAAACCGCCGACCAGAACGCGACCGTTCTGGAAGAACTATCTCAACGCCATACCGGTAACCGGATCGGCCTGGTTGGTCAGGGTTGTATCTCCGTCCCGCTGTATCTGGCCTTGAAAGACCGCTTCGGAGAACCACTAACCGATGCTTCATACATCTTCGAAAAACTCCGTGAGATAAAAAGTCCGGAGGAGATAGAAAAGACCCGTGAGGCGGCAAAAATCGCCGATGCCGTCTATTCATTGCTCAGGAAAACGATAAAACCGGGGATGGGTGAGTTCGAAATCTACGCCCTGGTCAAGAAAACGGCTTATGAGATGGGCTGCGAATACTCATTCGACCTCATCGACGCCGCCGATTCTTCGATGAACATGTCGTTTCATCCCACGGCTGACCGGCTGGAAGCTGACGGTACCCTGTTCATGGAGATCACGCCGGCCTATCAGGGTTACTATGCCCAACTGCCGGTAACGCTGCCGGTCTCGACTTACCGGCCTCGTGTGCGGAAAATGGTCCAAGCCTGGCATGCTTCCGACGTCGCCGCTCGCAAGGTCCTTCGTCCCGGTACCAGGGTCTCTGACCTCGCTACCGTCCTCACCGAAACGGTCCGCAGTCATGGTTTCGTTTCTCCATATCGTCCCGGTCATTCCATCGGGCTGGATGCCCTGGACTTCTGGTCGATCACTGCGGACAACCACCGGCTGCTGCAGCCGGGAATGGTAGTGGCCGTCCATGCCAGTGTTATCGGGGAATTCGGCGGAGAAGGCTGCGGTATGGGCTACACCTACTTGATCACGGAGACCGGCGCGGAACAATTGAGCAAAATAGACCTGGCAGCCGATCTTCTCGGGTAGTATTAGGGGTGAGTTTGTATGCCGGATGACAGGGTACAGTTGCCCGAACAGGCGAATATCGTGGTCATCGGCGGCGGCGGCGCCGGACTGACCGCGGCCCTCACTGCGGCCGAAGCCGGCGTCTCTAATATCGTCATCCTCGAAAAGCGCGGGAATATCGGGGGTACTTCTGCCCTGGCAGGTGGTATCTTTGCCTGCGAGAGTCCGGTCCAGGCGCGTCAGAACATCGTTGCCGACCGTGATGAGCTTTTCCACCGTGCCATGGACTGGGCGCACTGGCGCCAGGTAGACCCAAAGATACTCCGGGCGTTCATCAACCGCTCGGGTGATACCGTACGCTGGTTGGAGAACAAAGGTCTCGAGTTCCAACTGATCCGTTTTTACCCGGACCAGGTGCCGCTTGTCCAGCATAATATTGTCGGGACCGGAGCTCGGCTCACCAGCACTATCGCCGGAGAAGCCCGCCGGCTTGGAGTGACCATACTCACACAGGCGGCGGCCGCGGCCATTCTGCGGGATGGCGCGGGACAGGTTATCGGCGTGCGAGTGGAACGGGAAGGTGCAGTGACGGAAATCCGGAGCGCGGCCGTTATCGTAACTACCGGCGGCTTCGCCGGTAACCCGGAACTCCTGGGCCGTTTGTGCTCTTCCTGGAGTCCCGACCTGGTCCTCAGCGGTTTACCTCTGACGGGTGATGGTATTCTGATGGCTGAAGAAGCCGGAGCGGCCATCGCAGATTTCGCCACGGTGATCAAAGAAGGGCCGCGCCTGGACCTCCACCAGTGGCCGCTCCACTTTTTTGAACGTTCTCCACTCGCTCTCTGGATTAACCTGAACGGGGAACGCTTTGTCGATGAAACTCTGGGTTACCACGTTTTTGAGAGCGTTAACGCTTTACTCGCCCAGCCGAAGGGTATCTCCTTCGCCCTGTTCGATGATTCAGTCCGTGACATCTTCCGTACTACGATGCCGGATATCAATACAGCCCTGGAACAGGAAGTGAAAAGAGGCCGCGTGTTGAAAGCTGACTCATGGCCGGAGATGGCCGCGGCTATAGGCTGCGCGAGTGAAACGCTCGAGGCCACGGTAGACCGCTACAATGACCTCTGTGAGCGGGGCTACGATGAGGATTTCGGCAAGAAGCAACGTTATCTCCGGCCTTTGATCGTGCCGCCGTACTTTGCTGTCAGGGGCATCAGTACCATTCTGGATACCATCGGCGGTATCATCATCAATGACCGGATGGAAGTCCTCGATATGGACCGGAAGCCGGTTCCGGGCTTGTTCGCCGCCGGTACCGTCACGAGCGGCTGGGAATCGGAAGTCTATTGCAGTGACCTGTCAGCGAGCGCTTTCGGTTTTGCCGTCAACTCCGGCCGTATCGCCGGTGAGAACGCCGTACGGTACACCAGTAGAAAATAAGAATAAAAAGGGTTACTCCGGTAGACCGGAGAACAGCATTCGGATAAAGAGAGGTGTAACATGTTGCTGGAAAACAAGGTTGCCATTGTTACCGGGGCCGGCAGCGGGATCGGAAGGGGCATCGCCGTGATGTACGCCGCAGAAGGCTGCAAAGTTGCTG
The DNA here is from genome assembly GCA_964589285.1 of uncultured Dehalococcoidaceae bacterium. Classification (GTDB taxonomy): domain Bacteria; phylum Chloroflexota; class Dehalococcoidia; order Dehalococcoidales; family RBG-16-60-22; genus DAOUEG01. Next base: position 1,471 of record CAZPSP010000074.1, on the reverse strand, counting down.
CGACGGACATCAACCTCAAAGGCGCCGAGGAAACACTCGCGCTCATCAAGGAGCGAAACGGCGATGGAATGGCCATCAGGTGCGACGCCACCAGTGGTGACGAAGTCCGGGCTGCGGTAGCACAGACCGTAGACGCGTGGGGCACGATAGATATCCTCGTCAATAATGCCGGCGGTCTGCCCTCCCGGGCCCCGGTCGAGGATATGTCTGAAGATGAATGGGACCGTGTGGTTGCGCTCAATCTGAAAAGCACGTTTCTGTACTGCAAAAACGTTGTCCCTTACATGAAAAAAGCCGAATTCGGGAAGATCGTCAATATCTCTTCGCTTGGGGCCACACAGCCGCCTTCTTCCAACATCCATTATCACAGCGGTAAAGCCGGCGTCCTCGGTCTGACACGGGACCTTGCCGTAGACCTGGCCGCCTGGCACATAAATGTCAATGCCATCATTCCCGGACCGGTCCGAACCGGCTTTTTTGGAGAACGGCAGTACGATGACGCCTATATGGCCGAACTTGGGAAAACCGTTCCGCTGGGCCGGGTGGGCACACCCGAGGACATTGCCGGAGCAGCCCTGTTCCTGGCTTCCGGGCTGTCTTCCTTCATCACCGGGGAATTTATTAACGTGACCGGCGGACTGCCGCTGGGGCCAAGCCGCGCCCGGTCGTCATCATAAACTTCTGATGTTTTTGGAATATCCGGTAGAAGCTGACGTACTTTGCTGGGCTGAGAGGAAAGTTCTGATGAGGTATCAATAGGTAGTACTCCCAAGGACTTCAGCTATACCTTCGCCCTCAGTATGTAGAAACTGCCAAGAGCAGATTCATCGTGGGAAGAAGGATGTTATAGAAGCTTTTTGAATTCCTCGATACTCAGGCCAGCATCGTTTACGATTCCGGCCATTGTATAAGCATTGATTGGGTTGGCTCGTGGGATAGTTATAATCCTTTTTCCATTCGTCATTGTGATGTGTTTACCTTGCCGCGTAATCCAGAAACCGAATTTTTCGAAAGCCTTTACAGCCCGTTGGTGATTGATTCCCGGCAGGCTGGGCATTATCCTACCCCACTTCCACGTAGCGAGATTCTTTATCCTTGCTTAGTTCTTCCACAGTTTCTAAATATGCTTGTATAGCATCCTTGATATTTTCCATGGCTTCTTTTTCGGTTTTACCCTGTGACCAGCAACCTGGAAGGCCCGGGACCCAGATAGCATACCCTTCGTCGGTTTTTTGCATATTGACTTTATATTTCATAAATGCCTCCTAGGCAATCATTTTCCTGGTAACATCAAATATTATAAACCCCTGAAGGTTACATTTCTAGGCAGGTCTCAGAAACGTAATAGATATGTCTTATTTGGAAAAAACAGCGACGATTGAAGCATAGTGAGCAGCGTCTACAAATGTGTTGAAAAGTAACACAATGGTAGATCAAGATTACCACAGAAATGCCACAAAGTGTCTGGTGG
>CAZPSP010000073.1:0-13194 GCA_964589285.1 uncultured Dehalococcoidaceae bacterium | reverse complement strand
GTTACGATGACTTCACCTTCTTCGTGGACCGGATGGCGCGGGTCAACAAAGGAAGGGTGTTCGTTACGGAACCGGGCAATCTCGGCGAGTACATCATCATTGACTACATCAATAACAAGAAATCAAGGATTTGACCCGTTCCGGCTCTGTCATGCAGCGCCGCAAAGGACGTCCTTTAACAGGGAGAACAGGTAATGGCCAGGTCAGTATGGTGGGGGGATTGGGCATTCAGCCGGCCTGCCACACTTTCGATTCTCGATCTGGTGGAGTCCGGCACGCTGGATTTCAAGCTGGCCGGGCTTCTCTGGCTCATCATGGAATCACGGGCTTCCGTGCTGGTGGCGTCCGCGCCCGTCTATGCCGGAAAAACGACGCTCCTGCATTCCCTGCTGGACCTGCTGCCGCCGGACACCAACCTCTATACCCTGCAGGGATTCGCGGAGACCTTCGCGTTCACGAACAAATACACACCGTCGTCCGTGTACCTGGTTTCAGAGGAGATCAGCAATCACCAGTATGAGTACCTGTGGGGCCAGCAGGTACAGAAAACGTTCAAGCTGATGCGTCAGGGATACCGGCTGGGAGCGACGACCCACGCCCGTACCGTCAAAGACGTTGCCTACATTCTGTACGGCTACCTGAGCGTCCCGCTGGCGGACGTCGCCCGGCTCGGTCTTGTGGTCACGCTCCAGGCAGTGAACGGCCGCAGTTACGATGATGAACCTATCCGCCGCATCGACACCGTCACCATCATCAACACGGACGAGGACAAGCTCGTGGCGCAGACACTGGCCGTGCGGGAGTCATTCGACGGCGAGTTCCTCTATCCCGAGGAAAACGTCCTGCGGGAAGCCCTTCAAGACAAGTTCGGCATCAAGTGCGAGTGTGTGTTTTCCGAGATAGCCGCACGGGAAGCGTTCCTGAAGCAGCTTTTCGAGACGGGCATCCGCTCCCGGGAAGATGTCAGGAACGCGGTTGCCGGGCACTACCGGTCACGGTTTCCCGACCGGTAAGCGAGATCGCCCCGTTTCCGGGTCTCAGGCTTATTTCGTCACCGCGTACCGCCACCTGCTATTTCAGCTTCATCACCGCTTCTTCCGCAGCATTGACGGTCTGATAAGCGATCGGCGAAGCGCACAACATCGGATGGGTCCCCATCTGAAACAGGGAAACGTCATATGCCGTCATCCGGTGTTGAATGCAGGCGCTGATAACATTGACCATTTCTCCAACGCAGGCGCCGCCGGAGGCTTCTCCGCCCACCATTACTCCATTATCTTTTGAAAAGATCAATTTGACTGAAGTAGGTACGGCCCCCGGCATACCTCCCGGGTGTTTACTAGGCGCTTTAGCCACACCGGTGACCACATTGTACCCTTCACGGCTGGCTTGTCTCTCGGTAAGACCGGCCGCTCCGATAGCAAGGTCGCCAATCTGTGTCGAAAAGACACCCAGGGTGCCCAGACCGGCGTAACGGGTTTCAAACATATTGGCCGCCGCCAGGCGTGCCTCACTGGTGGCTACCGAAGCCAGCCACGTCTTGACGGGAAGACCGCTGAAAAAAGAAACCTTTAATGCGCAATCCCCGCAGGCGAGAATATGTTCATCATCCCTGACCCGCATATAGCGGTCAATCGCGATCCCGCCTGTGGTGGCGCTAATCTGCAAATCGGCCTCTTTGGCCAGTCTTACCTCCGGCACAACACCGATACTGACGATGACCACATCAGCTTTGATGCTTTCACCGTTGTCCAGCCGGACGGAAGTCACCTTTTTATCTCCCACGATACTGCTGACGCTATGGTTGACGATGATCTTGACGCCTCTTTCCGTTAGAACAGTTTCTGCTTCAATACAGTACTCATCGTCAAAAGCCAGTTGCAGGCAATGGGGAAGCTTCTCGATTATGGTAACGGTGTTTTGACGGTTTTTCTTGCACTCGTCGGCAAATTCAGCCCCGATAAAACCGCCGCCGATAATAACGATATCCTTTGCCTGATCCACCGCTTCCAGCATGGTTTGCAGGTAACCGATGTCCTTCTTGATTACGAATACATTTTCCTTCTCGATTCCTTCAATAGGAATCATTGCCGGCACAGACCCCGTGGCAATGAGCAGCTTATCATAGCCAATATCGTTGCCGCTCTCTGTCCGGACGATTTTCTTTTCTCTGTCAATTTGTTTTGCGGTATCTATCGCCAGTTTCACACCCGCATTGCTCAACAGCGTATCCGCAATCAGGTTCTTCTGAGAACTGCCTAACGTCCCGAAAATATAGGGGATGCCGCAGGGAACAAGTACCTGTTTTTCCTGGCGGACCACTATCACCGATTTATCCGGATTACGTCTCCGGCAACTGACGGCCGCCGTCGCCCCGGCGGCGCTTCCGCCGATGATTACTACATCAGCTTTCTCCATTTTTTCCTCCTCGACTTATTTTTATAAAGCATTAAGGACATTACTCTCTACTAAACAGCTGCGCTGTATAAAAGGATATACCGTACAGGTTCACCCCGATAAAGTATCATTGAAACGGTTGTATAAAAAAGATTCTTATCAGGCCGTACGCCCGGCATATTTCAACCCTTAACCGGCCCGGCCGGGCTTTTTCTGTTTTGCCCACTCATGGAGGTCTTCCACCGCCATTTTCCGGGCGGTATCGGAGTAGAAATACTGCTCCTTTTTCAAGCCCTCTTCGAGACGTTGAAAGCGTTTGGCCTCGTTTTTCTTGGCCCGTTCTTCAGCCACGGTGAAGCCCTGCCGGGAAGTCCTCCACAATTTGTCCGCGTCACGGACGATACCTTCATTCTTCGAGATAAATCCCTTCCGGGTATCATGCTGAGAGATTATATCAAGAATCTCATCGATCAGTTCTGAGGGATAATCAACCTGGCGCAATATCTTCAGGGCCAGTTTGACGCCTTCAATCTGGTGTTCGAACTGCACCTCACGTCTTTCTTCTTCTTTGGCTTCCGGGCTGAAAATGGTCATGCGCCGCTTTTCCGGAAGCTGGCTCCAGCCGACATCATGCAGGATAACAGCCGGAATGACGACATCCTCGTCTGCATTTTCAAGTTCTACAAGTTTTTGCGCATATTGCAGACTCGTTGCAGCGTGTCCGCTGTCCTCACGTTTGTCCTGGTACGGCAAAGCGAGTTCCCAGATCCTGTTGAATATGTCTTTCATGAATCTCTTTCCTTTGAGTTTGGAATTAATTGCTGAATAAACCTGTGTTCACAGCCGGGGACTTCTCGAATAATGGTCTCATGAAGTCCCGTAAATTTCAAATACCTTGATGGTTACGCCGCCCCGGCGCGGGTGTCCCTCGGTACGGAACCGGTTGCTGTGGAGATAGGGCGCCAGTGCCTTGCTATCCGTGAAGAACGTCGGGATAGTTTTAAAGGGCATAGCCGGCTCCCCGGTGAACCAGCCGTTGTTATCGATATATATTCTGCACTGCTCCCCATTTTTATCGACGCCCTCCAGCATATAACGCGCCGACATATGCCTCACCCCGTTCTGATCGACCGTCTGGGTATCGACGCCGCCCGGAAGGACCCGGCCGTTGAAAACCTCTCCTTTTGCCGTCCCGCCAAACGGTATCATGATCACCTCTCCGGCAGGACCTTTCAGCCGAGAGATCAACGCCGGGTCGATATCTACCTGTACTTCAAATATCAGCTTATCCTGCATTATTGTTCCCACCATTTTGGACTCTTTATTTCCCCGTGATCTGTCCCGAACACGTCTCACGGGCGAATCGACCGATAACCTCCGGGAACACCGCCCCGGGACAACACGATCTGCCATAACTGGTTTTTACGGGCACGAAAAGAACCGGCGCAGGAAAGCAGGTAGTACCGCCACATGCGGCGGAATTTTTCATCGTACCGTGCCTTCAGTGCGTCCCAGTTTTTCTCAAACCTGTCACTCCAGGCCATCAGTGTTCTGTCATAATCGGCGCCGAAGCTGTGCCAGTCCTCCATGACGAACAGCCCTTCAACGGCCTGCCCCAGTTGCCTGACCGATGGCAGCATACCGTTAGGAAAAATATACCGGTTTATCCAGGGGTCCACCGAGGCCCGGGACTGATTGCCTCCGATAGTATGGAGCAGGAACAGGCCGCCTTCACCGAGGCAGCGGTGGACAATTTCCATGTACGTTCGATAGTTCTTGCAGCCGACATGTTCGATCATCCCTACCGAAACAACCCGGTCGAAGCGCTCGTTGAGGTCACGGTAGTCCTGTAATCTTATGTCAACTGAAAGTCCCTTGCACAGCTCGCGGGCAAGTTCCGCCTGTTCACGGGACACCGTTATTCCAATAACTTCCGCTCCGTACTTTTCCGCGGCATATTTGGCCAGGCCGCCCCATCCGCACCCGATGTCCAGCACCTTCATGCCGGCCTGAAGCCCGAGCTTACGGCAGATCAGTTCCATCTTGTGTTCCTGGGCTTCATCCAGGGACGCGGCATTCTGCCAGTAGCCGCAACTGTAGTTCATGTGTCTATCGAGCATCCTGGTGAAGAGGTCGTTGCCAGTATCATAGTGGCGCTCCCCTATCTGGAATGCCCGTTTTTTCGACTGCAGATTGAAGAGCCTCGCGCCCGCCGCGGAGGCCAGCAGTGCCGGGTTCTTCCTGATGTACCTTCCCAGGTCGGCGCGGAGGATGCGATAGAAGAATTCATCTAGTTTGTCACAGTCCCACCAGCCGGCCATGTAGGACTCGCCAAGGCCCAGCGAGCCCCAGGCCAGAACGTGCCGGTAGAGGTCGTCATTGTGTACCTTGATGTCCCAGGGGTTGCCGCCATCGATGGTTATCCCCGCCAGGGACAACAGTTTTTCAACTGCTTCTTTATTACTCATGGAGAAGTTGTATGCAGTTCTGTTATTTGCCTACTTCGGCTGCGGGACCAGGTCCGTTCCGGAGTATTTCGAGGTCATGAACATTTCCAGACAGTAGAACGGTTTATTCACAGCCGCGTAGTTCAGCGGGCAGTGGTAAACGCCGGGCGGTATAACCACAACGGTCGGCTTGTTGATGATGTGCTTTTCTTTTTCTTCTCCGAAGTAGAACTCTACTTCAGCATCGAACTCGTTCAGGTCCATGGGGTTCGAACCGAAGAAATAAAAGAACTCGGTGAAATTGTGCTTATGGACCGGTGAGTGGAACATGTAGGGTTTCCTGACCACGGTCAGGCCCAAGGAAATCCTGGCCCCGGCCGGGATAATGTGCTCCGGTACCGCGGACAGGCTGATCCCTTCACCGCCCCACTTGTTGTCCTTGATCACGTCCTGGATAAAGTAGCGGTTGTAGTTCGGTTCGGGGACCTTGACCTCTTTCATGTCTTCGCCCAGATCAACGCCGGAGTAACCGGTAGTCATGAACATTTCCAGGCAATAGAAAGGTTTACCGACCCTCGCGTAATTGAGCGGGCAGTGATAGACGCCCGGAGCAGCGACGACTATGGTCGGCCGGCTGATGATATGTTTTTCTTTTTCGAAGCCGAAGGTGAATTCCACATCACCGTCGAAGTCGTGCATGTCCATCGGGTTCGAGCCGAAGAACATGAAGTATTCGGTGAACATGTGTTTGTGGGTCGGTTCATGGAACATGTATGGTTTCCTGATCACGGTAATAGCCGGGACGGCGCGGGCATCAGCCGGAATAATATCGTCATGTCCCTTCCCGGCGGATATCGATTGTCCGCCCCATTCCTTATTGATACCGTCAGTGATCACGTCCTGGAGGAAATATTTGTCGTACTTGAGTTCCTGTTTCTTTTTCGGCACCTTTCAGCTCCTTTTCGTTTTCCAAATCAACGGGGTTTTGTGTTATTCTCTTCTTTTATTTTCCCGATGTCAATGCAGAAATCCTGACGGCTTTATCTTGCCATTTTACGAATAACTGGTCTACCATAAAGTAATTGGAATCGAAAGAGGTCTCAATCATGTCCGGACTACTGGAAGGAAAATGCGCTGTTATCACCGGCGCCGGCCGCGGCCAGGGGAGAGCCATCGCGCTGGCCATGGCTAAAGAGAGGGCAAAAATCGTTGTTAATGATCTTGGCGGAGATATCGACGGGACCGGCGCCGACCGCAGTCCCGCGGATGAAGTCGTCTCTGAGATCACACAGGCGGGAGGGACGGCGATAGCCAGTTACGATTCGGTGGCGGATTTCAGCGGGGCGGAGAGGATTGTCCGGACCTGCGCGGAAACCTTCGGGCGTATCGACATCCTGGTCAACTGCGCCGGCATCATCGGCAAGACCGGCGTGCCGTTCTGGGAAATATCGGAGCAAGACTGGAACACAGTCATCGCGGTCAATCTGAGCGGTACATTCTTCACGTGCCGCCATGCAGCGGGATATATGATCAAGCAGAAAAAGGGAAGAATCATCAATTTCAGCAGCCCGGCCTGGCTGGGCATGATGGCCGGCGCCTATCCGGCATCCAAGGGCGGGGTGGTCAGTCTGACCGGGGCCCTGGCGCAGATGTTCGAACTGCAGGGCCTGGATATCACCTGTAATTCACTGGTACCAATAGCAGAAACGAGAATCGGACCGCGGCGCGGCGCGGACTACCATGACCGCCTGTTCAAGGCAGGCCTGATGGGAAGGCAGTTGTACGAAGAATCCAAAGACCCGCCCGGCCCCGAGCACATTACGGCGATCGTCATGTATCTGGCCACGGACGAGGCAGCCGGCATTACCGGGCAGGTATTCGGCGCTTCGCGAGGCCGGGTGGCCGTGTATTCTCGCCCCCGGGAGGCCAAGGGACTCTACAAGGACGGCGTCTGGACACCGGATGAACTTATACAGCGCATTCCTTTAACGCTCGCCCAGGACCTGACGAATTCGGTCGGGTGAAACCGCTCAACAGGAGGACAGCCATGAAATTAGCTGGAAAAACAGCCGTGGTGACGGGAGGAGGCGCCGGGATCGGCGAGGGGATCTGCCGCTGCCTGGCCGAGGAGGGCGCGGATGTAGCCGTGGTCGACATCGACGAGAAGAGCGCCGCTCTGGTCGCCGACGAGGTAACCCGTCTGGGGCGAAAGGGCAAGGCCTTCATTGCAGATGTCACGAAAAGCGGGGAGGTCGACCGGGTGGTCGGGGAAATCCTGGATGCGTTCGGCGGGATCGGCATACTGGTGAACAATGTGGGTGGAGAGGCGAAGTTCTACGAAGAAAAGCCCGGCGAAGCATACCTGGAGGAGACGGAATGGGACGATACCATCCGCCTGAACCTGAAAAGCACGATGCTGATGTGCCGGGCCGTGATGCCGTACCTGATCCGGCAGAAAAGCGGTAAGATAGTGAACATCTCTTCCATCGGCGGGCGGCCGCCCTGGAGCGGCGGGCGCAGTATCGGCGGCATGAGAGGTAGAGGCGCGGAGTTGTCCCCCATAATGAGTTACGGCGTAGCCAAGGCCGGGGTCATCCAGTTCACCATGTCGCTGGCCCTGCAGCTGGCCGAGTTCAATATTAATGTCAACTGTATCTGTCCGGGTTCCCTCTATACACCGTTGTACGAGAGGAGCGCCGCACGGCGGATCCAGGCGACGCCGGGGGCCGAAGGACTCACTCCGCAGGAATACTTCGACCGGTTCGTTGCGCCGCTTATTCCGCTGAAACGCGGGCAGACGGCGGAGGACATCGGCCGGGCGGTGGTCTTTTTTGCCTCCGAGGATTCGCGGAACATCACCGCGCAGACGCTGAACGTCGACGGCGGCATGGTACCAGGCTAATCAATAACAGCCTGCTCTGAGTTTATGAAAGGAAACCCCGGCTCGCCCTTCGACAGGCCCAGGGGGCGGTACCATCACGCGCATTCATTTCCGCTATTTTACCGCGAACCGGACCAACTCGACGACGAGGTTAGCGGCATTGAGGTCCAGGTAGGCCAGGCTGCGGCCGTTTTGCAACTCCGAGGTCAGGAGAACGGTTGAGCCTTTACCGGTGAGAAATCCGACCTCTTTATCCAGGTCATCCACAGCGAAACCAAGGTGATGGATGCCTTCCCCTTTGGCTTCGAGGAATTCCATGTGCGGCGAAGGTCCGTTAACCGGCTGGATCAACTCAAGCTCGACGCCACCGATCCGGGTCATCTGAATAACCACTCTCTGAGCCGGGTAAAAGGGCTCTCCCCGGTAGGTTTCCACCGCCTCCGGAGGCAGGACCCGGAGGTTGAAAGGGCCGATGCCGAGCGCGGTGAACCGCTCGACGGCCTTATCCATATCCCTGACCACCATGCCGATATGCGTGAGGCGGGAAAAGGCCGATTTCCCGGTTGTTTCGTTTGTCATCGCCAACCTCCTTCAATAGAAAATCCGTGTCAGTATACCACCAAAAACAGGTTGAGAGCATGCACTATTTGCAGGAAAAAACTTGACTTACCAGCTCTCCGCGCTTATGCTTCGTGATAGTTGCCAAACAAAAGTATCCGTAAAGAGTTACTTATAAAAGGAGGCCGAACAAGTGAGTACATGGCATGATTACCTGAGAGAAGAAGGCCGTCCGCCGGACTGGCCGTACCCGGTGAAGTTCGAGCAGGAGCGGGAAATCGAGACCGACGTCCTGGTCATCGGGGGCGGCATTGCCGGCTGCTGGGCGGCCATCAGCGCCGCCAGGGAGGGGCTGCGGGTGGCACTGGTCGAAAAGAGCGATACGGTCAGGAGCGGCCAGGGAGGTCCGGGCTGCGACCACTGGTGCGACGTTCCCGCCAACCCGCTGTCCAATGTCGATCCCGACAACTGGGCGCAGCAGGTGACAGACCGCCCCTACTGCAACGGAATAGGCGTGCAGATCCAGTGCCGGGAAGACTGGGACACCCTCCTGGAGATGGAACAAATGGGAGGCAAGATACGGGACACCGATGATGAATACGTCGGCGCGATAGGCCGGGACGAAAAATCGAAAATCATGATCTCCCCGCGATACACCCGTTACCGCGGGTTCGTCGTCGATTACAACAGTCCGAACTACCGGAAGGGCGATGTGCTCAACAATACCGTTATCCGCATCTGGGGCACGACGTTCAAACCGGCCCTGAAGCGGGAGTGCAAACGGCTGGGGGTGGAGATTTTCGACCGCACCATGGGTACCAGCCTGCTGACCGAGAAAGGCGCACAGGGGGCCCGGGTGGTCGGCGCCACGGCCCTCAACAACCGGACCGGAGAGTTCCTCATATTCAAGTCAAAAGCTACCATCCTGGCCACCGCGGGCGCCGGGGTGATGTGGAACCTGACCACCGAGTTGTGCGGTTATTCCAGCATGAGGTCGCGGGCGATCTGCGGAGACGGCACCGTCATGGCCTGGAACGCCGGCGCGCAACTGACCAAGATGGAAGCCACCGGCTACCTGGGCATCGCCACCGGTCTCAAGCACAAGTGGTATTCCGGCGCGGGCGATGCCAGCTACGAGAACGTGCCGCTCGTCGATGCCGACGGCAAGAGGCTCCCCTTCCCCACCCAGGGGTGGGAGGACGCCGGTTCCATGCAGCCGAGCCGGGAAGCGGACGCCGCTGTTCGTGAAGGCATTCTCAAGGGCGAGTGGAAGCTGCCAATCTACGGCGACTTCCCCGCCATGAAGGACGTGGAGCGCCGCGCCACGTGGGACCTGATGCTTAAAGAGGAATCAACCACCAAGATCATCATGGATACCTATGAAAAGGCCGGGTACGACCCATCCCGGGACCTGCTCCAGAGCTACAAATATATCGAAGGAGGCAGCCTGCCCCAATGGCGCGAACCGGGTTACGGCGGGGGCATCGTCGTTGACTGGAACCTGCAATCGACCCTGGAAGGGCTCTATGCCGCCGGGGAGCAGATGTTCTCGCCGGAGGACCACAGCTTCGCCGCGTCAACCGGACGATATGCCGGGCGCAAGGCCGCCGCTTATGCCAAAGAAGTCAGCCAGGCGGGCATCGACCGGGCCCAGGTAATGAAAGAAAAGGAGCGCGTGTATGCTCCGGTCAAGCGGAGCAGCGGCATCGAATGGAAGGAAGTACACGCCGGAATGGCCCGCGCGCTGCAGTATTATGTCAGCGAGTTCAAGACCGAACCGCTGCTCAAGATGGGGCTCCAGGCGATAAAGAGGATCGAGGATGAATTCGTGCCGATGCTCTACGCGCCGGACCCGCACAAGCTGATGCGCACGCTGGAAGATTCCACGATGCTGACCTACGCTCAAATCATCATCAATGCCATGCTCGCCCGCAAGGCCAGCAGCATGATGCTGGGACTCCAGAGGATAGACTATCCCGCCATGGACCCGCCCGAATGGAACAAGTACCTTACCATCAAGCAGGAAAACGGGAAGATAATGACCGGCGAACTGCCGATGAGGTTCTGGGGGGATATGAAACAGCAGTATGAAGCCCACAACCGGGACTATGCCGGTGTGTACCGGGGCAAATGATGGTGAAAGGTAACCGGAAGATGAATAGACACTATTTTGGAGGATATCATGCCAGATAATAAACTGACCGCTGTTCCCAATATCACCACACCCAGCCGTCCGGTGATCTTTAACGCTGCAGTCTGCAACGGGTGCAACCATTGCGTGGAGGTCTGCCCGATAGACGTCTATATCCCCAATCCCCAGAAAGGCAAGACGCCCATCATCCTGCACGCCGATGAATGCTGGTACTGCGGCACCTGTGTCAATGATTGCCCTCGTCCGGGAGCCATCGAGTTCAACTGGCCCATACAGTCGCGCGGCTACTGGAAGAACAAGGAGACCGGCGAGATAGGCCAGGTCTAGCCGGCCAACAACAGAAAGCGTTACCCAGCCCGGTCCCGGGGTTTTTAATCGTGAAGCCCCCGGATCGGGCTTTCACGTTACCCGAGCGGGCTGCCGGAGCGGTGGTTCACAAACCAGTGGGGCCGTCTCTCTTGCCTAGCCTTGTTAAAGTTCCAGGTCATAAACTGCCAGTTTAGCCCGGTGAAAATTCAGGCGCTGAAAGAAGCCTTCGATCTGGCTGTCACGTTCGTTCAGCATGACCCTGAGGTTACGTATTCCGGATGAACCGGCTTTTTCCGCCACGGCGGTCACCAAACGGCTGGCCAGTCCCTGCCGCTGGTAGACGGGATGGACGCCGAGACCGTATAACAGCCCCGACTCGACAGGAGGCTCGCCGACGTACGTGTGACGGGCGATGATGAAACCTTCTACCCTCCCGTCCACTTCCGCTACAAAGCTGAGGTCAAGAGCCCCGCCCAGGTCGCCGCAGAGAATGTCCGTTTCTATCAATGCTCTTTCTTCCCCCACAAGACTTCGATAGACCCCGTAAACAGCTTCGGCGTCCGATGTCTCAAAGGGCCTGATGACCGCTTTTCCCGTGGTTTTCGACTCAACGTTCATATGAACTCCTCCCTGCATCAAGCCGGTATTCCCGGCTTTCTTGTTGATTTAAAAAAAGGCTACCCACGAGGATACCCCCCGTCCGGGCATATCTGAATATGTAGGCATACGTAATTCCAGAAAGGTGCGTCTTAACCCAAATCTGTGACTACTTAATCCATTGGATGTACCAACCGAGGTTATGAGAAAAACCATACCGGGTGAATGATGAATATAGTAGACTGTGTAGTATGGCCATGGGAGGAGGATAACAATGAAACCGATCGGACCGTTGATGAGAGAGCATCGCCTTATCGAGAGAATGCTGGGACAACTGGAAAAAGCAAGAAAGAAAATGGCTGAAGAAGGAAAGGCTGATACCGCGTTTCTGATGACGGCCGTCGATTTTTTCCGGACATACGCGGACCGGACCCATCACGGCAAGGAAGAAGACATCCTGTTCCGCGACCTTTCCGGTAAGCAACTGGCCCCTGAACTCAGACAGACCATGGATGAACTGATAGAAGAACACCAATGGGCCAGGAAGGCGGTAACCCGCCTTGTTCAGGCCCGTGAACGGTATATGGAGGGCGACAAAGGCGCAGTCAAGGACCTGACCGCGATAACGGGAGAACTGAGAGACTTCTATCCCGCGCATATCGAGAAAGAAGACAAGCATTTCTTTTACCCAATCCTGGACTATTTGGACAATTCAGAACAGGAGCGGATGCTGGATGAATTCCGGGAGTTCGACCGTAACCTGATCCACGAGAAATACCGAAAAATAGTGGAGGAAATGGAAAAAGGGTCCGCCTGAATCGCGGACCCTGATAGAAAAGTTGCATTTCAGACCCGGCCGGTGAGGCCAGCTTCACCAGAGCAACTCTTTGTACGGCTGCATCCGGTACGGCCAAAGCATCCGCCATGGATGATCACCACCTGTCCTTTTCCGAGCTGTAGTAGAGCCCCGAGGGGCTGGCAGTCATGGTGAGAGCGGGCTTATCGACCTGGAGGAACTTCCAGGGGCAGTGTTTCATATGGGCGGGAATGCAGATCAGGGAACTTTTGGTAGATAGAGGGATTCGTCATCGGGCTGAATGCTGAACGTACCGGCGAGATCGTGAGGGTGCCGCGGGTCGCAGCCGTACAGGGAGATCAGTTCCGCCCATTCATGGTCATGGGTCTCCAATAATGCGTCCGGAGTATTTCAAGTCAGTCCCTGTTTCGTCTCGTTGTCCGCCGGAGTCAAGCAGCCTTTCCCTATTGCTTTTTGCTAGTAGGGCTGCCATTCGCTGCGGATGTATTTGTAGATCTTTTCGGTGACGACGGTAAAGTGAAAAACCGGCCGCTCTACTTTCCGCAGGATCAACGGGCAGTGCCTCATGCCGGCGGGAACGAAGATCATCGCGCTCGAAGTGATGAGGTGCTTTTCATCCTCCAGCCAGAACTCGATTTCAGCCCCAAGGTCATAGGGGTCTTTCCAGTTGTCTCCGAAGAAGCCGATAATCTCATCGGCATCGTGGGTGTGCGAGAAACGCTCGCCGCTGTCCGGCGGGCTCGGTTCACGGTACCAGGAAGTGTTCATCTGAAAGGCGCCGTCAACCACATTTTTATCCATCCAGAGGACGCGGGTGGCCCACGTTGCGTATTTTTCCGCCTGTTCCGCCCCGAACGGGGTTTTGAGTTCGGTGACGATATGTTTTCCGTACTTGCTGTTATCCATGCTTTCTCCTCCCGGATTATTCTTTTGTCATGCCACATTCCAGTGCGGCCGCGCGGCTTATTTGGCTATCCCGGTTGCCGGTATTTCACCAGACGGAGAACCTTTTATGTGTATGTCCTGTTGTAGTTCA
>CAZPSP010000072.1:0-13196 GCA_964589285.1 uncultured Dehalococcoidaceae bacterium | reverse complement strand
AATGAATCAGGCCGAGCGGGCCTACGCCGCGTACATGGACGCTGAGCGTCAGGTTGCCAAGGCCTATCATGAAAATGAAATACAGGTTGCCAAGGCCTACAAGCGGGCTGAAGCGCAGGCCAGCCGCGCTTTTGAATCTGCCGTTACCAAAGCTGCTCAAGAACGCCAGGAAGCAATTTCCAGGGCGGCAGCTGACAGAGAAGCAGCAATACTGCGAGCGGAAGAAGAATATCGAAATTCCGTTGAAAGCGCCGACCAGGCATATGAATCCAACGTAGCGGAAGCCGCCAACGTACGGCTCAGCAATGTCGAGAAAGCCTGGGAAGTCCGCGATCAGACTATCGAACAGGCCTGGCAGATCTACTCCAAGATAGCCCGGTAAAACCGGAAGCGCACATTACGGCGGATCAGGACCGGACGCCTGACTCACCGGAAGTCAGCAGAGACGGAATACCATGTTGGCTGAAGGTGAAAAAAGAATAGGAACTACAGCAGCGAGGGAATATCTTTGATAGTAATATCAATCCCTCGCTGCGTATTTACAACGCCTTCCTGGCGTTTTTTCAGTTCAGCGATAAGACTGATAGCCTTGGTAAAGTAATTCCTCACCCGTTCGATGTCGCTCATCTCGGAGAGAATAAGCGTGATATCGAGGTCCCCTTTGTCGCGCGGATAATCGCCGCTGCGGATGATTGCTTCCGGCGCCATGTTCTTGATGTAACTTCCCATTTCCTTGATGAGGTCCACGTTGATCTCGCGGGAAGGGGCGGAAACCAGGTAGAGGGCGCGCTTCGAATCCAGCGGGTTGCACTTGATGGATAGTCCGCTGATGGCCTGGTCCAGCGCCTGCACACCCTTGGCGGTCTCGGTGGCCTTGTCCCGGAAGTGCTTGCTGTTGAACAACCACTGCTTCATGCCGGTGCTTTCCACATGCCCGTAGCCGAACGTCGTCCAGCCGACGAGCGTCTGGATGATGTCACCGGCATCGAGGATCTTGGCGCCGATGAACCGCGGTTTTTTCTCCTCGCCGGCGCACAGCAGGTTGAAGAAGGGCTGGACGATCTGCGCGTTGATGCGGGCGAGATTGTGTTTCATGGATGATGACTTGAGGATGTAGCGCTGGTTATCCACGAGGAAGATGGCATCCGCCACCAAATAGCTCGATTTGAGACAGGTAGCGACGTTGTAAACGGTGCGGTCTTCCGTCGATTCTTCATGGTCGAAAGGCAGCACGATCAGGTTGTAGACCGGCTTATCGACGTAGCGTTCCTTGAGTTGCTGGGTAATGACCGAGACGGAACCGGAGCCGGTGCCGCCGGCGGCGCTGGCGCACAGCAGGAAAGCATCCGTCTCCTGGAACTGGCGGGAATTGCGGATGGTCTGGATGATCTTGTCCGAATCCTCGCGGGCGATCTCGGCTCCGAGTTCGTTGATCTTGCCCACGCCGTGCCCGCCGGTCTTCTTGTTGCCGATGACAATGCGGTGATCGTGGTCTGACTTGACCGTGTGCAAGCCGCTCAGGTCGGCAAGGTCCGTGTTGACGGCATAGACACCGGTGATGATATCCAGCCCGCGGGTGGCCCGCGCTTTATTGTTCAGACGGGCAAATTCATCGGCTATCCTGCCTCCGCATTGCCCGAAGCCTACAACGGTTAACTTCATGAAGAACCTTTATTCCAATTTTCTTATTTTACGCAACTACGCAATCAGATGTCAACGGTACTTAAGTGTAGTTTTACTACGTGATAGCCTAATGACACAACAAAGTATATAACTATTTAATATATATGCCAGCACCTAAGTGATAACTATATAGCGGTATCGGAGACTGCCCGGAGCAGCGGCTGCAGATCGCTCAACCATGAAATGACAAAATCCGGATTGATTTTCTGATTTTCCGGCGCAGGGACAGCCCGGCGATTGAACCAGCAGGCGGACATGCCGGCAACCTTGGCGCCGATTACATCATCCTGATACGAATTACCCACGTACAGGCAGGCAGCCGGCTCCACGCCAAGCAGAGCGGCGGCGTGGCTGAAGATAAACGGATCGGGTTTGCGGATATGTATCTCCTCGGACAGGACGATGCAGGCGCAGTGCCGGCGTATGCCGATGTTCTCCAGCTTGCGGTATTGAACGTCCGGTAACCCGTTGGATATGATGCCGAGACGGTAGCGCCCGGCAAGCTGCGCGATAAGTTCCGCGGCGCCGTCCATAGCGGCCGGCATCAACGGATACTCCCGGACATACATATCGGTCAGCTCATCCGCGCGGTCGCTGGCCAGACCGAGCAGGTCCAGGAAGTGCTCGCTCCGGGAACGGCGCAACAGATCAGGCGGCATGCCGGCTTCGAAATCAAGGTCAGATAGACGGTCTGATTCAAGGAAGGCTTCGACGACCTTCCGGCGTTCATGCTGACCGAACAACCCTGGATACCGTTCGATTATCTTGTCCACGGCGAGAAGCTGCGCGGCTTCCCGGTCGAACAGGGTATCGTCGACGTCAAAAAGTATCGCGCCGAACTTGCGGATCGTTTTACCTTCCAGAGAACCAGACCGTCCCGATCGATATCTTTTTAGAGGCCTTTCCCGGCGATGAACACGGCCAGGTCGCCAAGGCGGTTGGAGTAGCCCCACTCGTTGTCATACCAGGCGAGCACTTTCACCATATCTCCGCCGATGACCATCGTTCCCGGTCCATCGATGATGGAACTGTGCGCATTGCCCTTGAAGTCCATGCTGACCAGTTCTTCCTCACAGAATTCCATGATGCCTTTGAGCTTGCCGTTGGCGGCGGCTTTGAGTGTGCTGCTGACCTCTTCCACCGTAACGCTCCGGGAAACATTGCAGACCCAGTCGATGACGCTGACGGTCGGCGTGGGAACGCGGAAGGCCAGGCCGTGGACCTTGCCCTGGAGGTCCGGTATGAGATTTCCGACAAGCCGCGCGGCGCCGGTGGTCGTGGGAACTATATTCAAAGCTGCAGCCCGCGCCCGGCGGATGTCCTTGTGAACGGTATCCAAAATGACCTGGTCGTTCGTATAGGAGTGTATCGTGGTCATGAGGCCCTTGGTAATCCCGAAGGCTTCATGAAGCACCTTGACCATGGGGGCGATACCGTTCGTTGTGCAGGAAGCATTGGATATGACATTGTGTTTGGACGGGTCGTAATCATTTTCATTAACGCCCAGCACCAGAGTGACGTCCTCGTTCTTGGCCGGCGCAGAAATGATGACTTTTTTAGCTCCGCCCTTCAGATGCGCGGCTGCCTTGGTAGCATCCGTGAAAAGACCGGTAGATTCGATGACGATGTCCACGCCGTAGTCCTTCCAGGGAATAGCGCCGGGATCGCGTTCACTGAATACTTTAATGGATTTGCCGTCTACTTTAATGGAATCATCCGTTGCAGAAACTTCACCTGAGAATTTCCCGTAGACGCTGTCCCACTTGAGAAGGTGGGCGTTGGTAGCGGCGCTGGTGAGGTCGTTGACAGCAACGACTTCAAGTTGGTCCTTGTGGTTCGTAAAGAGTGCCCGGTACGTAAGACGCCCGATGCGTCCGAATCCATTGATACCTATTTTGGTGGTCATTTTGTTGTGCCTCCTGCTTTATTTTCTTTGTATAGTTCCAGTGACCGTGGTTTTCATGCACCGGCGTTTCCTCTCGATAATATCGATGAAGGCTTCCAGCCTGGTCTTGCTATGGCTGTTGAGAAAGAAGTCCGCGTTCCCTTCCAATGTGAGGACAGGGACACCGAGTTTCTGCCGGAAGATGATGTCTGCGATGCCGCGATGGCAAAAAGCCTGCACATAGTGAATTATACCGTCGATGTGCCGCCGCTCAATCTCCGTGCGGATGTCCCGCAACCGGTCGGACACGGTGTATGGATAGGTATAATTTGTGTATTGTTCCGCCAGCGAACCAGCCGGGGCCGGCATGGAAAACTGCCGCTGGACCTCATTATAGACGGTCCGGGCGCCATGCTGTTCCAGGAAGGGGTACAGGTCTTTGGCGAAAACGGCCGGAACGCCGATATACCCCAGGCGTACTTCATCTTCAGGGAACGGCCGGCGGGCGGAAGCGGCTTTGATGACTCGCTCGACGTCTTGCAGGTACCTTTCCGCGTCGCCGTTGAAATCAGATGAGCTGACCAGCCACAGGTGGTTTTCCCATCCGGTGACGGTATTGTCCCGCCATGTCATCTCATCCAGTTGCCGGGCGGCTTCCCTGGCGGGCACGAGCGCCTGCCGTGCATTTTCCGCTGCCTCCACCTTCGTCCCGAGGCTGTTTGCCAGGTCTGTCAGGGCGGATCGCATTTTGCTTGCATGAGGGGTATCCGGGAAGGCGAAGGAGATGATGTTGATGCCTTTGAGGCGGAGCGTCTCCGCCAGCATCAGGGTATTGGAACAGTCCCCTCCGGAGACCGCCAGTACGGTATCGATCCCCTGTTCGATGACAACTCCGTAAATGCCCTTTATCC
Source organism: uncultured Dehalococcoidaceae bacterium (assembly GCA_964589285.1). Classification (GTDB taxonomy): domain Bacteria; phylum Chloroflexota; class Dehalococcoidia; order Dehalococcoidales; family RBG-16-60-22; genus DAOUEG01. The sequence continues at coordinate 8,717 of CAZPSP010000072.1, read as the reverse complement.
AGGCACAGCAGTTGAGCGGGAATCCCGTCCGTTCAGCCAGGGCGATGAACCGGCCGGGTTTAGGGTCGGTCACCAGGATATTGTTCAAATCCACCGGCGTGCAGCCCGCGGCCAGTAATACCTCCGAGGGAACGGTGGTCGTTATGCCGATTCTCTTCATACGGTAAAATTATATCAGGAATAACTGAAGTGAATAAGGCCCTGCTTCGAAAAACGGTCCAATCTTCCCTCGGCGGCCATCATTTCGAGGTGGGCCAGGGTCTCGAAGACGGCCATGCGGCGGTGAAAATAGGGCAGGTCCTCGAACGTCGAGTTGTTACCCCAGCTTATATGCCGGGCGGCCTCGTAGGCGGTTACCGGTCCCTTGTCCATGGCGGTAAGGATCTCGGCGTTACGCCATTCATGGTGCCGCGTCAGTTCGTCAATACGTTTTTTGATATCGTTGAACGGCTGATCATGGCCCGGCAACACCATATCGATATTCAGCTTGCGTATCAGGGCCAGCGAGTCCAGGTACCGCCCCAGCGGATTCTCTATGGACTGGGGATTTACACTGACATTGGGAGTGATCGTGGGTAAAATATGATCGCCGGCAATGAGCAGGCGGTGGGCTTCTTCATACAGGCAAATATGGCCCGAGGAATGCCCCGGCGTCCACATGACTCTAAAGGTAAATTCACCGGTGGTCACGGTGTCGCCCTCGCGGAGGAGCCTCTCCGGCTGGTGAATGGAGATGTATTGTTCCAGTCCCTTGGTGGCATCACGGAGATGGACCATCTCCCCGTGCGGTGTCCCGTTGGCGGTCAGCATCTCATCGGTCTGGTGCAGCAGTTCTTCCATATGGACGTAGCGGGGTTCGATGAGCGCCTGTTCCAGACGGTGCATTGCCACCGGGGCGCCGGAGAGCCGGGCAACCCGCCCCGCCATGCCGTAATGGTCCGGGTGGGCGTGAGTGACCACGATCTGCGCAATATCCTCGAAGCCGAGATCGTTCTTGACCAGGTAATTATGCAGCGTTGCAAAGGAGGAATCGGTATTCCAACCCGCATCCACGAGCAGATAACCGTTATCGCCCCGGGCCAGGTAAGCATTGATATGGGTGAGGGAGGAGTCCTCCATGAAAATGGGGAGTTTGAGCCAATGGATGCCGGGTAGTATTTCAGTCATGAGCTTGTTGCCTGGCTGCCTTTCTTTACTTCGTCCGGGGAGATATTTTTATTAGCAGTTTTCACCTGTTAATGTTCGTGAACGCGCCCATGCCGGCGTACTTGGCACTGGTTCCCAGCTCGTCTTCAATGCGCAGCAACCGGTTATACTTGGCCGTCCGCTCGGAACGTGCCGGGGCGCCGGTCTTGATCTGCCCGGTGGCGAGCCCCACGGCCAGGTCCGCGATTGTCGTGTCCTCGGTCTCTCCGGAGCGGTGGCTGACCACGGCCGTCCACCCCGCCTGCTGCGCCATGCGGATGGCGTCGATGGTCTCCGTCAGCGTGCCGATCTGGTTGAGCTTGATGAGGATGGAGTTGGACGCTTTCGTCCTGATGCCTTTCTCCAGCCGCTTGACGTTGGTGACGTACAGGTCGTCGCCGACGAGCTGGACCTTGCCGCCGATCTTCTCGTTCAGCAGTTGCCAGCCTTCCCAGTCGTCCTCGGCCATACCGTCCTCGATGCTGATGATAGGGTACTCGGCGACCCATTTGACATAAAAATCGACCATCTCGGCGGAGGTCAGCGTTTTGCCTTCCCGCGTCAGGACATACTTGCCGTCCTGGTAAATCTCGCTGGAAGCCGGGTCCAGCGCAATGTGACAGTCCTTGCCGGGCTTATAACCGGCCTTCTCGATGGCGGCCAGGATGACTTCCACGGCTTCCCGGTTGGCGCCAAGTGACGGCGCGAAGCCGCCCTCGTCCCCGACATTGGTATTGAGGCCCTTGTCTTTGAGCACTTTCTTCAGCGCCTGGTAGACCTCGGCCCCCATCTGCATGGCCTTCTTGAACGAGTCCGCACCGGTGGGCATGACCATGAATTCCTGGAGGTCGGTGGAATTATCGGCGTGCTTGCCGCCGTTGAGGATGTTCATCATTGGGACGGGGAGGGTGGACCCGGCAACGCCGCCCAGGTAGCGGTACAACGGCAAGCCGACGAAATTGGCCGCCGCCCGCGCCACCGCCAGCGATACCCCGAGAACGGCATTGGCGCCGAGGTGACCCTTGTTGTCCGTGCCGTCCAGGTCGATGAGCGTGCTGTCGATCTCCCGCTGGTCGCTGGCCGGCTTGCCGACCAGAGCGGAGCTTATCGGACCATTGACATTGGCGACTGCCTCCAGCACGCCCTTACCGCCGTAACGTTTCTTGTCGCCGTCGCGGAGTTCTACCGCTTCATGCTTGCCGGTGCTCGCTCCGGAGGGAACGGCGGCGGAACCGGTCGTGCCGTCCCAGAGTTCCACGTCTACTTCCACGGTCGGGTTGCCGCGTGAATCCAATATCTCTCGGGCTTTGATGCTTTCTATCGTTGGCATGGTATTCTCCATCTTCGAAAATTACAGTGGGACCGGTATCATTGAAAACGCCATGTCCACGACTTCCCGCGGCGTATCTGCCTGATGAATGGCCGTGTCCGGCTTGCCGTTCAGTGAGACCGACCACGTCCCCAAGCCGATAACCGGGATGCCGGATTGAAGCGCATAAGCGATCTCAGAGAGAGTGCCGTAACTGCCGTCGATGGCGATAACTGCTTGAGATGTCTTGACCACGGCGACGTTACGGGCATAGCCGATGCCGGTGACGATCGGGATACGTACACAGGGGTTGGCCGATTCCCGGTCGTCTCCGGGCAGGATGCCGATGGTCAGGCCGCCTTCGGATGTGGCGCCGCGGCAGGCTGCTTCCATGACGCCGCCCATGCCGCCGCAGACTACCACGCCGCCACGGCGGGCAATTTCCCGTCCCACTTCTTCAGCCCGGCGCATGATGGTTTCAGGGACTTCGCTGCCCCCGATGACGCCTATGAAAAGAAACCTGTCCTGCATGTGCTAACTCCAGTCTATAAAGTATAACACCTGCAATTACGAACGGGCAAAGCGGAGTGGCCTGCAAAACGCGCCGGCATACTTGGTGCGTGATTCAAAAAAGGCGCTTCATGACATGTCTGACCGGTAAAAATACCGGATTAATTCATTTTTTTGAGCCCGATTTTGTAACTATTTCACACATTTCAGCATACACTTCAAAAGAGATGGGTCCCCGTGCGCCGGAACGGCCCCGGGGAAGTGAGGAGGGATTTCATGCTGACGAATAAACAGGTAATGCCGACGCTGCCTGCCACGGACGTGAAAAGGGCGAAACAGTTTTACGAAGAAAAGCTCGGACTCAAGACGGTCGAAGAAGATGAAGGAGGAGTACTGCTGAAAGCCGGCGCCAACACGATGCTCTATCTCTACAAGCGGTCCGCGACCAAAGCCGATCATACCGTGGCCGCGTTTGATGTAGAGGACATAGAATACCAGGTAAACGAACTGAAGAGCAGGGGAGTCAGGTTCGAGGACTATAACCTGCCGGACATGGGCATCAAGACCGAAAACAGTATCGCCACCATGCCGATGGGAAGTGAAGCCACCAAAGCCGCCTGGTTCAAGGACTCGGAGGGTAATATCCTGGGCATACAGCAGCTGCCGCGCAGTATGCAGGAAAGGCAGAAAGCCAGGATGGCGGCTGCCATGGCGTGAGATATTCGGGCCCCGGCGATCAATTACGGAGGTTAACATGTCCAAATTCCTTGTTATCCAGCAACGGGCTGATACTAACCTGCCTCCGGAAACGCTCAGGCGCTTGCTTCCTTCGCAGATAACCTATATGAGGGGCCTGCGCCAGAGCGGCAGGGTGGAAATGAATTATGGTTTCGCCGCTCTGAATGGTGGCGTTTTTGTGCTCGATGTTGCTTCTCATGATGAATTGCAGCAGATACTGTACGGTCAGCCGCTATGGTCTTATCTTAAGACCGAGACGTACCCGTTGAATGCCATCGAGGCGGTTGAGCAATCGATCACCGATATGCTGGAAAAGAACGCGGTCCCAGCCTGATATTCTAAGAAATAAAGTACCCGTACGCCAGCCAGGCAAGCTCAATGATAAAGATGCTGGTGGCGATGGGAAACGTGTGCCGTGAACACCATTCGGGCAGAAAAAGGTCGGTGACGGCAATATCAGCGTTTGCATGTTTTTTCATCAATGTCGTGAACGGGCACTCGAACCGGTTCAGGAGCAGGGCCAGGCCTTCCATGAAGATGAGGCCGAGCGCCACTGCCAGCGTCCAGTCATACCGGCGGGCAATGGCGGCATAAAGTATCCAGCCTAAAGCGGCTGCCATGATGAAGAAAATGACTGAATGGATGAATTTCAGGACAAAGACGGTTCGATGTTGCATCGGCTGGCTCAATTGAACTGGTTCATCGCCGCGACGATCCCTTCACGGAGAATGGCGACAACAGCATCCGAGACAGCGGGGAGAATACCATCGATGGTTTCCCGTTCGTGCTTGGTGAAGTCACTAAGTACGTAGCTGATAACGGCGTCTTCTTTCGGCGGTATGTCGTCATTCACTTCCGGTCGTCCGATGCCGATGCGTACGCGATGAAATTCTTTGGTGCCGATGCGGCTGATGATCGAGTCCAGTCCCTTGTGACCGCCGGAACCGCCGCCGAGGCGCAGTCTCAATTTACCGAGCGGCAGATCGAGGTCGTCATGGATGACGATGAGGCCGGACGGGCTTATCTCCCACCGCTTCATCAGGGCGGAAACGGACTCGCCGCTGGCGTTCATATAGGTCTGAGGACGGGCGACGAGGACCTTCAGGTTGCCGAGCGTTCCCATCCCGGTGCGGGCGTGGCCCTGTTTCCGGTCGAAGTCTATCTGGAGCTGTTTGGCAAAATGGCTGACGGCCATAAAGCCGACGTTATGGCGGTTGCGCGCGTATAAAAAGCCCGGATTACCGAGGCCGACAACAAGTTTCATAGCTCTTCTTCATTATAACGGATTTGCCGCGTTCAGGTTAGTTTGCCTCGGCGGGGTACTATTTGCATCTGGTTGATTGATAAAGCCAGTGTCATAGCGAAGGGCCTTCAGGCCCTGTGGCAATCTCGAAGATCGGGATTGCTTCGCTACGCTCGCAAAGACAACATGTGTGACCAACCAAAACCAAGCAGAACCCTCGACGGTCTTATCCACCGGAGTCCCGCAGCAGTTCCAGGAAATCGGTCTCATTAAGCATCCTGATGCCCAGTTGCCGCGCTTTGTCCGCTTTTGAACCGGGGTCTTCACCGACCACGACGTAGTCCGTCTTCTTGGTCACGCTGCTCTTGGCGGAGCCGCCGAGCGCCTTTATCTTCTCTTCTGCTTCCGGGCGTGAGAAAGATTCCAGCTTTCCCGTCAGAACGAATTCCTTGCCGGCCAGCGGCAGGTTGCCCGCCGGCCGGGCGGCTTCTGCCGGTTCCGGGAATACGCCGGCCTGCTTCAAGCGGGCAATAATGTCCCGGTTGGACTCCTGCTGGAAGAACGCTGCTATTGCATCGGCTATCTTGGGGCCGATGGACGGCACGTCCATGAGGTCGTCGCGGGAGGCATTCGCCAGCGCGTCGATGGACCGGAAGTGGTCTGCCAGGAGCGTTGCCGTTTCTCCTCCCACGTGCTTGATGCCGAGCCCGTAGACGATACGGTCCAGGGGCCGTTTTTTGCTGCGTTCGATGGCATCGAGAATGTTCTGGGCGCTTTTATCTCCCATTTTATCCAGGCTGGCGAGCTGGTCTTTCTTCAGTGAGTAGATGTCCGCGACGTCTTTTACCAGCCCCTGGCGGTGAAGGGTAACGCTCAGGTTTTCTCCAATGCCCCGGATGTCCATCGCTCCCCGGGAAGCAAAATGCTCGATCCGCTGTTCGGCCTGGGCCGGGCAGGCGGCGTTGGAGCAGTAGTACATCACCTCGCCTTCCGGCTGGACCACCTCATGGCCGCATTCCGGGCAGGACGGCCGCCCTTTTTCGTCCTTCGGCAGTGTTTCCAGCAGGTTGAACGGCTTGCCGCGGTCCGGCCGTTCCTTGCTGGACGGTGTCGGCCCGATGACTTCCGGGATAACGTCCCCGGCGCGCTGCACGATGACGGTATCGCCCACACGGATGTCCTTGCGGCGGATATCGTCCTCGTTATGAAGCGCGGCGTTGCTGATGGTCACCCCGCCCACGGAGACCGGTTCCAGGCGGGCGATAGGGTTCATCGTGCCGGTGCGTCCGACGTTGATGGCGATGTCCAGCACCTTTGTTGTCCCCTGGGTGGCCGGGAACTTGTAGGCTATCGCCCAGCGCGGCTCGCGGCCCACGTCACCGAGGTCTGCCTGCAGTTCGGTCTGGTCCAGCTTGATGACCACGCCGTCGGCCTCATAAGCCAGCGAGTCCCGCATATTCACGGTCTCACGGTAAAACTCCTTGACCTCTTCGAGCGTCCTGGCACACCGGGTATGCGGATTGATGCGGAACCCGAACTTGTTCTTGAGCCACTGGAGTGTTTCCCAGTGGGTGTCCGGCGCCCGACCGCCCTCGATGCGCCCCAGCATATAAATAAAGATATTGAGCGGCCGCCGGGCGGTAATGCGGGAATCGAGCTGCCGCACCGAGCCGGCGGCGGCGTTGCGCGGATTAGCAAACAGCGAAAGTCCCTCGTCTTCCCGCTCCCTGTTCAGCTTGCGGAAACCTTCTTTGGAAAGGTAAACTTCCCCGCGGACTTCGAGGAGAGTCGGCGCATCTTCCGGCAGGGTCAGAGGGATGCTCTTTATGGTGCGCAGGTTCTCCGTGATGTTCTCGCCCCTTACGCCGTCGCCGCGCGTCGCTCCGGTAACCAGCCGTCCGTTCTCGTAGGTCAAGGCCACGGCCAGGCCGTCAATCTTGTGCTCGCAGACAAAGTCGAAAGGCCGGTTTCCGATGAGCTTCCGGGCGCGGTTGAACCAGGCTTCGAGTTCTTCATCGGAGAAAACATTGCCGAGGGAGAGGAGCGGCCTCGGGTGAACGACGATGCCGAATGCAGCAACCGGCTCCGCTCCTACACGCTGCGTTGGCGAATCCGGCGATTGGAACTCTGGATGTTCGCGCTCCAGCGCCTGGAGTTCCCGCATCAGGGCGTCGTACTCGGCGTCGCTGATCTCCGGATTATCATACACGTAATACAGCGTGTTGTGCCGGTTTATCTCTTCACGAAGCTGTTCGATTCGTTTACGGACTTCATCTGGTTCGGCCATAATCGCTCCGTTCGCAAATACCAGTGAAAGTATAGCCTACGTTGAAAAGGATAGCAAAAGCAAGACGGTTGTTTATGAAAAATTGATGTTTTGTCCGCCGTGGTTTATGGGCCATTTTGCTGGCTGAAGCTAATATTGATAGGAAATGGACGGAATGCCGCTGAGAAAAATGATCTCCGTGGAACAGTTTACCGGCCGCATCACCATGAGCCCCGGTATCTTCGGCTTGTTCCGGAGCGATAACACCTCATCCGACCTCCTCCTGAAGATCAGCTACCTGGTCCTGCAGGTACTGGACCTCGGGCTGACACTGCTGGCGATATCTCTCGGTTCCACCGAGCTAAATCCCGTGATGCGGGCATCGCTGGCTTCTCCGGTACAGCTTACCGTCCTGAAAGGCGGGCTGCCGCTCCTCATTGCCTGGCTGCTGCCGGGCAAGTTCCTGGTCCCGGGGATCGTGTTCCTGACCTTCGTCCTTGGGTGGAACGTCAAGCAACTGCTGACGCTCTTCTTCTAGACCGGGAAATCACGGGTAAGCAGCCGCTGACAGCTGAGACTGTCCGGCCACTGCCGTATTGAACCACCCCGCATACCGGTAGGACCGGCGTCCCTGCCGGTCCGCGGGCACGGAGGCCCGCGCTACCCAGGGAGATAATATGGGTACAGTGTCAAACCCCATGACCATTATCAGTTGGCCTCAACGGGTGGGTATTGACACCACTACCCACTCTACGGCCTTACGTGGCCGCTCCCGAAGATTATCCACTTGTACGTCGTCAGTTCCTTGAGACCGAGCGGCCCGCGCGCATGCATCTTCTGCGTGCTGATGCCAACCTCAGCTCCCAGCCCGAACTGGCTGCCGTCCGTGAACCGCGTGCTGGCGTTGACGTATACGCAGGCGGCGTCCACTTCGTTGAGGAAGCGCATCGCAGCGGAGTAGTCCTCAGTGATGATGGCCTCGGAATGCCCGGACGTGTAGACCCTCACATGTTCCAGGGCATCGTCCAGGGAATCGACCACCTTGACGGCGGCGATGAGCGCCAGAAATTCCTTGCCCCAGTCGTCAGCGACGGCGGGAACGAGCTTGTTCCCGGCCTTGCCTTTCAGTATCGCCAGGGATTCTTCGTCGCAGTGGAGTTCCACGTTGGCCTTGGCGAGTTCGGCGGCCATTTTGGGCAGGTACTCCGCGGCGATGTCCCTGTGCACGAGCACCGTATCCAGCGCATTGCAGACGGTGGGCCGCTGCACCTTGGCGTTGTAGACGATGGCCACGGCGTCGTCTATCTTCGCACTCTTATCGATGTAGGTATGGCACACGCCGATGCCCCCGGCCACGACCGGCATGGTGGCGTTCTCCCGGACGGACTTGATGAGCCCGGCGCCGCCCCGGGGAATGATGAGGTCGATGACATCGTTCATCTTCAGCATCTCGGCCACGAGGGCAT
>CAZPSP010000071.1:0-13228 GCA_964589285.1 uncultured Dehalococcoidaceae bacterium | reverse complement strand
AACCCTGCCGGCAGTGCTGTCATCGTAATAGGTCCATCTAAGGCATCCCAAACTCCCTCTCGTCACGAGCGGGGGTTCGGGGTTTATTTCTATATCAGTTACGGTTGATAAAGTAGTGGGTCGTGCCGCTGGTGAGGGTCTCGCTGCGGACGGAGATGATGAGGTAGATGAAATTCCAGGCATCCGTCCCGGACCACATATCCATGTGAAGGCTGGTGTCTCCGGGCCGGAGGATATCATCGCTCCAGAGAACCTCGAAGGTATCCACGTCGATGCCCGGATTCGTCATATCGGGTGAGGCGCCGTTCCAGATATCGTTCCAGGGGCTGGCGGAATTCGATAGATACTTGTAGTTGAAGGACTGCTGGCCGGTGATTTTCAGGTAATCGTCATCGTAGATATCATCGCCTTCGCCAATGAAGCAGGTGATACGGGCGGCGACAGTCTCGATGATATTGCCGTTCTTGTCCCGGATGGGCTCTGGGATGATGAAATCGGTCACATCGCCGCCGGCTACTCCGTCCCAGTCAAAGTCCAGGTTGGTGCTGCCGCCGTTGAAGGCGAAATAGTCATACAGGTAAAGGTAATGACCGGCGGTTGAAGGGCTGTTGTAAACAATGACCAGCGACCAGCCGGCATGGGAGAGATACTGACCGGTATCTGAAAATACATCGCCTACCGTATAAACACCGTTGCCGGTACAGTGCCCGTCCGTCGTGTTTTCAGCGTGGGCCCTGACGAGGTCTGTGACGTCCTCATGGCAGGCGAAGGCAAAGCCGTTGGAGCCGCTCTCGGTAAGCAGGACGGAGGTCGAATCCGCGGTCAGCGTGGTGGAATAATTATTGGCGCCATACTCGATCTGGAAAGATACTTCATTATCCGCCGGCAGGTCCCGGACCTTGATATTATCGATATAAACAACTTGCCCGGTGGACAGGCCGACGGTCTCGAAGCGGATTTTAAAGCTGCTTGTAGTATACTGCGCAGGCAGATAGTACTTGAATTCTCCATCGTTATTTGCACGCATGGCTTCGATATTTTCGCTCCACGTGGAGCCCCCGTTAGCGGAAACGGCAAAATCAAGGCCTTGGGAAGAAGAAAGCGCCAGGCAAATATCAATATTATCTAAATAACAATATTCAGTCCCAAAAAACGACGAACCAGTAAAACCGTAAACCTCGAACCGCAGCATGAAACCAGAAGTTTTGTATTCCTCGGGTATCTCGCAACTGTAGTTCTGGTGGGTACTGCCGATATTTCCTCTGAATGCTTCTATGTTTTCACACCAGGTCGAACCATTGTCGGATGAGAATGCATAGTAAAGACGATCGTCCGAATCGAGACTGTAGCCAGCGGTCCATTGTTCCCACGAAAGAGTGACCGTCTGTCCCGTGTAACCACTCAGATCGAGGCCGGTATTCATCGTCAACAGCGGTCCGTTGCCGTTGTGCCCGCGGAAATAATTGTTTTCATACCAGGAACTGCCGGGAGACCAGTTATTGAAGTTGCTGCAGGTATCGTAGAAAAGGCTGTTCGTACCCTGGTCCCAGCTCAGCAAAATGGTGCCGGGGACATAGCTGCTCAGGTCCAGGCTTGATGCAAGGGTCAGAAGGTGGGCCTCATCACTGCCGTCTGAATACGTTCCCTGGAAAGTGTTACCAGCAAGGCTCCAATCAGTCGTTGGCGCAGTGCTCCAGTTGCCGAGGTTATCGCAGGGGTCTGAGAAGACTGAAATGATCCTCGCATCGTCCTGCCAGCCCGTCCAGTAGAGCAACGCCTGGAAAGCATCGCCGTCCTCGGGGATACCGGTGACCTCGGCGGAACTCGAAGAAAGCAGGACATCGCGGCGAGTCACATCACCAATCATCAGGGAATTACCGGTGGCTATATAGTCCCCGTTGGTGGCGTCTCCCAGCTCGCGCATTTCACACTTGGAAGCGTATGCCTGGATCTGGGTGTCCCCGCTCAGGGAAGTTATCTTGAAGAAGCGCGTGTCCACGTCCCAGGAGACCGGGTAATCGCTGGCGGAACCGTCCTGCAGTTCCGTGGTTATCCAGGCCACGGCCGAGGGGAGGGCATTGGGTTCCCCGGCCGGCGGAGAGAAATAGAATTCCATCTGGGCGGTCATCGGCATCGATTCCGTATCGACCCCGGGCAGGTCCGTGAACAAAGGATATGGGGCACTGTAGCTCCAGACCACGTAAGTGCCGCCCGGGCACTCTCCGGTGTCCGTGTCATCAGCGTAATACGGTTCGAAGGCGTTGACGGGATCATCCAGCGGGGATGAATTCGGCGTATAAGTAAACCCTTGAGGGAGCCAGACGCCGATGGACTTGACGCAGAGGTTTTCACTGACCGCGGGATCATAGTCGTCCCGCTTGGAAGGATCGTAATCTATTTTTATGGTGTAAGGGAACGATGGGAGGACGCCGGGAGAGCCGGTGACCACCAGTATCTCGTCTTCGATGATGGCGCGGGCTTCATCGGCATCCAGTCCGCAGCCGGCCGGCGTGACATTGGTCGGTATCCAGACGTTCTCTATGGTAAGGTTGGCGCTGCGGTCGTTGACATCCTGGGTCTCGTACTGGTAGACGGTATCGAAGTCATACGAATCATAGTCGACGCCGAAGAACTCGTACTTGATTCGCCAGAGGCCGTCTTCGATGCCGGCGTCCGCGGTATACAGTTCCGCGGTCTTCATTTCATACGGACGGTTGCTCCTGGCGGCGTTTCCGGCGAGGTCCAGTGCGGGGACCAGCATCATCGTGCCGATGACCAGCAGTATGAGGACCAGTATCAGCGCCTGGCCGGACTGTTCCCCGTGTACTTTATGTAATAGTCTCTTGAAATACTTCATTTGATACGTTTCTATAAGTGAGGGCGGGCGCAGATTTCCCGGACGCGGGTAACATTTACCTCGTGCGTTCCTTCACCCGTACCGGCGGTAATCGTCAGCGTCACCGTGCCGTTGGCTGAGACGCAGTTCGTAGATCCGTTATCAGAAACAATATATTCGGCCACCAGGGTCCGGACCTGGCTGGAGCCGTCCGAATAGGTGCGCACCAGTGAACCGTCCTCGAGGGTATAATTGACGGAATACACATGATTGTCCCACCATTTCCAGGACAACTGGAGCGGTGTGGAGGGAAAAGTATCCGCACCGGTAATGGTCTGGGCCATCTGGATGTCCTGGCCCACCCAGTGAACGGCGTTCATCGTCTGCTGGGAGAGCGTGGTGTAATCCGTATTGCGGGCTGTGGTGGTGGAAACCTGGGCGATGGTGACGGCGGCGCCAAGCCCGATCAGGCCGGTCAAGGCGATAGATACAGCGACCTCGACCAGGGTAAAGCCTCTTTGGCGTTTTAGTAATCGTGCCGGAAATTTCATCGCTGGACCTTGTATCCTTCCAGTGTGAACAAGACCTGGTCCCGCCGGGACACGTCAATGGTTATCTTCTGGATAGCGTTGTTACGGAGGCTGGTCACGGTGGCATTGGCGGAGAACCCGGGGAACTCATCCGGTACGGTAATGTTGTATGAAGCGGCGAATTCCTGCTTCTTGATGCCGTCCATTATGCTTTCCGCCAGCATTTTGGCGGAAGCGTGTTCATCAGCCACGACGCGGGTATTGGATGTCACCGCCGTCCCGCTGAGGAACCCGGTAGCGATGATACCCAGCAGGGCCAGAGACACCATCACCTCAATAAGGGCGATGCCTTGCTCTCGCCGGCGCGGTCCCGACGCTCTCCGGTCTCGATTCTTTGTCATTTGAAATAGAGCCATATCGTTCTACCCACAGTATTAACCGCTTCCCAGCCTCAATAAATAGTCAATTCGTCACGGGAAAGGCATGACCCCGGTTACCTTAACGTACCTTTTCCTACCGGATTGCCTGTCAGGCGGTAAGCGAGCGGATGAACGGTGAAGTCAGAAACGCTTTGACAACGTCCGGATCGAACTGGGTCCCGCTGCACCGTTTCACCTCGGCGATGGCTTCATTCACCGGCATCGAACTACGGTAAGGGCGGTCCGAGGTCATGGCGTCGAAAGCATCAGCGACGGCCAGGATACGCGCGCCGAGGGGGATGTTCCGGCCGGCAACGACCTGGTTGAGGCCGGCGCCGTCATAGCTGTCATGGTGGTGGCGGATCATATCGATAATGTCCCGGTTGACCAGCGGCGCCACGATGCCGGGCCCGATATTGCAGTGGGTCAGCACATAATCATATTCCCGGGGCGTCAATGATCCCGGTTTGTTCTGAACGCTGGAATCGATGCCTATTTTGCCGATATCATGGAGGAGTGCCGCCCAGCGCAGATTTTCAACGTCCGCTCCGTCCAGGCCCATTTCCCGTGCCGTGTCCACGGCAAGTTTGGTGACCCGGCGGGAATGGCCGGCGGTGTATTTGTCCTTGGCTTCCAATGCACCGATAAGGGATTCGACGGCATCGATAAAGAGTTTCTGCAGTTCCTGGGACTGCTGCTCGACCTTGCCTTCCAGGTTGACGCGCTGTTCCTTGAGGTCCAGTTCGAGCTTTCTTTTCTTGAGCACCATTTCAATGTTTTCCACGAGCTGTTTGACGTCGAACGGTTTGGTGATATAGTCCAATGCGCCCTTTTTCATGCACTCCACGATGGTATCCGGTTCCACGACGGCGGTCGCCATGACGACAGCGGTATCCGGATGTTTGCGGCGGATCTCCGGCAGCAGCGAACTACCGGGCCTGCCCGGCATCATGATATCGAGGATAACGAGGTCCGCCGGTTCTTTCTCCAGATACCCGAGAGCTTCTTCCGCGTTGGCAGCTTCCGAGCAGTGGAAGCCGCTGTTCGTCAGGCACTTGTTAAGGCTCCTCCGCACGGTCCTTTCATCATCGACGATGAGGATCTTCTCTTTCATGCAGTCCATAGTCGCCGCCATCATTCCGTCCTTCCTTTTACTAGTTCAGCGCCATCTCCACCGCTGCGAGTAGTTCTTCCGGGGTAAACGGCTTCTGGAGGAATACGTGCCTGCTGTCTGCCGCCAGGGCCGGCCGGTAATCGCCGGAAATCTCGCCGGTGGTGATTATCGCGCCCCTGACCGGTTCCGGCCGATAGTTATTGAGCCAGTCATACAGACCGTTTCCATCGATGCCCGGCGCCAGCAGGTCCAGGATACACAGATCGTACCGGTTGCCGAGAATACTGGATACGGCCGGCGCCCCGTCCGGCACAACGTCCACGGAAAATCCGGACCGCGTCAATACTTCATCACAGACGCGGCCGATACGGGATTCCTTTCCCACGACGAGGACCCGTTGGCGGGATTCTGCTTGATTTTTCATGCTTGCTCTTCCTGGTTCTGAGTGAAAACGGGGAGGGTGATGGTAAAGGTCGTGCCTTCATTGACCCTGGTATCCACCGAGATACGGCCGCCGTGCTTGACGACGATGCCGTAACAGATGCTCAGGCCGAGGCCGGTCCCTTTCCCGATGTCCTTGGTGGTGAAGAAAGGATCGAATATCCTGGGCAGGACGCTTTTCTTGATGCCGCAGCCATTGTCAGTGACGTCGACCTTGACCTTGTCCCCGGCAAGGGCTGATGTTACGGTGAGGATACCGGGCCTGCCGGCTTCCTTGATGGCGGCCTCGGCATTCAGTATCAGGTTGAGAAACACCTGCTGGAATTGGTACTGGTCGATGTGGACGTTCGGGAGACCTTTTTCCAGGTCCGTAACAACGGTTATACCGCTGAGCTGGGCTTCGTATTCACGCAGCCGTAACACGTCCTTGATAACGTCATTGGTGTTGGACCGGCCGGATTCAGAACGGGAATTGCGCGTAAACAGCAGGACGTTCTTGACAATGCTGGCGGCCCGCTTAGCTTCCTCGTAAATGCAGGCAACGTCTTCCCGGCAGTTTTCCGTGACTTCGCCTTCCAGCATCATCTGGGACAGGGCCAGAATACCGGTGAGAGGGTTATTAAGCTCATGGGCCAATCCGGCCGCCATTTCCCCGATGGATGCGAGGCGGTCCGTGAGGTAGAGCTTGGCTTCTTCTTCACGTTCCATTGAAACATCGGAGAAGGTGAGGAGGGTCCGCCCGTCCGGCATACCGGTAATGACCGAGGCGATGATCTTTTCGTCATTCTTTTTCTGGTAACGGAATTCCAGAGTGCGTTCCCGGCGCCCGCCGGCCTTTACTTCCAGGTACAGGTCGTTGAGCTGTTCGACTTGCAGGACTTCTTCGAGCGGTTTGTTTACCGCCGAGCGCGGCCGGACGGAAAAAATCCTGTAGAAAGCATCGTTGGCCAGCACTATTTTATCATCGTTGCCGATGACAAGAACGCCTTCCGGCATGGAGGCCAGGATGCTTTCCACGAGGTCCTTGCTGGCCTGCAGGCGGGACTCGGTTTCCTTGAGGCCGGTGATGTCATGGTGGATATCGATGTAAGAGATGATAGCCCCTTTGTCATCATAAAGCGGGCTGGTCCGGACCTGCGCGATAAAATGGCTGCCGTCTTTCCTCTGCTTCCTTGCTACGCTCGTATACGTTTGCCCCCTGCGAAGCATGTCCCGTATCTCCTGAGAGAGCGGTCCGCCGTCCTCGTTGAAGATGGAAAGGTCTTTACCGCGGACCTCATCCAGGGTATAACCAAGTTGCTCGCTGGCGGCCCTGTTCAGGTAGGTTATCCTGAAATCCGGATCGGTAATAATGGTCGAATCGGAGACCTGCTCCGTGATAGACCCGAGCAGGCGCAGCTTTTCCTCGGCCTTTTTCAATGCCGTGACGTCCGTTGTGTGCATGATCAGGCAAGGCTCATCGTGTATCGTGATGGTCTCACCAGAATAATATCCTGTTTTGATCTCTCCGTCTTTTGTGCGGTACTCTACCAGTTCATTGTGGAAGTGGCCGTTTTCCTCGATCAATTTATTGACATGGGCGCGCTTTTCAAGATCTGTCCACAGGTTCAGCTCAAGAGCGGAACGGCCGATGACCTCTTCCCGGGTAAAACCCTTGTCCTGGAGGAAGCTGTCATTCACCTCGATGAATTTGGCATCGCTGAGCCGGGAAATGGAAATGGCGCCGGGACTGGAGTGAAACGCCTTAAAAAACCGTTCTTCGGACTCCCGCAGGGCTTGTTCGGCGTGCTTGCGTTCGGTAATGTCCCGGCAGACGCAGAATATCAGCTTGCGGCCGTCGAAGACGGCGGCGTTCGTGCTGATCTCCACATCCAGGAGAGAGCCGTCCTTGCGGCGGTGGACTGTCTCGAAATGGTCGCCGTTCTCGTCTACGGACTCGATCATCGTGGAGAGCTGGTCCGGGGCTATATGGGCATCCCAGTCCCAGACATGGAGCCGGCGTACCTCATCCATCGTATATCCGAGCATCTGGGCGAAGCTGGGATTGGCTTCATAAACAGCGCCGGTGCTGTCCATGATGACGATCCCGTCTTTAGTCTGTTCCATGAGAATGCGGCGCCGGGCAGCTTCTTCCGCCAGTTCTTTTTCTATATTTTTTCTTTCCGTGATATCAGTACAGACCGATATGCAGCAGTCCCGGCCGCCAAGGGTAATGCTCTCCAATGACAAGAGGACGGTGCGGATCTCCCCGGATTTGGTCCGGAATTGTACTTCCTGGGAACGAACGTAACCGTCCTTCATATACTGTTCGACGAAATTCTGGAGGGCTTCCATGTCCGCCCATAACCCGAGTTCCAGCGGTGTTTTGCCGACGACCTCTTCACGCGTATACCCGAAGTAGTTAACGTGGGCGTCATTGATCTCCAGGTAAGCGCCGCCTAATTCCGTAATGGACATGGCGTCCGGACTGGACCGGAAAGCCTGGGAGAATTTTTCTTCTGATTCCTTGAGGGCTCTCTCGATCTCCTTCCTGTCCGTGATATCGGTAGCAACCGCCAGGAGGCAGGGTTTACCGGAAACGGTTATCGAATCCACGGAACATAACCAGGTCATCAGTTCCCCGGACTTCGTTTTAAACTGAAATTCTTCTTGCCTCAAGCTGCCGGTGGGCGCTAGCAATTCGGTCAGTCGCTGAGCGTCGCCGGGGTTCGCCCAGAGCTGGATAGGTTCCGCGGTCTCATCCAGGAGTTCCTCTCTTGAATAACCGGAAGTCCGGGCGAACGTATCGTTGACTTCCAGGTACCTGCCGTTTTCCAGGTTAATAATCGCCATCAGGTCCGGACTGGAACGGAAGGCAACGGAGAATATCTCCTCCGATTCCTTGAGGGCTTTGCTCATACGGGTCTTCTCGGAAACATCCAGGGTGTTCACCAGGGTATACTGGAACACACCGTTCTCCCGGACGCCGACCCAGTTGAGAAAAACATCATATGTCTCCCCGTTTTTTTTGAGGGCGACCGTTTCCGTGGAACCGGCGGCTACGGTGAAGCTCTGCATGAGCAGCCCGGACAGTTCTCCCGCCTTTTCCTCCGGCCACCAGGGGTAGGGGGCCTTGAGGCCGATCACCTCATCCAGCGCCCAGCCGTTAAGTTCTTCCCAGGCCGGATTTACATAACGTATAGAAGTATCGGGGTTGATGACCATGGTCCCGAGGGGTGTATGTTCCAGGAGGCTGGAACTGAACTTCTGGCTTTCCCGGAGAGCTTCATCCGCTTTTATTTGCGCGGTGACGTCCCGGGCGATGATCATGGCGGAAATAATCTTTCCTTTTTTACCGGGAACGGCAGACCTGGTAATTTGCAGCCAGGCCAGCGAGCCGTTAGCCCGATAACAGCGCAGGGTGAGCGATTCGTTTCGACCAGAGGGGTGGTTCTTTTTCAGTGTGTTCCTGAAGGAATCCACGTCTTCCGGGTGCAGAATGGAGAAAAAGAGATTGGGGTCTTCGTAGAATTCCTCCGGTTTATAGCCGGTGACCGTGATCGCGGCCGGATTCACGTATACTATCTTGAGTTCAGGCAAGACATTCAGGTGAATAAGGAGGTCGGGGGACCCATCAGCGAGGGCGCGGAATATGCTTTCCTTATCGGGATTGCTGTCAGGTCCGGCTGTTTTGTTCTGTTTTTTAAACGTGCTGTCCCTGAATGGCAATAGTTCCAGCAATGGGTTTTTCATGCCGGTGCCACTCCTGTTTCTATCTTCTCAGACGTAGTATTTGCTGGGATGATAGCATCAAAGGAGTAAACAACCGGTGAATATAGGCGCTGGCATCGTAAAGGAAATGTAAAAAAAAGCCGGCCTGTGAAGGCCGGCCTTAACAGGAAGCTGTTACGGTTGCTACCTGCGGTTGTCGATGGCGACCTTCTCCGTTCCCAGCGGACGAACATCCATCATCATGATCGGCTTGTCCAGTTTGGTAATGACCAGCGGATTATGGGCCAGCTTGGCCGGCACGACGACCGCGGTCGGTTCTGTAATGGTGTATTTCACCATTTCCTTGCCGAGGCACATTTCCAGTTCGCCGTTGAGCCTGGTGGGGTCGTTGAGATCAGTCCCCAGGAAGAAGAGGACTTCCGGCAGTTTGTGGGCGTGAGGCTTGTCCGGTTCGGGATTGAACCGGTAGGGCACTTTCTTGATGCTCTCGATCATGACCAGCCAGGGGAAGTCCGGATCGTTGCCGTGGACGAAGGCGAGGTCGCCGCCGGAATCGTCGCGGTTCTTTTCACCGTACATCCAGGGGCCTTTCCGGATGAAGGCCATATTGGTAATCGCTGACCGGCCTTTACTCATAAAGCCGGCATACTTTGCCTTTTCCAGCGTTTTCTTATCGATGGGATATGGTTTCTCACTGTATTCCGGAGCGCAGGAAATGGTAACGAAGACGAACCGCCGGTCCATCTTCTGGATGACGGCGGGAAAATGCGGTGTGCCGGCCCGGACGGCCACGGCGCTGGAGGAGGTTATCATGAACTTCTCGGCTTCCGGCCCGAGGCGCAGCTCGATCTCCGCGCCGAGTTCTCCCATGTTGGCGGCATCCGCTCCGTAGAACAACATGATCTGGTTAAAGTCATGGGTGTGGGCGCCCTTGTTCTCCGCCACCATGTTGCCTGCCGCATGGTAAACGCCGTACTGGATATGGGCGTCGATGCCCATCGTCTTGCCGTCGAGCGTAGCGACATTGCGGTAATAGCCCGGACCGTCATCGTTGAACTTGAGTTTCTGGACGTATTTGTCATACCTGGATGTTGCCATGAATCACCCTCCTTCTCATTATCGTATGCATACTATACTTGCAGGAGGGTTTTGTCAAAGCAGGCTGAAGCAGCCTAATCGGGGATCCGTTCCACCTTCAGCATGTTGGTGGTGCCCGTCTCGCCGATGGGTATGCCGGCGGAGATGATGATGATGTCCCCCGGCCTGGCGATGCCCTTTTCCCGCGCCAGGCGCGCTCCCAGAGCGAACAGCCCGTCCACACTGCCCGGTTCCGTTATTTTTATTGGCTGGATTCCCCAGTACAGCAGCAGCCGCCCCAGGATATCATCATTGGGCGAGAGGGCCAGGATCGGCACGCTGGGCCGGTACTTGGAAATCCGCATGGCGGTGCTGCCGGACTGCGTGAACGCCACGATGGCGGCGGCCTTGAGGCTGTAGGCTGTCTGGCAGGCATTGAAGCTGATGAGCTCATCAGTGACCGGTTCGAGCCAGTCCCGTCGTTCTGCCAGCATGTCATCATAATGCAGGGCCTTTTCCGCGGCAACGGCGATGCGTGCCATCGTAGAAACAGCCTGTACGGGGTGTTTACCGATGGATGTTTCGGCGGAAAGCATGACCGCGTCCGTGCCGTCGAAGATGGCATTGGCGACATCGTTGGCTTCGGCACGGGTCGGGCGTGCTTCCTGGACCATGGATTCGAGCATCTCGGTGGCCGTGATGACCGGTTTGCCCGCCCGGTTGCAGCGGAGAATAAGGTTTTTCTGGATGAGCGGCACCTGTTCCAGAGGCATTTCCACTCCCAGGTCGCCGCGGGCGATCATGATACCGTCCGATGCTGCCAGAATGGAAGTAAAATGCCTGACCGCCTCGGCGCGTTCTATCTTGGATATAATCGGGATATCGGTGCTGTTCTCCTGAAGGACGGCCCTGACATCCATGATGTCCTGCTCGCAGGTGACGAAGGACAGCGCCAGGTAATCCGGGTTGTGCCGGACGGCGAACAGGATGCTTTCCCGGAGCCGGTCCGTCATGAAGGGTACCGGAATCTTCATGCCGGGAACGACCAGGCCCTTGCCCTGCCGGAGAAATCCGCCGACCACGACCCGGCAGATGACATCTTCTCCCTGGACCTCACGCACTTTCAGGCGCAGGGCGCCGTCATCGAGAAGCACGTTGTCGTTCCGGCGAATGTTCTTCGCCAGGCCCGGCAGGGTCACCGGTATGACGGCATCGTCTCCCTCGATATCGGCCTCGGTGAGTCTCACGAGGTGGGTCTTGCGCAGCCAGACCTGGCCGTCCTTCAGGCGTCCGATGCGGTATTTCGGGCCGGGCAGGTCGATGAGAACCGCTGCCGGCAGACCGGTGCGCTCACAAGCCCTGCGCAGGTTCTCCAGGTAGCCGGCGTGGTCGTTCAGCGTCCCATGGGACAGGTTGAGGCGGGCGATGTTCATGCCGGCCTTGAGCAGCGCGGCCATCTGCGGGGTCGTCCCGGTGGCCGGGCCGATGGTGCAGATAATCCTTGTCCTTCTGCGGTACGGCGTGACAGTCATGACAGTCCTCTCATCGCATTGCTATGGCCGGTTCGGGTTTCGGCTCCTTTATCATGAGAAGGAGAGGTATGGATACCGCGGAAAGCGCCGCCCAGAACAGGATGCCGGCGCCCACGCTGATCTCCTCCAGGCTGTTGCCGAGGGGCGGCGCGGCGAACGCCCCCACCATGCCGAGAGAATTCGTCAGCCCGATGGCCGTTCCGGCATACTTGCTGCCGATGTCCTTCATTTCGAACAGCATGGTATTGCCGATGGCCGCCGGGGCCGCCCGGATAAGACCGCCGATGACGATGAGCGCCCAGATGCCGGCTTCATCGACGTAAGGTATCAGGGCCACACTGACGGCGATGATGGAGACGATGAACAGCATCACGCCCTTGCGCGTTCCGAGCTTGTTCGAGAGCATAACCATCGGCATGACGCCGAGGGCGCCGAACCCGCTGAGCAGGGTCATGGCCGTATCCGCCATGGCTGGTTCCCAGCCGATGTTCCTGAGATAGGTGGGCAGGTAACCGGTGTACCCCATGTTGGTGCCCCAGTAGAACATGAGCACGAACCCCAGCAGCCAGACGTTCCTGATGCGGAAGACATCTGAAAGCGACTTCTTGAACGGAACCGCGGCCGCGGCGGAAGCCTGAAGGGCGGCTTCTTTGGATTTCGGTTCGCGGCCGGTGAACCACCAGAGAATGCCGAGGAGCGCCGGCGGCAGCCCGAACAGAAAGAGCACATTACGCCAGCCGCCGAGCAGGGGGGCCAGCAGCGTGGCGCTGGAAAGCGTGGCAATGACCGCGCCCACGGACCAGGCGACGTTCAGGAGGCCGTTGGCCAGGGCCAGGCGCTTGCCGCTGAACCACACCGCGGTGACCTTGGGTGTGATGCTCGGTATCACGGCCGCCATGATGCCGAAAAGGAACATGAACGCGGCCATGGTGACGAAATCCGAGGAAAAGCCGCGGACCGCGCCGAACACCCCCGCCAGGAAGCAGGCGACGGCCAGAGTGCGCTTGATGCCGAAACGATCGATGAGGAGGCCGCCGGGAATCCCGATAAATACCCCGGCCAGCGGGTCCATGCCCCATACCGTGCCGATCTTGACGAGGCTGAGATCGAGGTCCAGCGCGATGTCCGGAAACAGCACCGGCATGCAGAGCCGCGCCGCGCCGGCGATCGAACCGTACGTCATCATGGCGAGAAACAGCGCCCACCAGCGGTAGCGGGTATCGTCCTTGAGGCCGAGAAAGCCGGCGGTAGTGGAATTTGGTGGGGCTGTCATGATTAAATCGTACCAGATTCAGGCCGGGCGTACCAGTTTTATGGGTTCGCGGTATAAGTCCTTAAGTCCACTTAACGCTTTCGCCCAAAGGCTCGCGATGAACCGTTTTAACCTGGCGAATCTCTGGTAACCGCTTGTCCAGAGCCCGTCGAAGGATGAGCGGTTACTTTGGATGCAATACCCGCTATGGTTCGACAGGCTCACCATGAGCGGGGTTCGACAGGCTCACCATGAGCGGGGTTCGACAGGCTCATCCTGAGAGGCACCCGCCGCGGTGCTCCTCCTCGCGGCTTGA
>CAZPSP010000070.1:0-13376 GCA_964589285.1 uncultured Dehalococcoidaceae bacterium | reverse complement strand
CATCTTTGATGAACGGCATGCCGAGTTGTTCCAGCAGGTTCCTGCCGTCTTCATCTGTTTTGGCATTGGTGACGATGCATATTTCCATACCGCGGACCTTATCGACCTTGTCATAGTCGATCTCCGGGAACAGGATCTGTTCTTTCATGCCCAGGGTATAGTTGCCGCGACCGTCGAACGAATCACGGGAGACGCCCTGGAACTCGTGCATACGGGGAAGAACGGCGTTGACGAGCTTATCAAAGAACGTATACATCCGGTCTCCGCGGAGGGTCACCTTGAGGCCGATGGGGTTGCCTTCCCGGAGCCGGAACGCCGCGATAGACTTCTTGGCGCGCGTGACCACCGGATGCTGACCGGCGATGGCTACCAGGTCTCCCTCGGCGTTCTCCAGCGCTTTGGCATTGCTGAGCGCTTCTCCCACGCCGATATTGATAACGATTTTTTCCAGCCGCGGCACCTGCATGACGTTATTAAATCCGGACAGTTCCATGAGCCGCGGTACAACTTCCTTGCGGTATTTTTCTTTTAGTCTGACCATTAGTCGAGCACCTCCTGGCAGGAGCGGCAGAAACGGACCCTGCGGCCGTCTTCCAGCCGGCGCATGCCGATACGGCTGGGTTTGTTGCATTTGCTGCAGACCAGCATGACGTTGGAAACATCCAGCGGAGCTTCCAGGTCTATGATGCCGGCCTGCCGTACCGCTCCCCGCGCCTTGGAGTGTTTCTTGATGAAGTTAACGCCTTCCACGATAACCTGTTTCTTCCTGGGATAAGCAAAGCGGACCTTGCCTTTTTTACCCCGGTCTTTGCCGGTTATCACAAGCACGTTATCATTTTTCCTGATTTTCATCTTTGTTACTGCCTTTTAAAGAACTTCAGGCGCCAGGGATGCTATCTTGGTGTACTGCTTATCACGCAGTTCCCTGGCCACCGGTCCGAAAATACGGGTGCCTTTCGGCTCGTTTTTATCCGTTAAAATAACGGCGGCGTTTTCATCGAACTTGATATAGGAGCCGTCAGGGCGCCGGTAGGGATGAGCGGTGCGGATAATAACGGCCCGGACGACGTCCCCCTTCTTGGTATTGGCGTTTGGGATGGAGCGCTTGACGGAGGCGATGATGATATCGCCGACGTATGCGTACTTACGCCGGGTGCCGCCCAGCACGTTGATGCACATAATTTCCCGCGCACCGGTGTTGTCTGCTACCTTGAGTCTTGACTGCATCTGAATCATGGCTGTTTCACCAACATCCTATGTCGTAATTTCACTGGGTTTGATATCGGCTACCTGGCCCTTGATGACGATCTGCCGCACGCGCCACCGCTTGAGCTTGGAAAGCGGGCGGGTCTCTTCGATAAGGACCGTGTCCCCGGTCTTGCACTCGTTCTTTTCATCGTGTGCGTAATATTTCTTGGTGTGTTTGATATTCTTGTGATAGAGCGGGTGCCGCCTGGGGGTATCCACGGCGACGACCACGGTCTTGTTCATGACATCGCTGATCACGACGCCCTGCCTGGTCTTGCGTTCCAGTTTTTCCATCTAACTGCCTACCTTATCCCCAGTTCCCGCTCGGTGATGAGCGTATTGTAACGGGCGATGTTCTTCTTGACCCGCCGAAGTTCACGGTGGTTCACGAGTTGTTTGGTCGTCAAGCGGAACCGCAGGTTAAAGAGCTCCCGGTGGGCTTCTTCGAGCTGCTTCTTCAAGTCAGCGGTACTTTGATTGCGTACGTCTTTCAAATCCACGGTACTACTCCTACTCGGCCGTTTCCGCCATAATGGCGGTGGATTCCCTGAGGACGAACTTGGTCTTCAGGGGAAGCTTGTGGGCCGCCAGGCGGATAGCTTCTTTGGCCACTTCTTCCCGGACGCCGGCCATCTCAAACATCATCTTGCCGGATTTGACCACGGCCACCCAGTGGTCGGGGGCGCCTTTACCGCTGCCCTGCCGGGTCTCGGCGGGTTTCTTGGTGACGGGTTTATCCGGGAAGATCCGTATCCACACCTTGCCGCCGCGGCGGATGTAACGGGTGATGGCGCGGCGGGCGGCTTCTATCTGGGCCGCGGTCACCCAGGCGGATTCCAGCGCCTGAAGACCGAAATCTCCAAAGCTGACAACATTGCCGCTGTTGGCTTTACCGCGGCGACTGCCGCGCTGCACCTTTCTGTATTTAACACGCTTAGGCTGTTGCATGGTAGTAGTTCCTCTTCTTTATGCCTTCTCGGTCCCGGTATCCTCACCGGAATCTTCCGCCTCTTCCGCGGGGGGAGCCGTTTCCGCGGTGCGGGCAACACGCCGCACTCTGGGTTTGGCCGCTTTCGGTTTTTCTTCAGGAGCGGCTGTTTCCGCGGGCGCCTCGGCGGCGGCCGGCGTTTCTTCAACAGCTTCCGCGGGTGCTTCCGCGGGGGCTGCCGGGGCTTCGGTAGTCTTCATTTCGGGCAATACCTGCCCTTTATATATCCACACCTTGACGCCGATGCGTCCGAGGGTGGTATGAGCTTCCGTAAATCCGTAATCAATGTCCGCGCGGAGGGTATGCAGCGGCACCTGTCCCTGGTGGGAGGTCTGCCGGCGGGCGATCTCCGCGTTACCGAGACGACCGGCGCAGCTTACCTTGATACCGCGGGCGCCCGCTTGAACGGTGCGGAACATGGCCTGTTTCATGGCGCGCCGATAGGCAACGCGGTGTTCGATCTGTTCAGCGATGGAGCGGGCCACCAAATAGGCGTCCAGCTCCGGCTGGCGGACTTCCTGAATATTCAGCCGTATTTTCTTGCCGATGAGGCCCTCCAGGAACTGGCGCATTTCATCGACACGCTGTCCGCCGCGGCCGATGACGATGCCCGGACGCGCCGTGTACAGCGATATGGTGACATCCTTGGCCTGGCGGTCGATCTCAACCAGGGAGATACCGGCTTCCGGGTACTTGGCCTTGATGACTTCCCGGAGCTTGTAGTCTTCCTGTATGAACTCGGCGTAATGCGTCTGGCTGTACCACTTGGACTGCCAGTCCTTGATGACACCTACTCTAAATCCCGTCGGATGAACTTTATGACCCAATTAACCCTCCTGCTCGGCAACGACGACTGTGATATGGCTGGACCGTTTTCTCACCGGACTGACCCTGCCGCGTGAGCGAGGCCGGTACCGCCGCAGGCTGGTTGCCTCGTCAACATAGATTTTGACCACTTTGAGGTCCGCGGGGTCCATCTGGAAGTTATTTTCAGCGTTTGCCGCTGCTGATTGTACCACTTTGGCGACAAGCCGGGCCTTGGGGGTAGGGATGAACTTGAGCATTGTCAAGGCCTGTTCCACCTCTTTGCCCCGGATCAGGTTGGCCAGGGGCCGGACCTTACTTGCGGGTACTCCGGTATCTTTCTGAATGGCTCTTACTTCCACGTTACTGCACCTGTTTCAGGTTATTTCCAGCTTATTTCTTGACCTGGGATTTCTCTGATCTGCCGGCATGGCCCCGGAACGTCCGGGTAAGGGCGAACTCGCCGAGTTTATGGCCGACCATGTTCTCGTTTACATAAACGGGTACATGCCGCCGCCCGTCATGGACGCCGAAGGTCAGGCCTACCATCTGCGGCAAGATCGTCGAACTGCGTGCCCATGTCTTGATGATTGTCTTCTTGTTCGAACGTATGACGGCATCGACTTTCTTGATAAGTTTGGGGTCGACTGCCGGCCCTTTTTTAATTGACCTTGACATACTTCCTGTTTACCTCACTACTTGCGGCGTTTGACGATCATCCGGTCCGAGGACTTGGGTTTCCGGGTCTTGTAGCCCAGGGCCGGTTTGCCCCAGGGAGTCTTGGGACCGGGCATGCCGACGGGAGAGCGGCCCTCGCCGCCGCCATGGGGATGGTCACGCGGGGTCATGGCGGTGCCTCTTACGGAGGGCCGCCAGCCCATATGGCGTTTACGACCGGCTTTGCCGAGTTTGATGTTCTGGTGTTCGGCATTACCGACCTGGCCGATGGTGGCGGTGCATTCGCTGCGGAAACGACGGATCTCACCGGACGGCATCCTGAGCAGGACGAATTCGCCTTCCTTGACCATCAACTGGGCGGAATTACCGGCGCTGCGGGCCAACTGGCCGCCTTTGCCGGGGTTCATTTCTATGTTATGGATATCATGGCCGGAAGGGATGTTACGCATCGGCAGGGTATTGCCGGGGCGGATCTCGGCGTTTTCACCGGACATGATGGTATCGCCGACCTTGAGACCGATCGGAGCCAGGATATAGCGCTTTTCACCGTCCGCGTAGAAAATGAGTGCGATGCGGGCGCTGCGGTTAGGATCGTACTCGATGGCGTTGACCTTGCCGGGCACGCCGATCTTGTCCCGTTTGAAATCGATAATCCGGATCAGACGTTTGGCGCCCGCGCCGCGATGGCGAACGGTGACCTTACCGCGGTTATTGCGACCGGCGCGCTGTTTCTTGAAGAACGTCAGCGATTTTTCCGGTTCCGTTTTGGTAATTTCATCAAAAGTATAGCCGCTCATACCCCGTCTGCCCGGGGAAGTCGGTTTATATATCTTGAGAGCCACTACTCAGCTACCCCCTTTTCCTAGACGCCCTCGAAGAATTCTATCTTGTCGCCCGCTTTCAGGGTAACGATAGCTTTCTTCCATGGCGATGTCATAACCTGGCGCCGGCCGATGCGCCGCAATTTGGGTTTCATGGTGATCACGTTCACGCCGGTCACGGAGACCTTGAACGCGGCTTCCACGGCCTGTTTGATCATCAGTTTATTGGCGCCGTCGGCAACCTCGAAGGCATACTTGTTGCTGCCGGCGAGTTCAGTGCTTTTTTCCGTAATGACCGGGCGGCGCAGCACCTCGTACAGATGCATTATTCTCCCCCTTCGGTGGAACCGTTGGCCCACAGTTGTTCCGCCAGGCGGACGGCGTCTTCCGTCATGAGGACGGACTTGTGCCCGAGTATATCGAGGATATTGAGCACGCCGGCCGGGGTGGTCTTGACCTTCGGCAGGTTCCTGGCGGACTTGATGACGTTGATCTCCGGTTCCCGGGTGACGATAAGAGCCGAATTATCCACGCCGAGGGCGGCCATGGCTTCGGCCATCCTGCTGGTCTTGGGTTCGGCAAAGTCAAACCCTTCGAGTATTTTCAATTCGCCGTCTCCGACCTTGGCGGAGAGGACGCAGCGCAGCGCCAGCCGCCGCATCTTCTTGTTAATGCTCTGGCGGTAGTCCCTCGGGTGAGGCCCGAAGGTGACGCCGCCGCCGCGGCGCAGCGGTGATTTCTTGGAGCCGGCGCGGGCGTTGCCCGTGCCTTTCTGGCGGTATAATTTCTTAGTGCTCCCGTTGATCATGCCGCGCGTCTTGGAGGCGGAGGTCCCCTGGCGGGCGTTGGCCTGGAGGGCGACCATTACCTGGTGCACGATGGCTTCATTGAACGGGACGCCGAAGAGGCTGTCATTCACTTCTATTTTCCGGACCTCTTCACCGGAAAGGCTGTAAACTGGAACCTGCACCTTACTTCCTCCCCCTCATGGACTTACGTATCAATACCAGCCCGTTGGTGGCGCCGGGGACCGCACCCTTAACGAAGAGCAGGTTGCGTTCCGCATCGGCCTGGACAACGGTGAGGTTGGCAACGGTCACCCGCTCAGCGCCCATATGGCCGGCCATGCGCATACCCTTGAAGACCTTGCCGGGGGTACTGCCGGCGCCGATGGAGCCGGGCGCGCGGAAGCGGTCTGACTGGCCGTGCGTCTTGGGGCCGCCGCGGAAATGGTATCTTTTGACGCCGCCGGCGAATCCCTTTCCTTTAGATATGCCGGTCACATCTACGGCGTCACCGGCTTTGAAGAGGCTGACATCTATCTTCTGGCCGGGTTCCAGCGCATCGCCCTGGACCGTGCGGAATTCGCGCCGGTACCGCGGCGGAGCGGCTTTGTCCTTGCCTTTGCCGCGGCGGGAACCGGCTTTCTTCACGCCGTAGCCGATCTGCACGGCTTCATAGCCGTCCTTCTCGATGGTTTTGACCTGCATGACGGTGCAGGGGCCGGCTTCGATGGCGGTCACCGCCTGGGAAGTGCCGTCGTCCCCGAACACCTGGGTCATGCCCAGTTTTTTCCCTATAATTCCTTCAATCATAATGATGTCACCGATTCTCGTTTTATATCTTGATATCGATTTCCACGCCGGAGGGCAGGTTCAGCTTGGTAAGCGCATCGATGGTCTTGGACGTGGTCTCGATGATATCGATGAGCCGCTTGTGCGTCCGGATCTCGAACTGCTCCTGAGAGTCTTTATCGATGAACGGCGAGCGGATAACGCTGTACTTCTGGATACGGGTGGGCAGCGGGATAGGTCCCACGGCGACGGCGCCGGTGCTTTCCACCGCTTCCAGAATTTGCCGCGATGACTGGTCGACCACGCGATGATCGAACCCCTTGAGCTTGATGCGGATCTTTTGTTTAGCCATATTTCCTGCCTGCAGCTTTTTCTACTATTTCATTTTTCAACTCCGTGGGGAGTTGCTCGTAACTGTGGAATTCCAGGGAATAGGTAGCCCGGCCCTGGGTGAGAGAGCGGAGCCGTGTGGCGTACCCGAACGTTTCCGCCAGGGGGATGAGACAGTTAATGATATACATGTCATTCTGGGTATCGATCTTGCCGACATGCCCGCGGCGCGAATTGAGATCGCCGATGATGTCCCCGAGGAACTGTTCCGGCGCCACGATCTCCAGTTTCATGACCGGTTCGAGTAGGATGGGTTTAGCTTTTCTGACGGCGTCCCGCAGGGCCATGGAGCCGGCCATCTTGAAGGCCATCTCCGAGGAATCGACTTCATGGTAGGAGCCGTCCACCAGAATGGCCTTGATGTCCACCACCGGGTATCCGGCCAGGACGCCGGTTTCCATAGCTTCCTTGATGCCCTGTTCCACGGGCGGGATATACTGGCGCGGGATGGTGCCGCCCTTGATGGAATCCACGAACTCAAAGCCTTTGCCGCGCTCGAGCGGTTCGAAGTCCAGTGTGGCGTGGCCATACTGGCCGCGGCCGCCGGTCTGGCGGACGAAACGGCTATCGATATGGACGGGCTGGGTAATGGTTTCCTTGTAGGCGACGCGCGGTTTCCCGACGATGACGCCGACGCGGAACTCGCTGATAAGGCGGCTGACGATAACTTCCAGGTGAAGCTCGCCCATGCCGGAAATAACGGTTTGACCGGTCTCTTCATTGAAAGTAACTTTGAAGGTGGGATCTTCTTCAGTAAGTTTGACGAGGGATTCTCCGAGTCTGTCCTGGTCCGCTTTGGTCTTGGGTTCGATAGCGATGGAAATAACGGGTTCGGGGAACTTGATGTTTTCCAGAATAATCGGGCGGGTGGCGTCGCAGATAGTATCTCCGGTAAAGGTATTCTTAAGGCCGAGCGTGGCGATGATGGCGCCGGTATCGGCGAATTCGATGTCCTCACGGTGGTTGGCATGCATGAGCAGCAGCCTGCCGATACGCTCGTTCCGGCCCCTGACCGGGTTAAAGACCTGCGCGCCGACCTTAAGGCGGCCGGAATAGACGCGGAAATAGACGAGACGACCCACGAAGGGATCGGTAACGACCTTGAAAGCCAGGGCGGAGAAAGGTTCTTCATCGCTGGCTTGCCGCAGTTCCTTTTCTTCGGACCTCGGATTGATGCCTTCGACGGCCGCCACTTCCAGCGGGGAAGGCAGGTAATCGGTAATGGCATCGAGGAGGCACTGGACGCCCATGTTTTTCAGGGCGCTGCCGCAGAGTACCGGCACGCCCTTGCTGGCCAGGGTAATGCGGCGGAGGGCCTGGTGGAGCTGTTCACCGGAGACTTCCCGGCTTTCCAGGTAGGCCATCATGATGTCGTCATCCTGTTCCGCAACGTGAGCGATCAGGGATTGCCTCGCTTCTTCAACGGCTTCTATTTGATCAGCGGGCATGTCCACTTCTTCCGGGCCTTTGTCCGGGTCCTGGTTGAACCGCCAGCAGCGCTTGTTAACGAGGTCGACGACGAGGTTGAACCTGTCCTCGGACCCCAGCGGCATCTGGATGGGCAGGGGATTGGCCTGGAGCCGGGTCTGTATCATGGAAACCGTGCGGGTGAAATTGGCCCCAATCCGGTCCATCTTGTTAATGAAGCAGATGCGCGGCACCTTATAGCGGTCGGCCTGGCGCCAGACGGTTTCCGACTGCGCTTCTACGCCGGCCACGGCATCGAAGACGACGACGCCGCCATCGAGGACGCGCAGGCTGCGTTCGACCTCGGCGGTGAAATCGACGTGTCCGGGGGTATCGATGATATTGACGCGATGGTCCTTCCAGTAGCAGGTCGTAGCGGCGGAGGTGATGGTGATGCCGCGTTCCCGTTCCTGTTCCATCCAGTCCATGACGGCCGTGCCTTCGTGCACCTCGCCGATCTTATAGGTGACGCCGGTAAAGTAGAGTATGCGCTCGGTGACGGTTGTCTTGCCGGCGTCGATATGGGCAATAATGCCGATATTTCTGATTTTTTCAAGAGGAAATTCTCTGGGCACGT
Organism: uncultured Dehalococcoidaceae bacterium; assembly: GCA_964589285.1. Taxonomy (GTDB): domain Bacteria; phylum Chloroflexota; class Dehalococcoidia; order Dehalococcoidales; family RBG-16-60-22; genus DAOUEG01. Next base: position 4,829 of record CAZPSP010000070.1, on the reverse strand, counting down.
TGCTGGCTCCCGCTGTTTCCGTCCTGGTCGTTCTGGTTGTTTTGGTCCCCGTGTTAATCTGAGTGCTCCTTGTTTACCACCGGTAATGGGCAAAGGCGCGGTTGGCCTCCGCCATGCGGTGAGTATCTTCACGTTTCTTAATGGTATTGCCCTGTCCCTGGAAGGCCTCGGTAAGTTCCTCGGCGAGTTTGACATCCATGGACTTGCCCTTGCGGGCGCGGGCGGCCGACAGCAGCCAGCTGATTGCGAGGAAGAGACCGCGGTCCGGGGGAACTTCCACCGGGACCTGGTAGGTAGCGCCGCCGACGCGGCGGGCTTTGACCTGGAGAAGCGGCGTGGCGTTCTTGATGGCCTGTTCCAGGGCTGCCACCGGGTCCTTGGAAACGCGCTTTCCGAGTTCTTCAAGCGCTCCGTAGACGATATTTTCCGCGGTGCGTTTCTTGCCGCAGTTCATCGTTTTCACGATAAGCTGGGATACGAGAACGCTGCGGTACTTGGCGTCCGGTCTGATCTCTCTTTTTTCCGCTCTGGCTCGTCTTGGCATGTTATCCTCTTATGACCTAACCTTCAGATTTCTTGCCCCGTTTGGCGCCATACTTGCTGCGGCCTTGTTTGCGGTTGTTCACACCGCTGGTATCCAGAGCGCCGCGGATGATATGGTAGCGCACACCGGGGAGGTCCTTCACGCGTCCGCCGCGGATGAGCACAACAGAGTGTTCCTGGAGTTCGTGCCCTTCACCGGGGATGTAGGCGGTGACTTCCATGTGGTTGGTCAACCGCACCCTGGCGATCTTCCGCAGAGCGGAGTTGGGTTTCTTGGGCGTCATCGTCTTGACCTGGACGCAGACACCGCGCTTTTGCGGGCAGCTCTTTCCGAGCGCAACCCGGTTCTTCAACGAGTTGAAGGTATAACCCAGCGCCGGGGTCTTGTCCTTTTTCTTAGCGGTCTGGCGCCCTTTGCGGACCAGTTGATTAATCGTCGGCATTATGTTTTTTATCCCCCATACAATTGCAATGGATGAGCGTGAACTCATCCATTTCCAGAAATTCGGTGCTAGACCGGAGCCTGTTTTGGACCGGCCCGTCCACCCTCACTTAAAATGCGAGCACTAAACACTAAATATAGCATTAAAGTACCCTTCCTGTCAACACGGATTTGAAGCAAAATGTCCGGCAGATATGCCTGTTTTTACCGGGGCGTCACCCCGTGGATATCAGCCTTACCGGAGGGGGCCGGACCATCAAGAAAAACAACATTCAATCATCCGGTGAGATTCACGGTTAGGACATGGCAAAGAAAGGATATTGCGTAAGAATACAGTCTATTAAGGTAATAAATGAGTAGAGAAATGCATAAATTGCTACGCGGAAGTTACATGTTTCCTGCATACGCTTTTTTACCTATTGACGCCGCCCTTGCGAGGCTTTATACTGGTATCAAACGATGTCTAACGAATTGTGGAATACCATCCCCAATAGCTTTAGCTTTTACGCCTATTATTTTAGCTGGCGGGAATACCGCGCGGGAGGGTTCTGGCATACGTCGTAGGCCATCGTAGAACACAATAGTATAAGAAGGTAAAGCTGGACCCTCCCTCACGGAGGGTTTTTTATTTGTCCAAATTCAGTCCAGGCAGGAAGAAGGAGTACCCCGCATGATTATCATGGAACCCGGAGCATCGGAGAGCGACATAGCCGCTGTCATCTCCGAGGTGAGAAACTACGGTCTGCGGACGGACATCGTAAGGAACGCCGTGGGGACGGTCATCAATTTCATCGGCGACCAAACCAGCGTGCCCTTCGCCGCCTTTACCCGCCTGCCCGGCGTGAGGCAGGCTGAACGCATCGAAAAACCGTACCGTCTCATCAACCGCGAGTATGCCCGGGAATGCGGAGAAGCAGAACGCCGCGTTATCCAAATCGGGGACATTGTCATCGGCGGGGGCGAACCGGTCTTCATCGCCGGGCCTTGTGCCGTGGAAAGCCGCCGCCAGCTGTTCGAGATTGCGGAGGCTGTCAAGATGGCCGGCGCCCATGTCCTTCGGGGCGGCATCTTCAAGCCGCGCAGCTCCGTTCACTCTTTCCAGGGCATTGGCAGCGCCGGGCGCGACCGGGCCGAGGAGGCACTCTCCTGGCTGCGCGATGCCGGAGATACCTTCGGCATGCCGGTCATCACCGAGGTCCGCGGCGAGAGCCAGGTAGATCTGGTCGCCGAATATGTCGATATACTGCAGATAGGGACGCGCAATATGTACGACCAGGACCTGCTGGCGGCCGTCGGGCGGAAGAAGAAACCGGTCCTGTTCAAGCGGCACTTCGGGGCGGGCATCGAGGAGTTCTTGTCCTTCGCCGAGTACATCGCCGCCGAGGGCAACCGGGACATCATGCTCTGCGAGCGCGGTATCCTGCCGCTGGGAAAAGGTAAGAGTTACACCCGCTACACGCTGGATCTGGCTTCCATACCGGTGCTGCGGCAGGAGAGCTTCCTGCCTGTTGTGGTGGACCCCAGTCACGCCACGGGCCGGCGCGACCTCATCCATTCCATGAGCCTGGCCGCCGTGGCCGCCGGGGCGGATGCCCTGATGATCGAAACCCACACTGATCCTGACCTCTCCCTTGTGGATGCCGCCCAGACGGTCAACCCGGAGGAACTGAAAGACATCATCGAAGCCTGCCGCCGCGTGCGCAGCATTGAAACCGCCGTCGTATGAAGGTACAATGGCAGCAATGAAGAAGGTTGACATCGACCTAGGAGCAGCAGGCTACGAGGTACGCATCGGGAGCGCCCTGCTGGAACGCGCCGGGCTTTGGATGAAGGAACTCGGCTACGGCGGCAAAGCAGTCATCATCTCCGATGACACGGTGTACGGTCTTCATGCCGAGCCGCTCAGATTGGGCCTGATTAACGCCGGGTTCGATGTTACCGACATCGTCGTACCGCCGGGCGAAGAACACAAGACGCTGGAAACGGCGGAGACACTATACGAGGAGTTGGCGGGAGCCAATACGGAGCGGACCACGCCGGTCTTCGCCCTCGGCGGCGGAGTAATCGGCGACATGGCGGGTTTCGTGGCGGCCACGTACCTGCGGGGGTTGCCGCTCGTCCAGGTCCCGACCACGCTGCTCGCGCAGGTGGATTCGAGTGTGGGCGGGAAGACGGCCGTCGATTACGGCGGATACAAGAACATGATCGGTTCGTTCTACCAGCCGCGCCTCGTCATCGCCGATACCGGCACGTTACGCACGCTGCCGGACATCGAGTACGTCAACGGCCTCGGCGAGGTCATCAAGCACGCCGCCATCCGGAGCGCGCTCTTCTTCGAGTTCCTGGAGAAGAACATGCCGCTCATCCTGTCACGTGATGAGGACATCCTCCAGGCAGTGGTGGCGGACAACGTGCGCATCAAGGCGGACGTGGTAAGCAAGGACGAGCGAGAGACCGGCCTGCGGGAGGTGCTGAATTATGGGCACACCATCGGCCATGCGATGGAGACGGTCTCGGAGTTCAGGCTCAAGCACGGCCAGGCGGTGGCGCTCGGCATGGTCGCGGCGGCCCGCCTTTCATCCCGTATGGGCATTCTACCGCCAGCGGACGTCGCCCGGCTGGAAGACCTCGTGGCCGCGGCGGGGCTGCCGGTCCATTTCCCGGACATCGACCGCCGGGCTGTGCTGGAAGCGATGAAGCGCGATAAGAAAGTGCGCCTGGAGAAAATAAGGTTCGTCTTGTTGCGTTCCCTGGGACATGCTTTCATGAGTGAGGACGTCGACATGGCGCTCGTCGAGGAGGTCATTCGTGGCTGGGGATAGGCCGAGTATCTGCGTGGCGCTGGTCGATAGCGACATAGATGCTGTGCATTCCATTGAGTCCTACGCCGATCTCTTCGAGGTGCGTATCGACCTCATCGGTGATAAATGGCCGGAACTGGTACCGCATATTCATAAACCGTGGATAGCGACCAACCGCCTGGCAGCGGAAGGCGGCAGGTGTATGGGGAGTGAAGATGCCAGGATAGCCGAACTGCTGAGGGCCGTTGACCTCGGCGCCTCTATAATAGATATTGAACTCGCCGCTCCCGGCTTGAAAGATGTGATGAAGGTGACGGAAGGCCGGGTGGAGCGTATCATCTCGTATCATAATTTCAATGAAACCCTGCCCCCGGAACAGTTGGAGGCAATTATCAGCCGGCAGCAGGAATCCGGAGCCGACATCTGCAAGGTCGTCACGACTGCCAACACCATGCAGGACAACATCACCGTTCTAACGCTGGTCAGGGAAACGGTAGGTATTAAGGTAGTGTCGTTCGCCATGGGGGAAATCGGGCAGGTCTCCCGTGTCCTGAGCCCGCTGGCCGGAGCGTATTTCACTTTCGCCTCGATGGGGCAGGGGAAAGAATCGGCGCCGGGGCAGATAACCGCGGAGGAACTAAGAGAGATATACCGGTGCCTGGAAGGCGGTTTCTAGCGGGTGACCGGCCGGTTGCTCAGAGAGGAAAGAGCGTGAATATTTCAAGCAAGACCGTATTGACCGGCCTCATCGGCGATCCTGTTTCGGCCAGCGTGTCCCCGGCGATGCAGAACGCCGCCTTCGCCGCGACAGGGCTGGATTACGTGTATTTATCATTAATGGTGGCTGAAAGAGACCTCCCGGCGGCCGTTAATGGTCTGCGCGCCATTCATGCCCGTGGCTTCAACGTGACCATGCCGCACAAGATGGCGGTCATGCCGCTGCTGGACAGCCTGGACAAGACTGCCGCGGATATCGGCGCAGTGAATACGGTCGTGAATGATAACGGCGTACTGCGGGGTTACAATACGGACGGCGAGGGCTT